>DATHWJ010000476.1:0-6541 GCA_035460745.1 Ideonella sp. | reverse complement strand
AGCAGCCGCTCGGCGCTGACATAGCGGAAGCTGTGCGCCCCCGGGCCGCCCGGGCCGCGGTAGGGCACGCGCAGCGTGCCGCGCTCGTCTAGCCCCAGGCGGCGCGCCGGGGCGGCGGCGGGCTGCAGCAGCAGGGCGGCGAGGTCGGCCAGGCCGGGACGGCCGGCGACGGGCGTGGTCACCGGCTTCACCACCGGCGCATCGGTGGCCAGCCGCAGCATCGCCAGCGCGAGCGACTCGTAGACCTGGCGGTCGAGCTGCGCCACCGCCGGCACCGAGCGCACGACGCCGTCGTCGTCGGGCAGCGCATTGAAGAAGCCGGCGGTGGGCGCGGCGGCCGCCAGCGCCGGCACGCTGGCGCCGTAGCCGCTCCAGGCGGGCAGGCGCAGCGCGGGTTGGCCGGTGGTATCGAAGAGTGGCGCGGGCAGCCGGCCGCTGCGGCCGCCGCCGCGGTCGGCGGTGAGGTAGTAGCCGAGCACGACGGGACGGCCCTGCAGCGCGCGGGCGAAGTGCTGGTCGTGGTCCAGCGCCGCACGCCAGGCCGGCAGCCGGCTGGCGAGCGCCGGGTCCTGGCTGGCCAGCGGCTGCAGCGCGGCCCAGGCGCCGGTGTCGGGCTCGGCGAAGACGAAGTCGAAGCCCAGCACCGCGATGCGCTGGCGCCCGAAGAGCTCGTCGGTCAGCGCTGCCAGGCGCTCGCGGCCCCAGGGCCAGCGGCCGATGGCGCGCAGGCTGGCTTCGTCGACATCGACGATGGTGATGTCAGGGTGCGGCGTGTGGCCGAGAAAGGCCCGCAGGCGCATGTCGTCGACCGCCAGCTCCAGCCGCTGCAGCGGCGGCAGCGGCCAGATCACCGCGTGCCAGGCGCCGATGGCCGCCAGCAGCGCCACCGCACCCCACAGCCCCGCGCGTGCACCGAGGCGCGACACTTGCGGCACGCTCTCAGGCGGTGTGAATGAAGCCGGGGCGGCGCGCACGCGCGGCAGCGCCGCGAAGTCTCACGGCATCAACCCTGGATGAACTGCATCTGGGTACCGGCGAGCTCGATCACGTCGCCGTTTTTCAGCGGCACGACGTTGTCACCCAGCGCCTGGCCGTTGACACTGGGGCGCAGGTCGCCCTCGACGTGCGACAGCACATAGCCGGTGGGGCGCTTGGCGATGGAGGCCACCTGCATGCCGGGCTTGCCGACGGTGGTGACGACCTTGGTGAGCAGCACCTCGCGGCCGGCGGCACCGCCATTGAGCACCTTGATGGAGGCCGGCAGCATGGAGACCGCCGGCGCCAGCACCGCGGCGGCGGGCGTGCCGAAGCCGGTGCCGGGGCGCAGCACCATGGTGCGCTCGTACTCGGCGACCTCTTCGGTCAGGTACTTGATGCGGTACTTGCCGATCTCGACGGTGTCGTTGTGGGCCAGCAGCTGCTTCTTGATGGCCTTGCCGTTGATGTAGGTGCCGTTGGTGCTGTTCAGGTCCTCGATGAAGACGTCGTCGCCCACGGCCAGCAGCACCGCGTGCTCGCCGCTGACGGCGAGGTTGTCGATCACGATGTCGTTGTAAGGCCGGCGGCCCAGGGTCGTCCGGTCCTTGGTGATCTGGACTTCCTTGATGACGACGTTGTCGAGAGAAACGACCAGCTTACCCATGAGAATCCTCTAGTTGTGCAACAGGCCCCTAGGTTCGGGGCCGGCTCCCGCTGCAGCCCCTCAGCGCCGGAACGGCCACCACGCCCGGCCGGTCTGGCCCGCCCCCCCCTTGGCACGCACCAGTATCACCGCGATGTTATCCCGTCCACCCGCCGCATTGGCCGCGGCGATCAGCGCGGTGGCCGCGGCCTCCAGGCCCTCGTGGGCGCGCAAGACCTGGGCGATCTGCGGGTCGGGCAGCATGTCCGACAGGCCGTCGGAGCACATCAGGATGAGGTCGCCGGCGCGCAGCTCGTGCTCGTGCAGCTCCAGCTCCACGAGCGGCTCGACGCCGACCGCGCGGGTGACGAGGTTGCGGTGCATCGAGAAGGCGGCCTCTTCGGGGCGCAGCAGGCCGGCGTCGATCTGCTCCTGCAGCAGCGAGTGGTCACGGCTGATCTGCTCCAGCACGCCGCCGCGCAGCCGGTAGGCGCGCGAGTCGCCGACGTGGCCGACCCAGAGCTTGGTCTCCTCGAACAGCGCCACCACCAGCGTGGTGCCCATGCCGGCGTACTCGGCGCGGTTTTGCGAGGCGTCGTAGACGGTCTGGTTGGCGATCTGCGCGCTGTCGAACAGCGCTTGCCGGATCTCGGCGGCCTGCATCGGCGGGTTGGTGACGGCGATGCGGCGCGCGAGTTCGTCGCGCACACAACTGGCCGCCATGTCGCTGGCCACCTCGCCGGCGTTGTAGCCCCCCATGCCGTCGGCCAGCACGGCGAGCTTGAGCGCCTCATCGACCTTGACGGTGTCTTCGTTGTTGCTGCGTGCGCGACCCGTGTCTATGGCGCTGAAAAATTCAAGCTGGGTGGTCACGGCGCTCGGGCGGGTGGGTGGGCGGATCGGCCATTGTGCCTCGGGAGCGGCTGGGTGCAGCGGGTGGCGTCGCTTCGGTTTGGGGGGGGTCCGTGCCGGGCGGCACGGACCACGCGGCCGCGACGCGGCGCAGCTCGGCGGCCATCGCGCCGGCATCGGCCGGACGCCCGGCGGGCTCCTTGGCCAGGGCGCGACCGACCAGCTCGGACAAGCCGGCGGGCAGCTCGGGGCGCAGCGTGGACAGGCGGGGCGCGGGCTCCTGCGCGATCGCCGTGAACAGCAGCGCGAGCGAGTCGGCGGCGAACGGCAAGCGGCCGGTCAGCAGCTCGAACAGCACGACGCCGAGGGCGTAGAGATCGGCGCGGCCATCGACCCGGGCGCCCGCCAACTGCTCCGGCGCCATGTAGGCCGGCGAGCCTATCATCAGGCCGCTGCGGCTGCGCTCGGCCTCGTTGAGCTGGGCGCAGCCGAAGTCGCTGACCTTGACGACGCCGCTGGCGATGTTGACGAGCAGGTTGGCCGGCTTGATGTCGCGGTGGACCACGCCCCGGCGATGGGCCTCGGCGAGCGCATCGGCCACTCGCGCCGCGATCTCCAGCACCAGGGGCTCGGGCAGCAGGCGGCTGGCTGCGGTGTAGCGGCCGAGGTCGCTGCCGCTGACCCACTCCATCGCGATCCAGCCCAGGGATTCGGCCGCGCCGTCCTCGATGCCGGCGGCGCGCACCTGCACGATGCCCGGGTGGCGCAGCCGGGCGGCCGCGCTCGCCTCGCGCAGGAAGCGCTCGCGCGTGATGGGGCCGCCGCGGATGCGCACGGTCTTGAGCGCCACCGGCTCGCCGGTGGCCGGGTCGGTCGCCATGTGCAGCTCGCCCATGGCGCCCTGGGCGATGGTGCGCACCAGCAGAAACCCGCCAATCGCCAAGCCCGGCATCTCCGGGTGGGAGGGCGGGGGTTCATGGGCGGGGAGATGGCCAAAGTGCCGCGTGACGGAGCCGGGCCAGCGCAGGAGGTGTTGCCAAAAGCGGAGGCCGCGGCTTGGGCCGTTGGCAGCCATGGAGTGCGTGGATGCTCGCTGATACATCAGTCTCAAGACCTTATCACAGCGACGCACCGGCCCCGCCCGGCAGCGCGGCCCAAACGTAACCGCATGCCACGCGGGCTTAGGGGCAAGCCACGCTGACGCGACGACCTGTCCGCCCAAAAGCAGACGGGCGCCCGCAGGCGCCCGTCCGTGCTGCGTGCGGTCGCTCAGGTGGTGGCGGGGCTGGCGGCGCGCCGCGCCATCAGCTTGCCCAGCACCAGCACCAGCAGGGCACCGGCCACGCCAGCGCCGTAGTGGACCCAGGCGGCCACTTCCGGCGCGGCACCAGCCGCCTCGGCCGGCACGGTCGGCAGGTGGCTGACGATCGCGGGATCGCCCACTGCCATCGTGCCGGCGATCCAGCCCAGCAGCATGCCGCCGACGGTGATGATGATGGGGAAGCGATCCATCAGCTTCAGCACCATCTGGCTGCCCCAGACGATGATGGGGATGCTGACCACCAGGCCGAAGATCACCAGCGTCATGGTGTGGTCGCCGCCGGCCGTTTCGGCGGCGCCGGCGATCGCGATGACGTTGTCGATGCTCATCACCAGGTCGGCCACGATGACGGTCTTGACCGCACCCCAGAGCTTGTCGCTGCCGGTGATGTTGGCGTGGCCTTCTTCTTCGTCCGGGGCGAGCAGCTTGACGCCGATCCAGATCAGCAGGAGGGCGCCGACCAGCTTCAGGTAGGGGATCGCCAGCAGCGTGAGGGCAAAGAAGATCAGGATCACGCGCAGCACGATGGCGCCGGCAGTGCCCCACAGGATGCCCTTGGTGCGTTGGGCGGGCGGCAGCTGCCGGCAGGCCAGCGCGATCACGACCGCGTTGTCACCGCCCAGCAGGATGTCGATCATGATGATCTGGCCGACGGCGATCCAGAACTCGGGGGTCAGCAACGATTCCATGCAGGATCCTTAGAACGTTCGCGTGTTGAATGATGGGCGGCAGTGTAGTGGCGGCCGCCTTGGGCATGGCACTGCCAAACTGGCAGGCATTGTCGGGCCGCTGCACCGGGGGAGGCTTCTGTAGTTTCCACAACCGCCGGCGGCTTGGCGATGACGGCGGTCAAGCAAACCGCAGGCGGCATGCCGCATGAAAGAGGCCGCCCTCAGGCGGCCTCTTTCATGGGTGACTAAGCCTGTGGCTCAGAGCAGGGCCTTGAGCAGCTTGGCCATCTCGGACGGATTGCGGGTGACGGTGAAACCGCACTCTTCCATGATCGCCAGCTTGGCGTCGGCCGTGTCGGCGCCGCCGGAGATCAGCGCGCCGGCGTGGCCCATGCGCTTGCCGGGGGGCGCGGTGACGCCGGCGATGAAGCCGACGATGGGCTTCTTCATGTGGGCCTGGCACCAGCGGGCGGCTTCGGCTTCGTCGGGGCCGCCGATCTCGCCGATCATGATGACGGCGTCGGTGTCGGGGTCGTCGTTGAAGAGCTTCATCACGTCGATGTGCTTGAGGCCGTTGATCGGGTCGCCGCCGATGCCGACCGCGCTCGACTGGCCGAGGCCGATCTCGGTGAGCTGCGCGACCGCTTCATAGGTCAGCGTGCCCGAGCGCGAGACCACGCCGATGCGGCCCTTGCGGTGGATGTGGCCGGGCATGATGCCGATCTTGATCTCTTCGGGCGTGATCAGGCCGGGGCAGTTCGGGCCCAGCAGCAGGGTCTTCTTGCCACCGGCGGCTTCCTTGGCCTTCATGCGGTTGCGCACTTCCAGCATGTCGCGCACGGGAATGCCTTCGGTGATGCAGATCGCCAGGTCGAGGTCGGCCTCGACGGCTTCCCAGATCGCGGCGGCGGCGCCAGCCGGCGGCACGTAGATCACGCTGACGGTGGCGCCGGTGTTGGCGGCCGCGTCCTTCACGTTGGCAAAGATGGGGATGCCTTCGAAGTCTTCGCCGGCCTTCTTGGGGTTCACGCCGGCGACGAAGCAGTTCTTGCCGTTGGCGTAGTCGCGGCAGCCGCGGGTGTGGAACTGCCCGGTCTTGCCCGTGATGCCCTGGGTGATGACCTTGGTGTCCTTGTTGATGAGGATGCTCATATCTGTTCTTTCTGGCGGGCTGCTGCTTTAAGCGACGGCGGCGACGATCTTCGTCGCGGCTTCGGCCATGGTGTCTACGCTGATGATGGGCAGGCCGCTTTCGGCCAGCATCTTCTTGCCGAGGTCTTCGTTGGTGCCCTTCATGCGCACCACCAGCGGCACGCTCAGGTTCACCGCCTTGCAGGCGGTGATCACGCCTTCGGCGATGGTGTCGCACTTCATGATGCCGCCGAAGATGTTGACCAGGATGCCCTTGACCTTGGTGTTCTTGAGCATGATCTTGAAGGCCTCGGTGACCTTCTCGGCGGTGGCGCCGCCGCCCACGTCGAGGAAGTTCGCCGGCTCGCCGCCGAAGAGCTTGATGGTGTCCATCGTGGCCATCGCGAGGCCGGCGCCGTTCACCAGGCAGCCGATGTTGCCGTCGAGCTGGATGTAGGCCAGGTCGAACTTGCTGGCTTCGATTTCAGCCGGGTCTTCTTCATCGAGGTCGCGGTAGGCCACGATTTCGGGGTGGCGGAAGAGCGCGTTGCTGTCGAAGTTGAACTTCGCGTCGAGCGCCTTGATGTTGCCGTTGCCTTCGAGGATCAGCGGGTTGATCTCGGCCAGCGACGAGTCGGTGTCCATGTAGACCTGGTACAGCTTCTTGAACACGTCGACGGCCTGTGCCTGCGAGGCGGCCGGCACGCCAATGCCGTTGGCCAGCTCGGTGCCTTGCGCATCGGTCATGCCGGTCAGCGGGTCGACGAACACCTTGATGATCTTCTCGGGCGTGTTGTGGGCCACCTCTTCGATGTCCATGCCGCCTTCGCTCGACGCCATCACGACGACCTTCTGCGAAACACGGTCGAGCACGAGGCCAACGTACAGTTCCTTCTTGATGTCCGCGCCTTCCTCGATGAGCAGACGATTCACCTTCTGGCCTTC
>DATHWJ010000475.1:0-2490 GCA_035460745.1 Ideonella sp. | reverse complement strand
TTTGCGCCTAGATCGGAGGCGTTTTGGCGCGCTGCTCGGGCACGCCCGAAAAACTCTCAGGCTCTGAGCCCGGCCGTCAGGCCGCCACGGCCAGCGACGCGGCCTGGCGGTAGGCGGTGTCGCCATAGACCCGCGCTTCTTCGCTGCAGGTGTCGACCAGCTTGATGACGTGTTCGTCTTCGCTGGCGATGGCGCGCGGCACGATCTGCGACCAGGCCAGCGGCTCGACGTCCATCGCCGGGCGGCTGGGGGCTATGCCACTGGCGATGAAGCCGGCGGCGTAGGCGGCCGCGTAGTGGCGCACCGCCTGCAGCGGCGACTCTGTGAGCGGCAGCAGCAGCCGCATCGCGTGGCAGCTGGTGACGAGATGCAGCACGGTGAAGTTGCGGCTTGCCAGGTAGCGCTGGGTGGCGATGGCCGCGAGCTGCGCCAGCGTGCCGGCGTGCACGTGCACCGTGCCGGCCAGGCGGCTGTAGGCCTCGGTGGCCGCCACGGCCTGCATGCGGTCGAAGATGAGCCGGCCCGTCGGCTTGCAGCCCGCCAGCGCCGTGCCCAGCGCGCCCAGCCAGTCGGCCGGCGCCAGCGGCGCGCCGGTGCCTGCGGGCGCGGCCAGCGGCAGGTGGCGGCAGGCCCAGTAGGCCAGCGCGGCAGCGATCTCGCGCTCGTGGCCGGCCTGCAGCGCGTAGGCCGTGCGTATCAGGCCGTGGAAGGCGGCGGCGCCCACCCCGGGCATCAGCAGCGGCAAGGCCTGGCGCACCACCGGCTGCACGCCCTCGCGCCCGATCGCGGCGTCGAAGTGCGCCGCCAACGCCTCGAAGGCATCGGGCCGGCCGAACTGCTCCTGCCAGGCCGCGGCGGGCGCCTGCGGGGCGGCGCGTGGCGAGAGCTTGCCGGCGTGCGATTCGAACAGCGCCGCCAGCCGCTCGGGCGGTGCCCCCAGGCGCTGCAGGGCATACAAGGCCATGGGCAGGTGGTTGCTGAGGCCATCGCCGTACTCCGGCGCGTAGCGCAGGTTCTCGGCCAGCAGATCGTTCAGTGTCGAGGGGGAGGAGGTCATCGGCGGGAGCTTGGGGCAGAAGGCTCAAGGCTAGCTGCATCGGCGGCCTGCGACAGGCTGCGGCCGAACAGCCCCATTGTTAAAGTCCCGCCATGGCCACCGCCCCGTCGATCCGCCCCCTGCCGCTGCACTGCAGCGTGCGCAGCTACAGCGGCGAGTTCACCACCCACACCCACGCGCATGCGCAGCTGATGTTCGCGCTGCGCGGCCGCATGGAGCTGGAGATCGCGGGGCGGGCCGCGTTCGCCGACACCTCCTGCGGGCTCATCATCCCGGCCGGCGTGGCCCATGGTTTTCTCGCGCCGCAGGCGGTGCGCATGCTGGTGATCGACGCGCCCGAGCAGGCCGGCGTCGAGCGGGTGCGGCGCTTCGCGGTCACGCCGGGCCTGGGCTGCGACGAGCTGCTGGACAGCGCCGAACGATCGCTGGCCGAGATCCTGCGCGCGCCCACCATCCTCGCGCGGCGCGGCATCGAGCTGACACGGCTCGACGCGGCGCTGGACGCTGCGCTGCACGAACCCTGGAGTACGGCCCGCATGGCGGCGCTGTGCTGCCTGAGCGCACAGCGCTTCCACGCGCGGCTGCTGGAGCTCACCGGCCAGACGCCGCAGGCCTACCTGCGCGGCCGGCGCCTGGCACGGGCGATGCGGCTGCTGGCCGGCGGCCTGCCGCTGGAGACGGTGGCCGGCGAGGTGGGCTACCGCTCCGCCAGCGCGCTGGCCTTTGCGCTCAGGCGCGAGCGCGGCGTCGGGGCGCGGGCGCTGCGGGCGGCGCGCTGAGGGCACCTTTCGCTTTCTTGCGAGCACGAGAGTCTCTCGACAGTCGCCGCGCCGGCCGGCCTCAGCATGCCGGCATGGACAAGCCAACTTCTTCGAACGCATCTTCGCTGGGCATAGGCATGGTGCTGGCCGCCGCGGTGCTCTGGGGCACCACCGGCACCGCGCAAAGCCTGGGGCCGGCGGGGCTCTCGGCCTACTGGGTGGGGGCGCTGCGGCTGGCGGTGGCGGCGGCCTTCTTTGCCGCCTTCACGCTCTGGCAGCAGCCCCGCGGCGGTAGCCTGCAGGCCGACCTGCGCCGCATGCCGTGGCGCTGGGTGCTGCTGGCCGGCGTCGGCATCGCCGCCTACAACCTCAGCTTCTTCGCGGGCGTCAAGGCCACCGGCGTCGCGGTGGGCACCGCGATCGCGATCGGCAGCGGGCCGATCTGGGCCGGCCTGCTGCAGACCGCCGTCTCGCGCCGGCCACCGCGCTGGGACTGGTGGCTGGGCACGCTGCTGGCCGTGGCCGGCGGCTGCCTGATGGTCATGGGCGGTGCGCAGCAGTTGCAGGTGACGCCTGCCGGCGTGGCGCTGTGCCTGGTGGCCGGCTTGTCGTATGCGTGCTACGCGCTGGTCAACAAGCGCCTGGTCACCGGCATGTCGGCCTCGACCGTCA
>DATHWJ010000474.1:0-3728 GCA_035460745.1 Ideonella sp. | reverse complement strand
GCACCCGCGCCCACGCCCCTGCCGCCGGGCGCCTCGGCGGGCGAAGAAGCGGCTCAGCCGCCTTCGCCGCCACCGGCTGCGGCCACGCTCTTCCAGCCCGCGGCCTGGACCGCGGGCAGCTGGTCCATCACGCCGCAGCTGGCGCTGGCGGCCGGCCACAACGACAACCTGCGGCTGCAGTCCAGCGCCGCCATCGCCAGCCCTTTCATCGCGCTGTTCCCCTCACTCACCGCGGCGCGGCCGGCCGGCGAGGGCCATGACCAGCTCAGCTGGCGCAGCGAGTGGACCCGCTTCACCGGCAGCCGCGTGGACAGCACGCTCAATACCGAGCTGGCCGCCGAGGGCATGCGCCTGCTGGACGAGCAGACCGCCCTCGCCTGGCGGCTGGCCTGGCAAGACTGGCACGACGCGGTCGGCCAGGCCGCGCCGGACCAGCCGGTCGATGCGGCCGACCACTTCCGCGCGATGGCGCTGGGGGCCGTCTGGCGCCATGACGCGGGCGACGCGGCCCAGCACCGCACCGAGCTGGAGCCCACGCTGTCGCGCAAGCGCTACCAGAATCACCTCGAAGTGACCGAGCAAGCCAACGCCGACAGCGCCAGCCTGGTCGGGCGCTACCTCTTCACGCTAGCGCCTTCGCGCCGCGTCGGCCCCGAGCTGCGCGTGGTGCGCACGCGCTTCGTGCTGACGGACCAGGCGCTGTCCAACACCAGTTGGCGCGCGTCGGCGATGTGGCAGTGGGACGCCACCGAAACCTTCAACGGCACGGCCCGCCTCGGCCGCGAGCAGCGCCACTTCGACCGCTTCCGCCCGCCATACAGCGGCACCACCTGGGATGCCGACCTGCACTGGCTCGCGCGGCCGACCACGCAACTCGACTTCAGCGCCTCGCGCGCCGCGCTGGACGCGCCCGGCGAAGGCGCCGACCAAGCCGTCAGCCGCCGCTTCGCACTCTCGTGGACGCAGGTCTGGTCACCCCAGTGGCGCGCCACGCTGAGCGCCTCGCACAACCGCAACCAGTACGTCAACGCCGCGCTGCCGCGCCAAGACCGGTTGCGTTCACTCGACCTGGGCCTGCGCTGCGACGTGGCGCGCAACTGGCAGCTCGGCCTGAACATCGGCTGGGCGCAGCGCCGCTCCAGCATCTCGGCCTTCGACTTCACGCGGCATCTCAACTCGCTGGTGCTGACCGCCGCGCTCTGAACGGTGGCCCGGCTTCAATGCCCACCGACATAGACGAACTTCACCAGGAAGATCGCCGCGATGATCCAGACCATGAAGTGCACCTCGCGCACCCGGCCGGTGAAGAGCTTCAGCACCGCGTAGGTGATGAAGCCGAAGCCCAGGCCGTTGGCGATGTTGTAGGTGAAGGGCATGATCAGCGCCGTCATCGCGGCCGGCACCACCTCGGTGGTGTCGTCCCAGTTCAGCTCGACCAGTTCGCGCAGCATCAGGCAGGCGACGTAGAACAGCGCCGGCGCGGTCGCGTACGGCGGCACCACGCCGGCCAGCGGCGAGATCACCAGGCAGGCCAGGAACAGCGCGGCCACCGTCAGCGCGGTGAGGCCGGTGCGGCCACCGGCCTGCACGCCGGCCGCGCTCTCGATGTAGGCGGTGGTGCTGGAGGTGCCCAGCAGCGAGCCGGCGAAGATCGCGCTGCTGTCGGCCAGCAAGGCCTTGTTGAGCCGGTCCATCTTGCCGGCCGTCAGCAGGCCGGCGCGCTTGGCCACGCCCATCAGCGTGCCGGTCGCGTCGAACAGCTCGACCAGGAAGAACACCAGCACCACGTTGATGATGCCGCCGGCCAGCGCGCCCTTGATGTCGAGCTGCATGAAGGTGGGCGCGATGGACGGCGGCGCGGAGAAGACGCCGTTGAACTGGTTGCCGGCGAAGAAGAACGACAGCACCGTGACGCCGATGATGCCGATCAGGATGGCGCCGCGCACCTTGAGCTTGTCCAGCACCACGATGGCGAAAAAGCCCAGCGTGGCCAGCACCACCGAGGGCTGGTGCACGTCGCCCAGCGTGACGAAAGTGGCGGGCGAGGCGGCCACCACGCCGGCGCTCTTCAGCGCGATCAGCGCGAGGAACAGGCCGATGCCGACCGTGATCGCGATGCGTATCGAGTGCGGGATGCCGTTGACGATCAGCTCGCGCAGCTTGAACAGCGTGACGAGCAGGAACAAACAGCCCGAGATGAAGACCGCGCCCAGCGCCGTCTGCCAGCTGTAGCCCATCGCGCCGACCACCACGAAGGCGAAGTAGGCGTTCAGCCCCATGCCGGGCGCCAGCGCGATCGGGTAGTTGGCGTAGAGCGCCATGATGCCGGTGCCCAGCGCCGCGATCAGGCAGGTGGCGACGAAGACGGCCTCCTTGGGCATGCCGGCCGCGCCCAGGATGGTCGGGTTGACGAAGATGATGTAGGCCATCGTCAGGAAGGTCGTCAGCCCGGCGAGCAGCTCGGTCTTGACGTCGGTGTTGTGTTCTTTCAGCTTGAACAGCTTCTCAACCAGTGACATGGGAGCGCCCTCTCGTTTGAATGTGGGTGGCAGTCGGTCGGAATGAACAGGCGGCACCGATGAAGCCTGGCGCCGGGCTGGGACAGGAAAACGCGAACGGGGGAATGCGGGAGGGGTGGGGCTCAGGGCCGTCGATAGCGGCCGACGCCGGCCACGAAGGCGGCCGCCAGGTTGCGCTCGTCGGCCAGCGTCATCCAGGCAAAGACGCGCTCGTGCAGCTGCTGCGCCATGGCCATGCGGTGGCGCTGCAGGTCGCCGACGGCCCAGTCCCAGACACACAGGTCGGCCACGCGGCCGGGCTCGAGCGAGCCGATCTCGCCGGCCAGGCCCAGCGCTTCGGCCGAGCCCAGCGTGGCCGAGTGCAGCGCCTTCCAGGCCGTCAGGCGCTGGCCGGCCATGGCCTGCACCTTGTAGGCGTCGGCCATGGTGCGGATCATCGACAGGCTGGTGCCGCCGCCGACGTCGCTGGCCATGCTGACGGCAGCGCCCGCATCGAGGCAGGCGCGCCAGTCGAACAAGCCGCTGCCGAGGAAGAGGTTGGACGACGGGCTGTGGGCGATCTGGGCGCCGGTGTCGCGCAGCAGCGCGCGGTCGTCGTCGTCCAGCCAGACGCCGTGGGCCAGCACGCTGCGCTCGTTCATCAGGCCGGCGCGGGCGTAGACGTCGAGGTAGCTGCGGGCCTCGGGGAAGAGCTCGCGCACCCAGCGCACCTCGTCGCGGTTCTCGGCGACGTGGGTCTGCATGTAGAGGCCTGGGTGGTCCCGCATCAGCTGGCCGGCCATCGCGAGCTGGGCGGGCGTGCTGGTGGGGGCGAAGCGCACCGTCACGGCATACGACAAGCGGCTGCGGCCGTGCCAGCGCGCGATCAGCTCGTCGCAGTCGAGGCGGGCCTGGGTGACGTCGTCGCGCAGGCCGTCGGGCGCGTTGCGGTCCATCAGCACCTTGCCGGTGATCAGCCGCATGCCGCGCGCCTCGGCACCGGCGAACAGCGCTTCGGCGCTGACCTTGTGCACGGTGGCGAAGACCACCGCCGTGGTGGTGCCATGGGCCAGCAGCGCGTCGAGGAAACGGTCGGCGCCGGCCTGCGCTTCGGCCGGGTCGGCAAAGCGCTGCTCGGCCGGAAAGGTGTAGGTATGGAGCCACTCCAGCAGCTCGGTGCCGTAGCTCGCGATCATGTCGATCTGCGGGCTGTGCACGTGGCTGTCGATG
>DATHWJ010000473.1:0-9849 GCA_035460745.1 Ideonella sp. | reverse complement strand
TTCGCCAGCCTGGTGCTGGCGACGGCGCTGGTCGTCACGTGGCGCGACAGCCCGCTGCCCGGTGCGGCGCAGGAGGCCCCGGCGCCCGCCGCCGCGCCCATCGCCCGCGCGCCAGCCACCGAGCCCCTCGCCACCGCGACGCCACCGGCCGAGAGCCGCACGGCGCCGCCGGCGATGCCGGCCGCAACGCCCACGCCCTTGCACGCATCGTCGCGGCCACCGCGACGCGAAACGCAGCCACCGGACGAACAGGCTGCACTCGAAAAGTCGGCAGCACCGCTTGCTGCTGCCACGCCGGATGCCGCAGCGCGCAGCGACGAGGAGGCAATGCCCCCATCCGCGCCACCTGTCGCGGCAGCCCCCGCCACCGCGCTGGCCGAAGCCACCGACCCCGACGCCGCCGAACCACCCGCGATGGCACGGGCCGCACCGCAGCGCGACGAACCACCCGCAGCGGCCGCCACCGCAGCCCGCTCGGCGGCGGCCGCCGCGGTGACCAAGCCCACGGCCGCCTCGCTCGAGGCCGAACCGGACCCGCTGGCGCCCGCGCTCGCCGCCTTCGCCCCGCGGCGCCAGCGCTACGCCGCCGACGCCGATGCCGACGTCAGCAGCACGCAGACCCCGCCACCCTGGCTGGCGCCGCTGCGCGAAGCCGCCCGTGGCCGCTGGCGCGGCACCGTGCCGGCACAGGCCCCAGCCTATGTGCTGCGCAGCCCCGAGGGCCGGCTGCTGGGCCGCATCGGCGTGTCTGGCACGGATGTTGTGTGGCAGTCGCCCGACGGCACGCAGAGCTGGCGGGCGGCCGTGCCCGAGGCTGCCGCCGGCCTGGCGCAACAACTGGATACCAGCACCAACCCCCTGCCCGCCCCCAGCCCCCCACCGCCATGACACATGGAGCTCACATGCCCAAGCCGAACACCGTAGCATTGAGCGCATGAAGCCCCACCCGGATTTCCGCAGCCCCCGATTCCTGCAGGAGCAGGTTCTGGAGACCATGGCCTTCTACGAGGGCCGTTCGGTCGATCCGTCCGGCGGCCTGTACCAGTTCTTCCGCGACAACGGCAGCGTCTTCGACAGCCAGACGCGCCACCTGGTCAGCAGCACCCGCTACGTCTTTACCTACGCCAACGCGGCGCGCCACTTCCCTGCCCACCCGCAGGCCGCGCAGTGGCTGGCCAACGCGCGCCACGCGCTGGCCTTCGTGCAGGACGTGCACCGCGACCCGGTCACCGGCGGCTACGCCTGGGTGCTGCGCTGGCAAGACGGCCACAAGACGGTGCTCGACGCCACCAACCACTGCTACGGCCTGGCCTTTGTGCTGCTGGCCCACGCCCACGCGCTGCGGGCCGGCATCGCAGAAGCGCGCCCCGGGCTGGACGCCACCATCGAGCTGATGGAGCAGCGTTTCTGGGAGCCCGCCGCCGGCCTCTACGCCGACGAGGCCGACGCCGAGTGGCGCCTCAGCCCCTACCGCGGTCAGAACGCCAACATGCACGCCTGCGAGGCCATGCTGGCCGCCTTCGAGGCCACCGGCCACCAGTTCTGCCTGCAGCGCGCCACCACGCTGGCCGAATCGGTCACCCGGCGGCTGGCCGCGCAGGCCCAGGGCCTGATCTGGGAGCACTACCACGCCGACTGGACGCCCGACTGGGAGCACAACCGCCACGACCGCAGCAACATCTTCCGGCCCTGGGGCTTCCAGACCGGCCACCTGGCCGAGTGGGCCAAGCTGCTGCTCAATGTCGAGCGGGCCGCCGGCCTGCCGGAGCGCGACCCCGACAACTGGATGATGCACCGCGCCCGCGAGCTCTTCGCCAGCGCGATGCAGCACGGCTGGGACCGCCCGCACGGCGGCCTGGTCTACGGCTTCGCGCCCGAGGGCGCACCGGCCACCGACCACCACATGAAGGTCTGCGACGGCGACAAGTACCACTGGGTGCAGGCCGAGTCGCTGGCCGCCGCGGCGGTGCTGGCCGAGCGCACCCACGACGGCGGCTACTGGGACTGGTACGACCGCATCTGGGCCTACGCCTGGGAGCACTTCGTCGACCACCAGCACGGCGCGTGGTTCCGCATCCTCGGGCCGGACAACCGCAAGCTCACCGACGAGAAGAGCCCCGCCGGCAAGGTGGATTACCACAACATGGGTGCGATCTACGAGGTGCTGGCAGCCCTTGCAAGATGACAAAACCCGGCCGAAGCCGGGTGTTTGTCAAGGTACGGCGCGGATCCGGCTCTGCCGGTCCGCTGCCGGCGGCCCCCTCGGGGGGTACCGAGCGCCAGCGAGGTTGGGGGCTAAAGGGTTGCGGCTTCGGCTTTCGGCTTGTCGCTCTTGCCGGGGGAGGGCTGGATGTCCAGCACGGGGTTGCCGTCGGCATCCACGTCCACCGACAGGCGGCCGCCATCGACCAGCCGGCCGAACAGCAACTCGTCGGCCAGTGCGCGGCGCAGCGTGTCCTGGATCAGCCGCTGCATCGGGCGCGCGCCCATCAGCGGGTCGAAGCCCTTCTTCGCCAGGTGCTTGCGCAGCGCGTCGGAGAAAGCCACCTCGACCTTTTTCTCGGCCAGTTGCTGCTCCAGCTGCAGCAGGAACTTGTCGACCACGCGCAGGATGATTTCTTCGTCCAGCGAGCGGAAGTTGACGATGGCGTCCAGCCGGTTGCGGAACTCGGGCGTGAACAAGCGCTTGATGTCGGCCATCTCGTCGCCGCGTTCGCGCGAGTTGGTGAAGCCTATGGTCGACTTGTTCATCGTCTCGGCGCCCGCATTGGTGGTCATCACGATGATCACGTTGCGGAAGTCCGCCTTGCGGCCGTTGTTGTCGGTCAGCGTGCCGTGGTCCATCACCTGCAGCAGCACGTTGAAGACGTCCGGGTGGGCCTTCTCGATCTCGTCCAGCAGCAGCACGCAGTGCGGCTTCTTGGTGACGGCCTCGGTCATCAGCCCGCCCTGGTCGAAACCGACATAGCCCGGCGGCGCGCCGATCAGGCGGCTGACGGCGTGGCGCTCCATGTACTCAGACATGTCGAAGCGGATCAGCTCGATGCCCAGCACGTAGGCGAGCTGCTTGGCCACTTCGGTCTTGCCGACGCCGGTCGGGCCGCTGAACAGGAAGGCGCCGATGGGCTTGTCGGGCTTGCCGAGGCCGGAGCGGGCCATCTTGATGGCCGAGGCCAGCGCCTCGATGGCGGGGTCCTGGCCGAACACCACGCTCTTCAGGTCGCGGTCCAGCGTCTTGAGCTTGCCGCGGTCGTCGGACGACACGCTGGCCGGCGGGATGCGGGCGATCTTCGCGACGATGTCTTCGACCTCGTTGCGGGTGATGGTCTTCTTCTGCTTGCTCTTGGGCAGGATGCGCTGCGCGGCACCGGCCTCGTCGATCACGTCGATCGCCTTGTCGGGCAGGTGGCGGTCGTTGATGAACTTGGCCGACAGCTCGGCGGCGGCCTGCAGCGCGCCCAGCGCGTACTTGACGCTGTGGTGCTCCTCGAAGCGCGACTTCAGGCCCTTGAGGATCTCGACCGTCTGCTCGACCGACGGCTCGACCACGTCCACTTTCTGGAAGCGGCGCGACAGCGCGGCGTCTTTCTCGAAGATGCCGCGGTACTCGGTGAAGGTGGTGGCGCCAATGCACTTCATCGCACCGCTGGACAGCGCCGGCTTGAGCAGGTTGCTGGCGTCCAGCGTGCCGCCGGAGGCCGCACCGGCGCCGATCAGCGTGTGGATCTCGTCGATGAAGAGGATGGAGCGGGGCTGGTCCTTCAGCTGCTTCAGCACGCCCTTCAGGCGTTGCTCGAAGTCGCCGCGGTACTTGGTGCCCGCAAGCAAGGCACCCATGTCCAGCGAGTAGACGGTGGCGTCGGCCAGCACCTCGGGCACGTCGCCCTCGGTGATGCGCCAGGCCAGGCCCTCGGCGATGGCGGTCTTGCCGACGCCGGCTTCGCCGACCAGCAGCGGGTTGTTCTTGCGGCGGCGACACAGCACCTGGATGACGCGCTCCACCTCGTGCTCGCGGCCGATCAGCGGGTCGATCTTGCCGTCGCGGGCGAGCTGGTTGAGGTTCTGGGCGAACTGGTCCAGCGGCGAGCCCTTGCCTTCGCCGCCTTCTTCCTTCTCGCCTTCGTTCGACGAGCCTTCGTTGCCCTTGGCGGGCTCGGGCGGGTCGGACTTCTTGATGCCGTGGGCGATGAAGTTGACGACATCCAGCCTTGTCACGCCCTGCTGGTGCAGGTAGTAGACGGCGTGCGAGTCCTTCTCGCCGAAGATGGCCACCAGCACGTTGGCGCCGGTGACTTCCTTCTTGCCGCCGCCGGTGGACTGCACGTGCATGATCGCGCGCTGAATCACGCGCTGGAAACCGAGCGTCGGCTGGGTGTCGACCTCCTCGGTGCCGCTGACGGTGGGCGTGTTCTCTCGAATGAACGCCACGAGGCTCTTGCGCAGATCCTCGATGTTGGCCGCACAGGCGCGCAGCACCTCCGCGGCGGAGGGGTTGTCCAACAGCGCGAGCAGCAGGTGCTCGACAGTGATGAACTCATGTCGCTGCTGGCGCGCTTCGACGAACGCCATGTGCAGGCTCACTTCCAACTCTTGGGCAATCATGCGGCCTCCATAATGCATTGAAGCGGGTGTCCGGTGCGCCGCGCGGCAGCCAGCACCAGCTCGACCTTGGTGGCCGCGACGTCTTTGGTGAAAACGCCGCACACAGCGCGACCCTCATGGTGAATCTTCAACATGATGAGGGTTGCGGCCTCAAGATCAAGCCCGAAATATTCCTGCAGCACCATCACGACGAACTCCATCGGCGTGAAGTCGTCGTTCAGCATGACCACCTGGTACATGCGCGGTGGCTTGGTGCGTGCGGCCTTGCGCTCGGTAACGACCGAGCCTTGCCCCTCTTCCGGCGGGTTCACCGTGGGCGCCTTGGGCGCTGATTTGGGGCGGTTTGGAGGCATGAAAATAAGTATAGCCACTTGGCTGTGGGCTCACAGCCGGCATCGATGGTCGCCGCAAAACGCGCCGGCCTATCGCCCGAGATGGGCGGCACTCCCACCACATTTCCCATGCTGCTGGCGCCGCGCCGTGCCAAAGCCGCAAATGGCCGGCAACACGGTGCATTTCATCATTGACACAAATGATGCATAGAAATCAGAATCGCCACATAGACCCGATATGGTTATCAGTGAGGAAGTCAGCATGGAAGTCATCGGTACAGTCAAGTGGTTCAACGACGCGAAGGGCTTCGGGTTCATTGAACCCGAGCAGGGTGGCGAAGATGTCTTCGCGCACTTTTCGGCCATCCAGATGGACGGCTTTCGCACCCTGAAGCAAGGCAGCAAGGTTCACTTCGAACTCGTGCAAGGCCCCAAGGGCAATCAAGCCCAGAACATACGGCCTGCCGCAGGCGCCGCGCCTGCGCAAGCCACCGCAAGAGCCGGCGAAACGGCGCCTTCCCAGGCACCGGGTTGAGCTGAACTGGCGGTACTTCAGGCCGCCCTTGTCCCAGCAAACAGCCCGCCCTCACGAGCGGGCTGTTTGTACTTGTGCGATGCCATTCTTTGCATAGGCAGAGGTTTCCTTTCAGAAGCGACGCCTGTGTGATGAGTGCCTGCGCAGGCGCGCGGTGAAAGTTGCTTTTTGCTGGGCTGCACTTCGCTCCAAGCCAAATGTTCCGCCAACAATTTGGCGCAATTGATATTTATGATTCATTAGCTTCTGCACAGAGGCTGAGCAGGCGCCTTACCGCCTTCGCGATGCGCGCAGCGCATCAATCCTTC
The DNA here is from genome assembly GCA_035460745.1 of Ideonella sp. Taxonomy (GTDB): domain Bacteria; phylum Pseudomonadota; class Gammaproteobacteria; order Burkholderiales; family Burkholderiaceae_C; genus Ideonella. The sequence continues at coordinate 4,072 of DATHWJ010000473.1, read as the reverse complement.
AGAAGCTTGCAATTCCCTTGGCCGTCCCGGCCATTGACACTGAGCCGCCGCGGCCGCGCTGTGCGCCCCCCCCGCCAGCTAGCTGGGCCAATCAGGCCTGATGGTGGACCGGATGCTGGCGAGCGCGCCGGCACGGCCCCCCAGAGTCGGCGCACTGGGGACCGGCGCGGCTCAGGCCTCAGTCTGGTCTTCGCCCGATCTCTGGGGCGGCTGCTTCTTTTTCTTGTTCTTGCGCTCGGCCTCGGCCGCCAGCCCGGCCACCCGCCAGACGGCGAATTCGTCCGGCGTCTCCAGCGTCACCCGCCCGAAGCCGTCGTTGCGCAACTCGTGCAGCACGATCTCGGCAGCCTTCTGCCTATTGATACGGCCACCCGCCATCACCGCGCCGCGCTTGCGGCCGATCTCGCCCAGCAGCTCGTCGTCGCTCAGGCCGGCCACGTCACCCAGCTTGAAGCGCTCCTCGACCCGGCCGGCGTAGTTCGCCCGCAAGGTGCGCAGCAACTCCAGCGCCACCTCCTCTTCGTCGAAGGCATTGCGCCCGATCGCGCCGCTGGCCGCGAGGTTGTAGCCGCTCTGCTCGATCACGATGCGCGGCCACAGCATGCCGGGCGTGTCGAAGAGGTAGAAGTCGCTCGCCAGCACGATCTTCTGCTCCAGCTTGGTGATGCCGGGCTCGTCGCCAGTCTTGGTCGCGCGCTTGCCGGTGAGCGTGTTGATCAGCGTCGACTTGCCGACATTGGGGATGCCGCAGATCAGCACCCGCACCGGCTTGACCATGCCGCCGCGCAGCGGTGCCAGCTCGCGGCAGGCCTTGATCAGGCGCTGGGCCGGCGCGGTGTCGCTGGCGTCCAGGCCGAGCGCCTGCGTGGCGGGCAAGCCGTTGTAGTAGGCCAGCCAGGCGGCGGTGCGGCCAGCGTCGGCCAGGTCCTGCTTGTTCAAGACCTTCAGCGAAGGCTTGCCGCGCGTGAGCTCGGCCAGCAGCGGGTTGAGGCTGGAGCCCGGCAGCCGGGCGTCGAGCAGCTCGATCACGACGTCGATGTCCTTGACCCGCTCGACGATGGCCTTCTTGGTCGAGTTCATGTGGCCGGGGAACCATTGGATGGCCATGCGCTGGGTCTTTCGAGTGAATTGCCCTGGATTGTCGCCCGCCACTCTCAGGCTGCCACGGCCCGCCCTGCGCCACCGCCGCTGCGTTTGCCCTTCATCTCGCTGAAAAACTCGTAGAGCTGCTGCGCGGCGGGCGACAGCGAGCGCCCCTTGCGCCGTATCAGCCCCATCTTGCGCACCACCACCGGGTCCACCAGCGGCACGCTCACCAGCAACGGGTGGTCGGGCGCCGGCATGGCCATCGCCGGCACCGCGGCGATGCCCAGCCCGGCCTCCACCAGCCCCAGCATGGTGGTGACATGCTGGGTCTCGTAGATGCTCTGCGGCCGGCCCGGCAGGTGGGCCAGCGCCTGGTCCAGCAGCAGGCGGTTGCCGGAGGCCTTGCTGACGGAGATGAAGTCGTACTCGCCCAGCTCGGTCCAGGCGATGCGGCGCTTCTTGGCCAGCGGATGGTCGCGCCGGCAGGCGGCCACGAAGCGCTCCTCCAGCAGCGGCTTGAAATCGATGTCCGGCTCCTGGCTGCCGATGAAGTTCAGCCCGAAATCGGCCTCGCTGCGCGCCACCGCGGCCAGCACCTCGTTGGCGCCCGCGTCGAACACCTTCACCCGGATCTTGGGGTAGCGCTCGCGGTAGCGCGAGATCACCTGCGAGAGATAGTAGTAGACGGTCGACGGCACGCAGGCGATGGTCACCTCGCCCATGCGCGTCGCGCCCACGCCGCGCATGCCCAGCAGCGTGTGGTCCAGCTCGTCGAGCATCGCCTGCACCTTGCGCGCGAAGTCGCGGCCCACGGCCGTCAGCTCGACGCGGCGGGTGGTGCGGTCCAGCAGCCGCACGCCGAGCGCGGCCTCGAGCTTGTCGATGCGGCGGCTGAAAGCGGGCTGCGAGAGGTGGATGGTTTCGGCAGCTCGGCGGAAATTGCCGAGCTCCGCGACGGCGGCGAAAGCCTGCAGATCGCCCAGATCGAAGTTGATCGCCATGGCGTGTGTCTCCTCGGGCAAGGCCTCTGCGACGAGGCGCCTTGTTTGATCCGCATGATGCATCAATCCTTCCCAAATCTACAATTCGCACGCATCACTCGCCCCGCCAACATGCAGGGCATGAGCAAGACCCTTCCCTGTGTGCTGATGCGACCCGGCAGCTCGCTGAACAGCAAGGTCGCCATCGTCTCGCGCTCCAGCGAGCCGCACTGCGATCCGGACTACGTCTTCGCCCAGGTCGGCATCGACCAATGCTCGGTGGACCTACGGCCCAACTGCAACACGCTCTCTGACGTGCTGCCCTACGTGATCGACCAGAGCCTGATCGAAGCGGGCGAAGGCACCACCAGCGCGCGCATCTTCGACGTCAACACCCGCTCGCGGCATCGAGGTGACGGTGTGCACCCCGGCCGCCGGCTACCCAGCAAGACCATCACCATGGTCGTGCACGCACGCCCGAGCAACTTCGCACGCCGGTGGCGAGCGGGCGAGCTGGCGAAGTGGAAGCGGGTGGTCCAGCAGGCCAAGCTAAAGGCCGAGTGAACCCGGCCGGTGCTCAGGCCTCCGCGTCGGCGAGCGCCTCTGCCGGCGCCAGCGGGCCCAGCGGCAGCACGCACAGCAGCACGCCATCCAGGCTCAGCGCCAGCGCCAATGCGCCCTCCAGTTGCACCAGCGCTGCCGTGGTGCTCGGCGCGGCGCTCCGCCGCGCAGGCAGCGGCGAGGCGCTGCCGAGCATGGAAACACCCACCGCCGGCTGGCGCTGCATCCGGCTGGTTTGCAGCTGCGCGATCAGGCCGGCCGGATTGCGCGAGACCAGCGCGCGCCAGCACATGCTGAACAAGGCCTCGGTGGCCGCACGGTCGGACGGCGCTCGCTCCTCACCCGCATCCACGGCCTCCCTGAGCCGCCGCAGCGCGCGGCTCACCCGCTGGCGGACCGCAGGCTCGGACTCGCCCGCCAGGCGCGAGATCTCGCCGTGCTCGAAGTCGAACACCGCGTGCAGCAGGGCCGCGGCAGCATCGTCCGGCCGCAGCCGCTGCGCCATGCGCCGGGTGGCCGCCTCGGCCTCCATCAGGAGCGCCGCGGTGTGTTCGGCTGAAGGCGCATGCACCTCGGCAGCGAAGCCGTCACCGTGCCCGCGCCGCTCCCGCTGGCGCCGGCGAAGCCGGTCCATGCAAGCGTGGCGCACGACCGTGACCAGCCACGCCGCGGGGCTGCGCAGCTCGGCAGGCATCGCCGTGCCCGCGCGCAAATAGGCGTCCTGCACCGCGTCCTCCGCGTCGGCGTGGTCGCCGAGCCAGCCGCGCGCCAGCGCGACGAGGCGGCTGCGGTGGGATTCCAAGGGTTCCAACGGTCGGGCCTGCGGGGGATTTGTCATGGCGGCATGTCACGCGCCAGCCGGCTCGAGCGTCTTACCGGCTGCCACGTTTTTTCTGGAGCTCACATGGAAACCCATCCTATCGCGCCACCCGCCGAGGCACGCAACGCCTTTCTCGAGGAGAAGGCGTTCCAGTCGCGCACCGTGCTGGTCTTCGGCGCCATCTCCGACGCCTCCGCGGCCGACACCGCGCGGCGCCTGATCGCGCTGGACGCCGCCTCGGCCGCGCCGATCGACGTGCTGGTCTCGTCGCCCGGCGGCCACCTGGAGTCGGGCGACACGCTGCACGACATCGTGCGGTTCATCGCCGCACCCGTGCGCATGATCGGCACCGGCTGGGTCGGCAGCGCCGCCACCCACCTCTATCTCGCGGTGCCCAGGGAGCGGCGCTTCTGCCTGCCGCACACCCGCTTCCTGATCCACCAGCCCAGCGGCGGTGCCGGCGGGCCGGCCAGCGACATCGCCATCCAGGCGCGCGAAATCATCAAGGCCCGCGAGCGCATTGCGCGCACGATCGCGCGCGAAACCGGCAAATCGCTCGAGGTGGTTCTGGCCGACATCGGACGGGACCGGTGGTTGTCGGCAGACGAAGCGGTCGAGTATGGAC
>DATHWJ010000472.1:0-8794 GCA_035460745.1 Ideonella sp. | reverse complement strand
CTTCTTGGGCGCGTCGGTGGCCTCGCCGGCCGGTGTGGCAACTTCGTCGCCGTCATCGTCGCCCTGCTCGTCAGCCTCATCGTCCCCGCCCGGGGCCGAGGCCTCGCGGGCCGGGCGCTGCGGGGCGCCGCCCGCACGTTTGCCCTTGCCCTTGCCGGACGCTTCGCGCACCGCCTCGACCAGTGCCTCGCGCTCGGCGGGGTCGCCGAGCGAGAAGTCCTCCCACCACTCGGCGAGCTCGGCGCCGATCTCGCCGGCATCCGCCCGCAGCCGCAGGAAGTCGAAGCCGGCCCGGAAACGCGGCTGCTCGACCAGCGCAAACGCCTGGTTGCCGTTGCGCCGCTCGAAGCGCGGCTGCATCAGCCAGATCTCGCGCATGTCGGTCGCCAGCTTGCCGCGGCCGGAGATGTCGCCGATGCGGGCGTCGAAGACTGCGTCGATGGCCTGCTGCAGCGCCGGCATCGGGTGCTCGCCCTTCTGGCGCAGGCGGTTCCAGCCGGCCAGCACGTCGTGCCAAAGCATGCAGGCCAGCATGTAGCTGGGCACCACCGACTTGCCCTCCTCGACACGGCGGTCGGTGTCGGCCAGCGCCATGCGCACGAAGGCCTCGCGCGCGCTGCCGGCCGGCGAGCCGTCGAGCACCGCGTCCAGCACCGGGAAGATGCCGCGATCCAGGCCCTGCTGCTTCAGCTGGTCCAGGCTGGCCAGCGCATGGCCGGTCTGCAGCAGCTTGATCATCTCGTCGAACATGCGCGAGATCGGCACGTTGGCCAGCAGCGCCGCCATGCCGCGCAGCGGCTTCTCGGTCTTGGGCTCGATGGTGAAGCCCAGCTTGGCGGCGAAGCGGATCACGCGCAGGATGCGCACCGGGTCTTCGCGGTAGCGCGTCTCGGGGTCGCCGATCATGCGCAGCAGGCGCGCCTTGGCGTCCTTCAGCCCGCCGTGGTAGTCGACCACGGTCTCGGTGGCCGGGTCGTAGTACATCGCGTTGACGGTGAAGTCGCGCCGAGCCGCATCCTCGATCTGCGGGCCCCAGACGTTGTCGCGCAGCACCCGGCCGCTGGCGTCCACCACGTGGGTCTTGCCGGCGATCTCGTCGCGCGAGGTCTTCTCGTTGCCCTCGACCTGCTCGGCCGCCGCGGCGTCGAGGTAGGCGCGGAAGGTCGAGACCTCGATCACCTCGTGGTCGCGGCCGCGGCCGTGGATCACGTGCACGATGCGGAAGCGCCGGCCGATGATGAAGGCGCGCCGGAACAGGCCCTTGACCTGCTCGGGCGTGGCGTTGGTGGCCACGTCGAAGTCCTTGGGCCGGCGCTGCACCAGCAGGTCGCGCACCGCGCCGCCGACGATGTAGGCCTCGAAGCCGGCTTCCTGCAGCGTGGTGACGACGCGCACCGCGCGGTCGTCCAGCAGGCTGCGGTCTATGCCGTGCTCGGCCACCGAGAACTCGACCCGCTTGCCGGCCGGGATGCGCGGGGCCGGCTCGGCCCTGGCGCCGTTGGCAGGCTTGACAGGTTTGGCTGAGGGCGTCGCCACGGCGGTGTCGCCCGCGCTCGTTGCGGCCTTGGCAGCCGGTTTGCCCAGCAGCTTGTCGATGAATTTGCGGATCATGTCGTCTCGAAGAGTCTCAGGATGCGCCAACCGCGTTCGTCGGCAATCGCCTGCAGCGCCGGGGTCGGGTTGGTGGCCACGGGGGTATCGACGCGCTCCAGCAGCGGCAGGTCGTTGGTGGAGTCGCTGTAGAAGATGCTCTCGTCGAAGTCGCCCCAGGCCTTGCCCAGCGAGGCCAGCCAGCTCTCGACGCGCGCCACCTTGCCTTCGCGGAAGGTCGGCACCCCCTGCACGTGGCCGGTGTAGCGGCCATTCTCGTCGCGCGCCAGCTCGACCGCCAGCAGCGTCTCCACCCCGAAGGCGGTGGCGATGGGGCGGGTCACGAACTCGTTGGTGGCGGTGACGATGGCGACCAGGTCGCCGGCCTTCTGGTGCTTGCGGACCAGGTCGATCGCCGCCGGGAACAGCTCCGGCGCGATGACCTCGTCCATGAAGCGCTGGCGGGCGGCCTCGGCCTCGGCCACCGGCCGGGCGCGCCAGATCGAGGTCGCGAAGTCGACGTAGTCGTCCAGCACCAGCGAGCCCTGCTGGTACTGTTCGTAGAAGGCGTCGTTGCGGATGCGCCAGTCGGCGCCCTCGGCCCAGCCGATGTCGACCATGAATTCGCCGAAGGCGTGGTCGGAGTCGTTCGGCAGCAGCGTGCCGTCCAGGTCGAACAGGACCAGTTTCATGCGGCGAGACCTTCTTCGGCGATCATTTTCTTCAACAGGGGCACGGTGACGGGGCGCAGCTCGGCGATCGAGAAGCTGTTGAGCTGCTGCAGCAGCGACATCAGCGACGAGAGGTCGCGGGCGAAGCGGGTCAGCAGGTAGTCCATCACGTCGGGCGTGAGCTTCAGGCCCATGCGGCCGGCCTCGCGCAGCAGCACGCTGCGGGTGCCGGCTTCGTCGAGCGCCTGCAGCGCGAAGACGGGGCCCCAGCCGAAGCGGGTGCGCAGGTCCTCGCGCACGGCCAGGTCCACCGGCGGCAGGCGGCCGGCGGAGACCATCTGCACCGCGTGGGTGGCGGCTTCGACGAACAAGGTGAAGGCGGCGTGCTGCTGCTCGGGCGAGAGGCGGTCGGCGCCGTCGATCAGCACCAGCGACCAGGCGTCGTCGAACTCCCAGGGCAAGGGCCGCTCGGCGTCGAACCAGGCGGCCTGCCGGCCCTGCTGCGCGACCTGGCGCTGCAAGGCGTGCAGCAGATGGCTCTTGCCGGTGCCGCCGGGGCCGTGCAGGTAGACCGGCGGCTGCGCCGGCGTACCGGGCTGCACCAGCCCGCGCAGGTGCGCCAGCACCAGCGCGTTGTCGCCCGGCTCGAAGGCGTCGAAGTCCTGCACCGCCTCGGGCGCCATCGCGAGCGGCAGCTGTTTCATCGGCCGGGCCGCCGGCTGCGGCCACGCAGGCCCGGCCGGTCGGCGATCGACGGCGGGTGAGCGGAGGAGAACAGCGCAGAAAGGAGGGACATAACGCGGCGCTTGACGCCGGGGCAAAACGTGGATTGTAGGTCGGTGGGATGCGGCGCCCCGACATCTGCGGCGCCCGCCTCCTGGCCGGCCCGACCACACGGCCACCACGCCAGCGCGGTCTTTCAGTGCAGCAGCGGCGGCAGTTGGTTGCGCAGCTCGGCGACCCGGCGGCGCAGCGCGGCGCTGTCGGGGGCGTCGGGGTGGTGCTGCACATAGGTGCTGAGGTCGTCGGCCGCGCCTTGCCACTGGCCCAGCTCGGCCAGCGCCAGGCCGCGGTCGCGCCGCTCTTCCCAGGTGTCGGGCAGCAGGCAGACCAGGCGCTGCTGCACGGCCAGCAGGCGCACCCAGTCGCCGGCCTGGTGATGCAGGTCCTTCAGGTTGCGCAGCATGCGGGCGATGATGTCGCGCGCGGAGGCCGCCTGCAGGAACAGGCCCAGCGGCACCTCGAAGTCGCCCACCAGGCCTTGCCGGCGGCGGTAGGGCTCCAGCCGCTCGTCGAGCTGGTCGCGCGACAGCGACTGGCCGTTGAACGGGTCTATCACCACTTCGCCATGCGGCAGCCGCAGCTTGACCAGGAAGTGGCCCGGGAAAGAGACACCGCGCGCCGTCAGGCCGATCTGCCCGGCCAGCTCCGCATAGAGCAGCGCCAGCGAGATCGGGATGCCGCGGCGCGTCTCCAGCACCTTGTGCAGGTAGCTGTTGTCGGCGTCGTAGTAGTCGTTGACATTGCCCGCGAAACCCAGCTCGCGGAAGAAATAGCGGTTCAGCGTGCGCAGCCGGTGCAGCGCGCTGGCGTCGGGCGGCAGGCGGCGCTTCAGGCGCGCCGCCAGGCCGTCGATCTCGGCCAGCACGGTTTGCGGGTCCAGCGTGGGGTCCACGTCCTGCCCGATCGCGATGGCCGCCTCCAGCACCGAAAAGCTCGCGTCGTCGGCCACCAGCGCGGCGAAGTACTCAAGCGCGCTGGGCAGCTCAAAACTCAGGGGCACGCTCATCCTGCGAGTGTAGGCCGAGAAATCCCGCCGCGGCGCAAGCGCACCTGCCCCGGCGACCGGGGCTGGCCGTCAGATTCTTTTGGCGAACTGTTTCAGGTCCAGACCGATCAAGCGCAGCAGGCCGAAATACAGCACCGAGCCCACCACGATCACCCCGGCCAGCAGGCCGGCGCGCTGCAGCCAGTGCGGCTGCAGGCCCAGCCAGTCGATCTGGCGGGCGGCGGCGAACAGCAGCCCGCCCAGCGCGGCGTTGGCCACCAGCAGCCTGAGCGCAAACGCGCCCCAGCCGGGACCGGGCTTGTAGAGCCCGCGCCGGCGCAGGCCGGTGAACAGCCACCCGGCGTTGATCAATGCGCCCAGGCCTATCGACAAGGCCAGCCCGGCGTGGCCCAGCCAGGGCACGAAGGCCAGGTTCATCAACTGCGTGGCCACCAGCACCACCACCGCGATGCGCACCGGCGTGCGCAGGTCCTGTTGGGCGAAGAAGCCCGGCGCCAGCACCTTCACGGCGACCATGCCGATCAGGCCGCAGCCGTAGCCCTGCAGCGCGAGCACCGTCTTCTCCACCGCCTCGGCGCTGAAGGCGCCGATGTGGAACAGCACGGCCACCAGCGGCAGCGGGAACACCAGCATCGCCACCGCGCAAGGCACCGCCAGCAGGGCCACCAGGCGCATGCCCCAGTCCAGGTGCCCGGAGTAGGCCGCGTGGTCGCCCTTGGCCTGCATGGCCGACAGGCCCGGGATCAGCACCACGCCCAGCGCCACGCCCAGCAGCGCGGTCGGGAACTCCATCAGGCGGTCGGCATAGAACAGCCACGAGACGGCGCCCGGCCCAAGGTGCGAGGCGATCTGGGTGTTGATCAGCAGCGAGACTTGCGCGACCGACACCCCCAGCAGCGCCGGCCCCATCTGGCGCAGCACACGCCGCACCCCGGGGTGGTGCCAGGCCCGCACGATCGCCGCTGGCGACAGGCCGATGTGCGGCAGGCAGCCTATGGCTCGCAGCGCCGGGATCTGCACTCCCAGTTGCAGCAGCCCGCCTATCATCACGCCGGCCGCCAGCGCATGGATGGGCGCGATGCCGTGCCGCTGCATCCACGGCGCCAGCAGGGTGGCGGCGCCGATCATCGAGACGTTCAGCAGCACCGGCGTGAAGGCCGGCATGGCGAATTGCTTCCAGGTGTTCAGCACGCCGGCCGACAAGGCCACCAGCGACATGAAGCCGATGTAAGGGAACATCCAGCGCGTCAGCACCACCGCCAGGTCGAGCTCCTGCAGCCCGGCGCCGAACATCCAGACGATCACCGGCGCGCCGGCCACGCCGACCACGCAGGTCGCCAGCAGCGCCCAGAACAGCACCGTCGCGACGGCATCGATCAGGCTGCGGGTGACCTCGTCGCCCTCCTTGGCACGCGAGGCGGCCAGCAGCGGCACGAAGGCGGCCGAGAAAGCGCCTTCGCCGAACAGCCGGCGCAGCAGGTTGGGGATGCGGAACGCGACCCAGAACGCATCGGTGGTCGCGCTGGAGCCGAAGCTGGCGGCAATCAACTGGTCACGCACGAGCCCGGATACACGCGACGCCAGGGTCCACAGGGAAACCGTCGAAGCGGCCTTCAGGAGATTCATGAAACGGCCGTAGCGATCGGCGAGGTGGTGTTGTGCGGGCGGCGGATTATAGGAAGCGGCCAGCCGGGACCATCGGCCGGCCCGGCGGCGCGGCGCGTCTACCCGACATCCCGCAGGACGCCGAATCGGGCATCGAATCGAGTTTCTTTTACTTACTTTTATCTCTGAGAGAGCTCTTGTAGTCACCCGAAGCGACAGATACATTGAGCCCCGCCCCCTCTTTCACCCCTTCCGGACCAAGGACCCACGATGAACCTGTCGCTCGCCACCCGCTCCACCGTCTTGTCGGCCGCACTCCTGCTGGCCCTGCCCTTCGCCGCCAGCGCCCAGGGCGTGCAGCTGCAGATGATCGGTCCGGTCAACGTCACCGGCATCTCGGCCGGCGGCAAGGTCGCCACCGGCCAGGCACCGGGCAATTTCGAGACCTTCCGCTGGACCGCCGCGGAGGGCGTCGTGCGGCTGGGCCGCGACACTGCCGGCCCACTGGACGGCAAGTACTCCGGCACGCCGTCGATCTCGCAGGACGGCAAGGTCATCGCCGCGACCATCATCGACGACACCGGCAGCTACGCCACCGAGGGCCGCTGGACGGCCGCCACCGGCTGGCAGCAGCTGACCCCGCAGCCGGCCGACGGTGGCCAGATGGACCGCGAAGACAGCTCGGTCTGGGGCATGTCGGGCGACGGCAAGGTCATCACCGGCCTGTACTGGCGCCCCGGCCAGCCCGGCGGCAGCGCGCACGGCAGCGTCTGGCAGGCCTCGACCGGCATGCTGGGCCTGCCCACCGACGGCGGCTCCAGCCGGGTGGATGGCGCCAACCGCGACGGCAGCGTGCTGGTCGGCTGGGAGGAGGACCCGGTTACCGGCGGCCGCCGCGCCGCGGTCTGGGTCGACGGGGAGCGCAGCATCCTGGCCGACGGTTCGTCCGGCGAAGCGGCCGCCGTGAGCGCCAGCGGCAGGATCGTCGCCGGCCAGTCGTACGACGCCACAAGCCAGCGCCAGGTCGCCACGGTCTGGCAGTGGAGCGGCAGCGCCTGGGTCCAGCGCCAGCTCGGCGTGCTGCGCGGCACCAGCAGCACCGGCTACTCCTATGCCACCGGTCTGTCGGATGACGGCCGCATCGTGGTCGGCTTCAACCGCAAGCACTTCAACGTCTTCGAGACCAGCGCCTTCATCTGGACCGAAGAAACCGGCATGGTCGACGTGATGGACTTCCTGCGAGCGCGCGGCAAGGACTTGAGCGCCGAGTTCAAGATCAACTTCCTGCCGGCCATCACCGGCAAGGGCGACGTGATCGCGGCCGTCGGCAAGGACGTCGCGGCGCCCTTCACCCAGCGCAGCCTGCTGATCAAGCTGCGCCGCCCTTGACGCCCGGCGTGCCGAGCTCCGCCGCGCAACCCGCGGCAGGCCGCCTGTGGGGGACACTGCCGGCGTGAAAACGCATCCAGACGATCCCCACGCGGTCTCGGCCGCGGCCGAGCACACCGCCCGCGTCACCGCGGCGCTGCGCGCCAGCGTGGTGCCGCTGATCGAGGCGCTGGCCGGCGACCCGCCGCGGCCCAGCCGGCTGATGCGGGTGGCCGGGCTGGACAAGAGCATCGCCAGCCGCTTCGCCCAGGCGGCGCGGGCCGGCTCGGATGCCGAATTCCTGCACATCCTGCCTTCGCCCGCCGGGCTGCGCATGCTGGCCGAGCGCGCCGCGTCGGCCAGCACCGCCAGGCCGCTGGACCTGGCGCTGCTGGGCCGCGTGGAGGCCGCCATCGACGACTTTCAGAGCCTGATCGACACCCTGCCCGGTGGCCGCCAGGCGCTGGACGCCCAGATCGGCGAGCAGTCCAACACCGTGCGCCAGAAGCGCGAGCACATGGCCAGGCAGGCGGCCTTCAAGGCGCAGTCCTTCCTGTTCGGCCACTACTGCGAGACGCTCACGACCGCACTCTTCGTGCTGCCGTCCGCCACGCTCGGCAAGATCGACCTGCTCGAGGTGCACCGCCGCATCGGGCTGCGCCGCGTCTCGCCCAGCGCCGCGGTGCCGGTGCTCAGCGTGCGGGCCTCCGCCGGCCCGGTGCCCGACGACGACGCGGCGATGGCCAGCATCGAGGGCGACGCCACGGCCCACGAGCCGGCCGACTTCCTGATCGCCGAGGCCAGCAGCACGCCGCTGCCCCGCCTGCACGTCGAGCGCGAGGGCCAGCAGGCCACCTTCATCCTGCCCGGCGACGCCTCGGCCACCCCGGCCCGGCTGACCACCGCCTTCCGCATCCTGCGCGCCGACAGCCTGCAGCAGCACGAGGCCTACAACGTGCTGCGCAGCTACCTGCTGCACCTCCCCTGCGAGACCCTGGTGCGCGACATCTACATCGCCCACGGCCTGTGGCCCGACGCCTACCCGCAGGTGGGCTTCTACCTGCCCAGCCCGCTGGGCCTGTCCAGCCCACCCATCGTGCCGGGCCGGCCGCACTACAGCGAGCTGCAGCTGAGCGCGCGGGTCGAGCAACTGCCGCCCGGCCGCCGCGCCTTCGAGCTGGCCGGCGTGCCGGACCAGCGCGAGGCGATCGAGGCGGTGCTGGTGCGCGCCGGCGCCGACCCCGAGCGCTTTCGCGGCTGGCGCTGCGAGATGCCCTACCCGCTGCCGCTGGTCGAGATGCGCATCGCCTTCCAGTTCGCCGCGGCGGCCTGATCGCGCGCCCGAAGTCGGGTTCCTGCCCAGCCACGCATGCACGCGCTGGCGACAAGCGCTGGTTTGCCCTGCCCTACGTTCTTGGGGTTGCAAGCGCCAGCCCCGCTGGCAGCATCCCAGGCTTCCGTCGACGCGCCGTCACGCGTGTTCGATCCCGCTGACGCAAGAAGCCGCGGACCACCGTCACAGGCCCTGGCGCCGGCACCCCTGCCGAAAGCCGCCACCATGTCACGCCGCACCCGCACCCCCGGTCACCGTCGGATGAACCGCTCCCTCGCCATGGGCGCCGTGCTGGTGCCGCTGCTGCTTTCGGCGGCGATCCAGCAGGCCTGGGCCACCACGGTGAACGATGTCGGCACCGCCGGCACCGCCGGCACACCCGGCAGTTCGCCGGGCGGCAGCGGCGGCGCGGGCGGCGCGGGCCAGGCGGCCAACGCG
>DATHWJ010000471.1:0-1862 GCA_035460745.1 Ideonella sp. | reverse complement strand
CCGCGCCGCCGCCCCCTCCGCCGCCGCCGGTGATGGCCTCGCCCGCGCCCGCCGCCCCGGCCGGCCCGGTGCCGTCGCCCAGCTTCGAGACGCTGATGCGCCAGGTCTCGGTCGAGCTGCTGCGCGACCGCCGCAGCGAGCGGCGCTGGAAGCTGGTCTTGCGGCTGGCCTGGTTCGGCCTGTTCCTGGCAGTCGCCTGGGCGCTGTTCAGCCAGCACAGCGGCCACCCCAACTCACCGGCCGGGCCGCACACCGCGCTGGTCGAAGTGCGCGGCGAGATCGCGGTCGATGCCGAGGCGAGCGCCGAAAACCTGGTCTCGTCGCTGAAGAACGCCTTCGAGGACGACGGCGCCCAGGCCGTGGTGCTGCGCATCAACTCGCCCGGCGGCAGCCCGGTGCAGGCCGGCATCGTCAACGACGAGATCCGCCGCCTGAAGCGGCTGCACAAGAAGAAGGTCTATGCGGTGGTCGAGGAGATGTGCGCCTCGGGCGCCTACTACATCGCCGTCGCGGCCGACGAGATCTACGTCGACAAGGCCAGCATCGTCGGCTCCATCGGCGTGCTGATGGACGGCTTCGGCTTCACCGGCCTGATGGACAAGCTGGGCATAGAGCGCCGCCTGCTCACCGCCGGCGAGAACAAGGGCATGCTGGACCCCTTCTCGCCGCAGAACGAGCGCCAGACCGCGCTCGCCAAGGCCATGATCGAGCAGATCCACCAGCAGTTCATCAAGGTGGTCAAGGAGGGCCGCGGCGCTCGTCTGAAGGAGACGCCGGACACCTTCTCGGGCCTGTTCTGGAACGGCGAGGACGCCGTCAAGCAAGGCCTGGCCGACAAGTTCGGCAACCTCGACTTCGTGGCCCGCGAGGTGATCCACGCCGAGGAGGTGATCGACTACACGCCGCAAGAAAACGTCGCCGAGCGGCTGGCCAAGCGTTTTGGCGCTTCCATCGGCGAGGGCGCGGTGCGTACCTTGCGGCAGCTGTCGCCGCTGCGCTGAGGCGATCGGAAGACACAAGACAAAAAGGGCGCCGTGGCGCCCTTTTTGTTGAGGCGAAGCGGGATCAGACGGATTCGATCAGGCCCATGTCGCTGGAGCTCATCAGCTGCTGGATGTCCATCAGGATCAGCATGCGCTCGCCGACATTGGCGATGCCGGTGATGAAGGACATGTCCACTTGTGCGTTCATCGCCGGGGCCGGCTTGATCGCGTCGCCGCCCAGGGCCAGCACGTCCGAGACCGAGTCGACCACCGCGCCGACGACGCGGCCCTTGATGTTCAGCACGATCACGACGGTGAAGTCGTTGAACTCGGCCGCGTCGCAGTTGAGCTTCACGCGCAGGTCGATGATGGGGACGATCACGCCGCGCAGGTTCACCACGCCCTTCAGGAAGGCGGGCGAGTTCGCGATGCGGGTCGGCTGCTCGTAGGAGCGGATCTCCTGCACGCGCAGGATGTCGATGCCGTATTCCTCGCCGCCGAGGCGGAAGCTGAGGTATTCGCCCTGGGCTGCACCGCCGGTGCTGCCGCTCTTGGGGGCGGCGCTGCCGGCGCGGCTGGAAGCCATCGGGACGCTGCTGCGGGTCGCGGTCGGGGCTTCGGTCGTCATTTCCATGAGGTTTCCTTCGGTGAGAGTCTTGGGCCGGCCGGGGGGCCAGGGCGCGTTGTCGGTGCTCGCCGTGTTATCGGCTGAAAAGGCAATGCGCTGGAGTGCGCTGCTTCAAAAGGTTTCCCAGTCGTTGTCGTTGGTCGCTGGCGTGCCCTGGCGTATACCCAGCTCGGGCAGGGTTTCGGCCTGCAGTGTCGTGGGTTTGGGCGTGGGGACCGCCGCTGGCCTGGCCGAGGCGCGCCGCGCCTGGA
>DATHWJ010000470.1:0-8550 GCA_035460745.1 Ideonella sp. | reverse complement strand
CTGGATGCTGCAGGGCAGCGGCGTCGAGGCCGGCTTCGAGCGCGCGCTGCTGCGCGAGCGCGCCGGCGACGCCTTGTACGCCTGGCTGGATCCAGCCGGTGGCCGCTGGGACGCGGCGCTGGACGGCAGCCAGACGCCGGCCGTGGCGCTGCCCGGCCTGCCCGCCATCGTGGTCGGCTCCAACGGCGCGGTGGCCTGGGGCTTCACCAACGCCTACGGGCAATGGTTCGACTGGATCAAGCTGCCCAAGGAGGTCGCCGCCGGCACCCTGCACCAAGTGGACGAGCGCATCGAGGTCAAGGGCGGTGAGGCGGTCACGCTGGCCGTGCAGGCTCTCGACAGCGCGCCCGTCGTCCGGCAGCACGACGGCCAGGCCTACGCGCTGCGCTGGATCGCCCACCAGGGCGAGGCCTTCAACCTGGCGCTGGACGGCCTGCTGCAGGCCCGCAGCGTGGAGGAGGCCACTGCCATTGCGCAGCGCTCCGGCATGCCGCACCAGAACATCGTGATCGCCGACCGCAGCGGCCACATCGCCTGGACCATCGCCGGCAAGCTCTGGGCCGAGCCGGCGATGGCGCAGCGCCACGCCCGCTTCCAGCCGCCGGACACGCCGCCGCACGGCTGGCTGGCACCGGCCGACTACCCGCGGCTCGCCGACCCCGCCAATGGCCAGCTCTGGACCGCCAACAACCGCCAGCTCGGCGGCGCGGCCGGCGGCGCGCTGATAGGCGACGGCGGCTTCGACCTCGGTGCCCGCGCGCAGCAGATCCGCGACCGCCTGGGCGAGACGCCGCGTTTCGACGAAGCCCGGCTCGGCGCCCTCCACCATGACGACGAAGCACGCTTCATGCAGGCCTGGGCCAGGCGCATCGCCACTGTGGCGGCCCGCAGCCCGCGTCATGCGCCGGTGGCCGAGCTGCTGGCCCAGTGGAATGGACGCGCCGATGCCGACCAGGCCGGCTACCGGCTGGCCCGCGCCGTGCGGCTGAAGACGCTGGACCAGCTCTGGGCCGCCTGGAGCACACCGCTGCTGGGCCCCATGCAGGCCGACCCGAAACGCCGCATGCCCTGGCGCAACATGTTCGAGTACCCGGCCACCCAGGCGCTGGACCAGCGCCCTGCCCACCTGCTGCCGCCCGCCTTTGCGAGCTGGGACGCGCTGCTGCTGGCCCAGGTCGACGCTGCCGTCCAGGAGATGACGCAGGACGGCCGGCGGCCGCTGGCGCAAGCCGCCTGGGGCGAGGCCAACAGCTCGCGCATCCAGCACGTGCTGTCGCGCGCCGTGCCGGTGCTGGCACGCTGGCTGGACATGCCGCAGCGGCCGCAGAGCGGCGACGCCAACCTGCCCCACGTGGCCCAGCCGGCCTTCGGCCAGTCGCAGCGGCTGGTCGTGTCGCCCGGCCACGAGGAGCAGGCGACGCTGTCCATGCCCGGCGGGCAAAGCGGCCACCCGATGTCGCCCTACTACGGCGCGGGGCACGAGGCCTGGGTGGCGGGGCGGGCGACGCCGCTGCTGGCGGGTCCGGCGCAGCACCGCCTCGGCGCCACGCCCTGAGCCGCCGGCTGCAGGCCTGCGCCTGCGTCAGGCCAGCTTGAAGACCGAGACCACCTGCACGAGCTGTCGTGCCTGAAGCTTCAGGCTGTCCGCCGCCGCGGCGCTCTGTTCGACCAGCGCTGCGTTCTGCTGCGTGGCCTGGTCCATCTGGGTGACGGCGGCTCCCACCTGGGCCACGCCCTGGCTCTGCTCGACGCTGGCGGCGCTGATCTCGCCCATGATGTCGGTGACACGCTTGATGGAGCTGACCACCTCGCTCATCGTGACCCCCGCCTGATCGACCAGCGCAGTGCCCTTCTCGACACGCTGCACGCTGTCGTTGATGAGCTTCTTGATCTCCTTGGCGGCTTCGGCCGAGCGGCCCGCCAGGCTGCGCACCTCGGTGGCCACCACGGCGAAGCCGCGCCCCTGCTCGCCGGCCCGCGCCGCCTCCACCGCCGCATTGAGCGCGAGGATGTTGGTCTGGAAGGCGATGCCGTCGATCACGCCGATGATGTCGGAGATCTTGCGCGAGCTGGCGTTGATGCCCTTCATGGTCTCGACCACGTCGCCGACGATCTCGCCGCCCGCCACCGCGACGGTGGAGGCGCCCTGTGCGAGCTGGTTCGCCTGCCTGGCGTTGTCGGCGTTCTGCTTGACGGTGGAGCTGAGCTGCTCCATCGAGGCAGACGTTTCCTCCAGCGCCGAGGCCTGCTGCTCGGTGCGCTGGCTCAGGTCCAGGTTGCCCTGTGCGATCTCGGAGCTGGCGGTCGCCACCGACTCGGAGCCCTCGCGGACCCGCCCCACGATGCCGACGAAGCCGTCGCGCATCGACTTGATCGCGTGCAGCAGGCTGGATTCGTCGCCGCGCTTGAGCGCGATCTCCACCGTCAGGTCGCCGGCGGCGATCTGGTGCGTGATCTTCGTCGCGTAGGCCGGCTCGCCGCCGAGCTGGCGCAGCAGGCTGCGCGCCACCACCAGGCCGACGGCCAGCAGCCCGCCCGCCAGCAGCAGCGCGCCGGCTGCGATGCCGACGATGCGCCCGGCGATCGTCGCATCGACCGTGTCGATGTAGACCCCGGAGCCTATGACCCAGCCCCAGGGCGCGAAGCCCTTGACGTAGGACACCTTCTGCACCGGCTGCTCGCTGCCGGGCTTGGGCCACATGTAGAAGACGAAGCCGGCGCCGCTGGCCTTGACGGTGTTGACGAACTCCATGAACAGGTGCTTGCCGGTGGGGTCCTTGTTCTCGGACAACTCCTTGCCGTCGAGCTCGGGCTTGATGGCATGCATCACCATTCTGGGCTGCATGTCGTTGATCCAGAAATACTCGCTGCCGCTGTAGCGCAGGGCCTTGAGGGCGGCCATCGCGCGCTGCTTGCCTTCGGCCTCGCTCAGCGTGCCCTTGCTCACCTGGTCGTGGAAGTGCACCACGAGGCCGTGGGCGACCTCGACGGTCTGGCGCACGCTGCCGGTGCGTTCGTCCAGGATGAGCTTGCGCTCCGAGGCCAGGAAGACGGCGGCCAGCACCACAATGCCCAACAAGGCACTGCCGATGACCAGGCCCAGTTTCTTGGCAATGCTGAGTGAGTTCAGTTGGAGCATGGACGAGCCTCCGGGGAGTGTGGTGTGGGTGAGCGGCGGCTGGGAAGGGGGCCATCGCGGACCCCGAGGCACACCGCCCCGCCAGGCGGGGAGCGCAGCTCCATGACGTCTTTTCGGCAGGCCGCGGCGCAGCTTGATCGCAAAGACGGCCGGCCAAGGCCCGCCGGGCACCGCGAAGGGGACCCTCAAGTTCTGCCGGCGCCGCCCGAATAAACCGCGGCGCTACGCAGATCCTTGCATGACGCCGTCACAGCGCCAGGCCGCAAGTCGGGGTTCCATCGACGGCCGGCCCAGCCCATGCCCCAGAGGTCGATGGCACATGAAAGTCTGGCTTCTCCGCCTCATCGGGGCACAACCAACACCGGCATCCGCACCCGTGCACAAGGCGCCGGCCGTGTTGCGGCTGCCTACCGCCAGCGGGAGCGGCTCCGCGCCGCAGCCCCCGGACCCACTGGCCGCACTGCGGCAACTCGCCACCCCCGCCCTCGACGACCCCGCCTTCTTCGCCTGGCTGCTGGGCAGCGCGGCAGCGGCCCGCACGCCCCCGGCCGAGCGTGAGCGCCAGGCGCTGCAGCGGCTGGACCGCCTGCTCGCCGATGCCGAGTCCGGCAACGGCGCCAGCCTGCTGCCCCGCTCCGCCGCCGTGGTGCCCAGGCTGCTGTCGCGCCTGCGCGGCGAGACGGTCTCGCTGCCGGAGTTGTCGGAGCAGGTGTCGCGCGACCTGACGCTGGTGGCCGAGGTCGTGCGCATGGCCAACAGCCCCTGCTACCGCCGCGGCGAGCCGTTGGTGGCCATCGAGCCGGCCATTCGCGTGCTGGGCGTCGATGGCCTGCGCCAGGCCATCGCCCGTGCGGTGCTCAAGCCCCTGATCGGGTCGCCCGGCGGCAGGCCCGCGGCCAGCGCGCAGCGGCTGTGGGAGCACACCGACAAGAAGTCGCAGCTCTGCGCGGCCCTCGCCCAGGCGCTGGCGCTGGACCCTTTCGAGGGCTACCTGCTGGGCCTGGTGCACAACGCCGCCTGGTCTGCCGGGCTGCGGGCGATGGACGGCGTCGAAGGCAGCACGCCCTGGAGCACCGAGCCGGCCTTCGTCGCGGCGCTGGGCCTGCGCCGCGACCGGCTGTTCGGCTGCATCGCCCGTCAATGGCAGTTGACCGACGGCCTGACCCGTGTCGCCGCCGACGTGGCGCGGCGCGGCCTGGCGCCGGACTCACCCACGCCGGTGCTGCTGCTGCACGCCGGCCACCACCTGGCCTCGCGGCTGTGCGGCGCACAGCGCGCCGCCGCCGGCGGCAGTGGGCTCGCGCCGGCCGCCGACCCGCTGGCGGGCCTGCCCGGCCCGGTGCGGGCCTGCTACGAAGCGCTGGCCCAGGCGCCGGGCGCGGCCGACTGAGAGCCTGGCATCGGCCCGGCCGCGCTCAAGTTCGAACCCGCCGGCCCGAAAACCTGCAAGCCCCCTTGTCCGGAGAACCGCTTGTGACCACCGCCCCCCATGCTCACATCGCCCCCTTCGTCGACAAGGCCAGCACCCTGCCCGCAATGCCCGAGGTGGCCGTCAAGCTGCTGCGCTCCTTCGAGCGCGACGACCTCTCGCTGGCCGAGCTGGCCGGCCTGATAGGGCGCGACCAGGCGCTGGCGGCCAAGGTGCTGCGGCTGGCCAACTCGGCGCGCTACTCGCCCACCCACGCCATCAGCTCGCTGCGCGACGCCTCGGCGATGCTGGGCCTGCGCTCGATGCGCGACCTGACGCTGTCGGCCTGCATGGCCGGCGCCTTCCCCAAGCTGCGCGGCTTCGACCGGCTGGAGTTCTGGCGCGGCACGCTCGCGGTGGCGGCCTACGCCCAGCCTATCGCCCGCATGCTGGACGTGGACGAAGACACCGCCTACCTGGGCGGCCTGATGCTGCGCACCGGCCAGATCCTGATGCTGATGGTGGACCCTGCCAACACCCTGCTGGCCGAGCGCCACGCGGTGGACCTGGACAGCCGTATCTACTTCGAGACCTCGCTGATGGGCTGCAACCACCCCGAGGTGACGGCCGAGCTGGCCCGCCACTGGCACTTCCCGCAGGTGCTGGTGAACGCCTTCGGCGCCGCCACCGACCCGCTCGCCGCGCGGCCCTTCTGCCGCCTGGGCGCGGTGCTGCGCCTGGCCAGCGTGGTGGCCGATTGCCACGAGCGCGGCGAGCCGGTGGACTACGGCCTGCGCCTGACACAGGCGCCGCTGCTGGCCCACCTGCAGCTCGACCTCGCGTGGCTGCAAGCCCACCTGCCCGACCACCGCCTGGCGACGGCCGGGGTCGAAGACCTGATGCACTGAACCGCCCCGGCAGCTCGGGGACGCAACCCGGGAGAACCCTGGGCGGCGCGTGCGTGCAACCGCGTATGCACCGCGGCCCGATCTGCGCAAACATCGTGGCCTTTCAGTCGCCGCCGGAGCGCACGATGTTCAAGTCCACCCTCCTCGCGCTGAGCGCTGCCTGCGCCGGCCTGGCCGCGCCGCTGCACGCCGCCACGCCGGCAGGCGCCACACAGGCCGTCGCCGCAGCGCCGGGCGCCCCCGACGCCGCCTGCCCCGAAGGCCTGCCAGCCCTCACCCGCTGCCTCACCGGCCAGGACGCCGCCGGCGCCTACTGGTGGATCGCCGTGCCCAAGCCCTGGAGCGGCGTGCTGATACTGCACTCGCATGGCGGCCCCGAACTGGGCCCGCCCAAGGCCGAGCGCAGCGCCGAAGACCTGAAGCGCTGGTCCATCATGGTCAAGGCCGGCCACGCCTGGGCCGGCTCCACCTTCCGCCAGGGCGGCGTGGCGGTGCGCTCGGCGGCCGAGGACACCGAGCGGCTGCGCAGCATCTTCACCCACCTCGTCGGCGCCCCCAAGCGCACCGTGCTGCACGGCCAGAGCTGGGGCGCCAGCGTCGCCGCCAAGGGCGCCGAGATGTTCCCCAAGAGCTACGACGGCGTGCTGCTGACCAGCGGCGTGCTGGCCGGCGGCAGCAAGGCCTACGACTTCCGGCTCGACCTGCGCGTGGTCTACCAGGCCTTGTGCAACAACCACCCCAAGCCCGACGAGCCCGCCTACCCGCTGTGGCAAGGCCTGCCGCCCGGCAGCCCCCTGACCCGCGCCGAGCTCGCCAGGCGCATCGACGACTGCACCGGCATCGCCAGCAAGCCCGAAGCGCGCAGCCCCGAGCAGCAGCAGCGCCTGGCCACCCTGGTGCAGCAGGCCAAGCTGCCCGAGCGCACGCTGGTGGCGCATCTCAACTGGGGCACCTGGCACTTCCAGGACATCGTCTCCAAGCGCACCGGCGGTGCCAACCCCTTCGGCAACATCGGCGCCAGGTACAGCGGCCCGCCGGCCGACCTGAACGAACGCGTGCTGCGCTACAAGCCCGACGCCGCCGCGCTGGCCGCCTTCGCCGAAGACACCGACCCCAACGGCCGCATCGCCGTGCCGGTGCTCACCACCCACGCCATCAACGACCCGACCGCCTTCGTCGAGATGGACCACACTTTCCGCGAGACCATGGAGAAGGCCGGCAACGGCGCGAAGCTGGTGCAGACCTTCACCGACGAAGCCGAACACAGCTACCTCAGCGACCCCGAGTACCCGGCCCTGGTGGACGCGTTGCTGGCCTGGGTGGAAAAAGGCGAAAAGCCGACCCCGGCCGCCGTCGCCCAGCGCTGCAAGGGGCTGGAGGCGAAGTTCGGCAAGGGCTGCCGCTTCGTGCCGGACTACCAGCCACCATCGCTCGACAGCCGCGTGACGCCACGCGAGCGCTGAAGTACCGGCGTTTCAGGTTGCCGCAGCCGCGCGGCGGGCGCGCCAGGCGCCGAAGATGGCGATCAGGCCCGGGATGATGATCATCGCCCAGATGATCTTTTCGAGGTTCTGCTGCACCCAGGGCACGTTGCCGAACAGGTAGCCCGCCATCACCAGCCCGACCACCCACAAGGCGCCGCCGGCGACGTTGTAGAGGCTGAACTTGCCGCGGCCCATCGCCGCGACGCCGGCCACGAAGGGCGCAAAGGTGCGGATGAACGGCATGAAGCGCGCCAGGATGATGGTGACGCCGCCGTAGCGCTCGTAGAACGCATGGGCCTGGTTGAAGGCGTTCTTGTTGAAGAAGCGCGAGCTCTCCCACTGGAACACCCGGGGCCCGAAATGGCGCCCTATGCTGTAGTTCATCTGGTCGCCCAGCACCGCGGCGGCAAACAGCAAGGCCATCGCCAGCGGCAGGTTCATCAGCCCGGCGCCGCACATCGCGCCGACGACGAAGAGCAGCGAGTCGCCCGGCAGGAAGGGCATCACCACCACCCCGGTCTCGACGAAGACGATCAGGAACAGCAGCGCGTAGACCCAGGTGCCGTATTGCGCGACGAAGCTGGCGAGGTGCCGGTCGACGTGCAGGATGAAGTCGGCCAGGAGCATGAGGAAGTCCATGCGGGGGATTATCTTCGGGTCAACCCTGGGGCACTGGGTTTTGCCCGCCGCGGCCACCGCCCGCGCCCAGGGGGCTTCACCCGACTCCCTACAATCCTGCCATGAGTGCCCTGCCCTCGGCCCCGCCGCGCCGCCCCATCCGTGAACTGCCCGACGAGCTGGTCAGCCAGATCGCCGCGGGCGAGGTGGTGGAGCGGCCCGCCTCGGTGGTGCGCGAGCTGGTGGACAACGCGCTGGACGCCGGCGCCACGCAGATCACCGTGCGGCTGATGGCCGGCGGCGTGCGCTCCATCGTGGTGGAAGACGACGGCGGCGGCATCCCGCCCGAGGAGCTGCCGCTCGCGCTGCGCCGCCACGCCACCAGCAAGATTGGCTCGCTGGCCGACCTCGAGGGCGTGTCCACGATGGGTTTTCGCGGCGAGGCGCTGGCGGCCATCGCCTCGGTCTCCGACCTCTCCATCGTCAGCCGCACTGCCGACGCGGCCCACGCCCAGCGGCTGGACGCGCGCAGCGGCGAGCTGCAGCCGGCCGCCCGCGCGCAAGGCACCAGCATCGAGGTGCGCGAGCTCTTCTTCAGCACGCCGGCGCGGCGCAAGTTCCTGAAGAGCGAAACCACCGAGCTGGCCCACGCCACCGAGGCCGTGCGTCGCCACGCGCTGGCGCGGCCCGACGTGGGTTTCGCCATCTGGCACGAAGGCAAGCTGGTCGAACAGTGGCGCCGCGCCACCCACGAGCAGCGCATGGCCGACGTGCTGGGCGCCGAGTTCGTCGCCGCCAGCCGCGAAGTCCAGCATGCCGCTGGCCCGATGCGGGTGCTGGGCCGCGCCGGCCTGCCCGAATCCGCCCGCGCCCGGCCCGACCACCAGTACGCCTACGTCAACGGCCGCTACGTGCGCGACAAGCTGGTCGCGCACGCGCTGCGCAGCGCCTATGAAGACGTGCTGCACGGCCAGCGCCAGCCGGCCTACGTGC
>DATHWJ010000469.1:0-5590 GCA_035460745.1 Ideonella sp. | reverse complement strand
GCGGTCGCTGGCCTCCACCACCACGTCCACCGGGTAGGCGGCGTCGCGGTCCTTGGGCGGTGCGCCCCAGGCCACCGGGATCACGCGCTCCGGGTCGCGCGACGCCATGTTGCGGAAGTTGGAGCACTCGCGCCGGTGCACCGCCACGCCCTTGCCGCGGGTCACGAAGCCGCCGATGGCATCCGGCGGCGCCGGCCGGCAGCAGCGCGCCAGGCTGGTCAGCAAGGACTCGACGCCCACCACCAGCACGCCGCCGCGCGCCGAGTCGTCCGAGGCCTTGGAGCGCCGCAGCAGCGCGATCTCGTCGGGCGTGGGTGCCGGCTCGGGCGGGCGCAGCAGCTGCTCGATGTTGCGCAGCGAGTATTCGTCCTTGCCTATCACCTCGAACAGCGCGTCGGCATCGCGAAAGCCGAGCTGGCTGGCCAGGTCGACCAGCTTGAGCGAGGTGCGGCCTTCGCGCTGCAGCAGCTTTTCCACCAGCTCGCGGCCGCGTGCGATGGTGCTGGCCTGCGCCAGCGCGTTGAACCAGGCCCGCACCTTGGACTTGGAGCGCGGGCTCTTGAGGTAGCCGAGCTCGGCGTTCAGCCAGTCCAGCGAGGGCCCACCCTCCTTGGCGGCGATCACCTCGACGGTCTGGCCGTTGGCCAGCGGGGTGTTCAGCGTCACCATCGCGCCGTCCACCTTGGCGCCGCGGCAACGGTGGCCCAGGTCGGTGTGCAGCGAGTAGGCGAAGTCCACCGGCGTCGCGCCCGCTACCAGCTCGATCACGGTGGCCTGCGGGGTGAAGACGTAGATGCGGTCGTCGAAGGCCGGGCCCTTCTCGCCGCCGCCCTGCCCGGCTGCGCCCTGCTCGACGAAGTCGCGCTCCCAGGCCAGCAACTGGCGCAGCACCGCCTTGCGCGCTTCGGCCACCCGCTCCTCGAAATCGCCCGCCGCGCTGACGCCGGCGTAGCCCTTGGCACCCGCCTCCTTGTAGGCCCAGTGCGCGGCGACACCGTGCTCGGCATGCTCGTGCATGGCCTCGGTGCGGATCTGGATCTCGATGGGCCGGTCGTCGTCGCCCAGCACCACGGTGTGCAGCGAGCGGTAGCCGTTGGCCTTGGGGCGGGCGATGTAGTCGTCGAACTCGCCGGCCACCGGCCGGTAGCGCTCGTGCACCCGGCTCAGCACGGTGTAGCAGGCCGGCACGTCGGCCACCACCACGCGCAGCGCGCGCACGTCGAAGACGCGGCCGAAGTCGAGCTGCTTGCCCTGCATCTTCTTCCAGATGCTGTAGAGGTGCTTGGGCCGGCCCTGCACGCGCGCCGCGATGCCGGCGCCGGCCAGGTCGTCGGCGAGCTGGCGGCGCACGGCCTCCACGCTGGCTTCGCGCTCGACGCGCTTTTCGTCCAGCAGCCCCGCGACGCGCTTGTACTCGTCGGGCTGCAGGAAGCGGAAGGCGTAGTCCTCCAGCTCCCACTTGATCTGCCAGATGCCCAGCCGGTTGGCCAGCGGCGCAAAGACCTGGCGCGACTCGGCCGCCAGCGCCTCGGGGCAGGCCGTCTTGCTGGCGGCGTACCAGCGCAGCGTCTGCAGCCGCGAGGCCAGCCGCAGCAGCACCACCCGCAGGTCGCGCGAAAACGCCAGCAGCATCTTGCGCACCCGCTCGGTCTGCTGCGCCTGCAGGCCCTGCTGCACCTGCGCCTCGCGCGCCGCGCGCTGGATCTGCACCAGCTTGCGCGTCAGCGTCACCAGGCTGGCGTACGAGGGGCCGAAGGCCTTTTCCACCACCTCCTCGGGGCGCTGCAGGAAGTCGCCGGCGTAGACCAGGTAGGCCGCCGCCTGCAGCGCCGGCGCCGCGCCTATGCTCCTGAGCAGCCCGGCCACGCCCGAGGCGTGCTCGAAGGCGTCCTCGCCGGTCGCCAGCGGCCGGCCGGACAGCAGCGGCTCGGCAAAGGCGCGCGCGCGTTCCAGCGCCAGCGCGCCGTCGGCGTGGGGGTCGGCGCCGGCGGCATGGGCCGGCGAGGCCGTCGTCAGGTCGCCGGCCAGCGCCACGATGGGCGCGGCCTGCGCTTCGCTCTCGGCACGGCTTTTCATGGCGAGAGCAAGAACTCCCGCACCGCCTGCACCTGCTCGGGCTGCACCAGCATGGGCGCATGGCCGACGCCGGCCACCTCGTGCAGCCGGGCGCGCGGGCCGCGCTGCGTCATCGCCGCCGCCGTCTCGGGCGACAGCAGGTCGGAGTGCTCGCCGCGCAGCAGCAGCGTCGGGCAGGCGATGCGGTCGTAGGCATACCAGAGGCCGGCCTCGCCGGCCGCGGCCAGCTCGGGCGTCACGGCCTTGAAGGCCTGGGCGATCGCGGGGTCGTAGTGCGGCTTGAAGCCGGTACCGTCGGGCTTGAGCTGCGGCCGCGTGAGCGCCAGCCACTGCTCGCGGGTGTGCGGGCCGAAGCCCTGCGAGATGGCCCACAGCGCGTCGGCCGCTTCGTCCTCGCTCGCCCAGTGCGCGGGCAGGCCGAGGTAGCTGCCTATGCGCAGCAGCGAGGCGTACTCGATCTTGGGGCCGACGTCGTTGAGCACGAGCTTGCGGACCGGCGAGTTGGGCAGCGAGGCCACGCCCATGCCGATCAGGCCGCCCATCGAGGTGCCCACCCAGTGCAGCTCGGCTGCGTCCAGCCGCGCCAGCAGCGTCACCATGTCAGCCACGTAGGCCGGCACGGCGTAGCCCATGGGGTCGCTCAGCCAGTCGGAGCGGCCGCGCCCGACCACGTCGGGGCAGACCACGCGGTACTCGCCGGCCATTGCGGCGGCGAAGGTGTCGAAATCGCGGCCCTGGCGCGAGAGGCCGTGCACGCAGACCAGCACGCGCGGGTTGTCCGCGTCGCCCCACTCGGCATAGGCCATGCGGTGCAGCCCGCGGCTGTCCAGGCATTGCACGTCATGCAGGCGGGGTTGTGCGGCGAGGCTCATGCGGTGGGTCTTTCAGTGCGGTTCGTGGCGACGCGGCGCGTGCGCACGAAGGACTTTAACCACCGATGGCCAACCCTGCCGGCGCCGCGCCCGGCCGGGCGCGGCGGCGCCAAGCTCACTTCATCTGGATGCTGCCGTTGACGGTGGCCGTCACCGTGCCCTTGCCGGCTTCCACCGGCAGCGCCTCGGGCCCGCCCGCCTTGGCCATCATCATCATGTCGCGCGCCCGAGGCTGCATCTCGCCCGACTGCTCGGCCGAGACGTTGACCTCGCGCAGCGCATAGCCGCCGTAGCCGAACTGCTTGGCCAGCTCCGCGGCCCGGGCGCGAAAGCGCACGATCGCCTGCGCGCTGACCTCGCCCTCGACCTTTTCGCGCGCTTCGCGCGACAGGCCGTAGCCGACGCGGCTGATCGTCATGCTGGCGATGCGGCCGCTGAGCTGGGCGATCGCGTCCATGTCGCGGCCCTCGACCAGCAGCTCGGTCGAGCCTTGCCAGCCGTTCATCGTGCCCTTCTGGCTGTAGCGCGGGTAGATGGAGAAGGAGCCGGTCTTGACTTCCACCTGGCCGGGCTTGGCGATGCGGCGGGCCTCGGCCAGCGCGGCATCGACCGCCTGCTTGAGCTGCGTCTGCACCGCGCCGGCGTCGTTGCCCTCGCGGGTGACGCCGAAGGCCACGCTCATCCAGTCCTTGGGCACCTCGACGGTGGCGCTGGCGCTCAGCGTCAGCACACCCTCGGGCGGCGGGAGCGCCTGCGCAAAGCCGGCCGCCTGCACGGCCAGCAAGCCGGCCGGCAGCAGCCAGCGCAGGGCACGGGCGCGGCCGCGCGACGAAGAAGAAAGTGGAGAAGTGGGCATGCTTGAAAAGGTAGTCATGGGCGGCACAACGCTGCCCGTTCACATCGCGATGACAGTTGATGACATTTACTGTCCAGAGTGGGGCAACAGTTGTAACAGAGGGTCAAAGCCCAGAAAATCACGTTTTTGGCCCTGCACAATCCTCGTTGTTACAAATTCAGGATCCGTCATGACCACCAATGGCCCCGCTCGCCAGGATCGCATCGTCGTCGTCGATGACGATGCCCGCATCCGCGATCTGCTGCGCCGCTACCTGACGCAAGAGGGCTTTGATGTCCTGCTCGCCGAGGACGCCAAAGCCCTCAACCGCCTGCTCACCCGCGAAACCATCGACCTGATCGTGCTCGATCTGATGCTGCCGGGCGAAGACGGCCTGTCGATCTGCCGCCGGCTGCGCGCCGCCGGCGACCCGACCCCCATCATCATGCTGACCGCCAAGGTCGAGGACGTGGACCGCATCGTCGGCCTCGAGGTGGGCGCCGACGACTACTTGCCCAAGCCCTTCAACCCGCGCGAGCTGCTGGCCCGCGTGCACGCGGTGCTGCGCCGCCGCCCCGCGCAGGAAGCCCCCGGTGCGCCGGCCAAGGAGGCTCAGGTCGTCAACTTCGGCCCCTTCGAGTTCGACCTCTCGCTGCGCCGGCTGACGCGCGAGGGCGAGCAGATCACGCTGACCACCGGCGAGTTCTCGATGCTCAAGGCCCTGGTGCGCCACCCGCGCCAGCCGCTCTCGCGCGACAAGCTCGCGCAGCTCGCACGCGGCCGCGAGTTCGAGCCCTTCGACCGCAGCCTCGACGTGCAGATCTCGCGCCTGCGCAAGATGCTCGAGCCCGACCCGTCGAACCCGCGCTACATCCAGACCGTGTGGGGCGTTGGCTACGTGTTCGTGCCCAGCGAGACGGCCTGACGCCCATCGAGTACAGCGCAGTGCCCGTGTCTACCCGCCCCGGCTTTGAGGGGGCATCGGGCCGATGAAACGCCCTCCCTTTTCGCTGAACCTGCTTTGGCGCACCTTCTTCCTGCTCGCCATCCTGCTCGGCGGCGGCATCCTCGCGTGGGTGCAGACGCTGCGCCAGCTCGAGTTCGAGCCGCGCGCCGTGCAGGCCGCGCAGCAGATCGCCAGCCTGGTCAACCTGTCGCGCGCTGCGCTGCGCTTCTCCGACGGCATCAACCGCATCGCCGTGGTCAAGACCATGAGCGACGAGGAGGCCGTCAAGGTGCGGCCGCGCGAGCCGGGCGACAAGTGGGAGCCCTTCGAGACCGACCGCTTCACGCGGCTGGTGGCCAATGACCTGCGCTCGCGGCTGGGCGAATCGACCATCGTCGCACGCACCGTCAACGGCCAGCAGGCGCTCTGGGTCGGCTTCAACATCGAGCGCGACCCCTACTGGCTGCAGGCCGAGTACGCGCGGCTGGAGCCGCTGACACCCGGCACCTGGTTCGTC
Organism: Ideonella sp.; assembly: GCA_035460745.1. Classification (GTDB taxonomy): domain Bacteria; phylum Pseudomonadota; class Gammaproteobacteria; order Burkholderiales; family Burkholderiaceae_C; genus Ideonella. The sequence continues at coordinate 344 of DATHWJ010000469.1, read as the reverse complement.
TGGGTCGGCATCGCGCTGGTCGCCACCATCCTCGGCTCGGTCACCATCGCGCGCCTGATCAACCAGCCGCTGAAAGCCCTCTCGATGGCCGCCAGCCGGGTGCGCGAGGGCGAGTTCGACTCGCGCCTGGACGAGACCACGCTGACCAGCGAGATCCGCGCCGTCAACATCGGCTTCAACCGCATGGCGCGCGAGCTCGCCAATGTCGAGGAGGAGCGCGCGGTGATGCTGGCCGGCATCTCGCACGACCTTCGCACCCCGCTGGCCCGCCTGCGGCTGGAGGCCGAGATCAGCGTGGCCGACGAAGAAGCGCGCCAGAACATGGCGATGGACATCGACCAGCT
>DATHWJ010000468.1:0-1607 GCA_035460745.1 Ideonella sp. | reverse complement strand
TCAGGGCCGCACGCCCGGCGCCTCCATCGCCAGCGCCGCGCTGCGGTTGGCCTGGGCCGCGGCCGCGTCGCGCGCATTGAGGTAGAGCTCCAGCGCCACCAGCTCGGGCGCGCCGTAGGCAAAGGGCTCGGCACGCACGCCGCTCATGCAGTTGCGCAGCCGGCGCTGCAGCGAGCCCAGCGTTTGCCACTCCAGGCGGTAGACCGGGTAGGCGTTGGCATGGGCCTGGGGGATGACGCTGCCCCCCAGGCGCTGGCCGGCTCGGCCGTCGTGGCATTGGGCGCACGAGAGGTCGAGCTGGCCCAGGCGCTGCCGGTACAGGCGCTCGCCGAGCTCGCGGGCCGGCTGCAGGCGCGGGTCGGCGGGCGGGGCCAGCGGCAGCCCGCGCGATTGCAGCGCGACGAAGGCCTCCATCGCCAGCAGCTCCTGGCTCTCGGCCGCCCACGGCGCCGCGCGCTGCTGCGTCTGGCGGCATTGGTTGATGCGCTGGGCGAGGGCCACCGGCGCCCCGCTCTGCGCGTCGAAAGCCGGGTAGCGGGCCGCGACGCCGCGCATGCTCTGCGCGGCCTTGTCGTGGCAGGCTGCGCAGGCGCGCTGCGCGGCGCCCGCCGGCTGCTCCCACAGCCGGGCGCCGTCCTGCACCCACAGCATGCCGGGGTTGGCGCTGTCGTCGCGCTGCATGGCCTGGGTTGCCGGGCTCATGAAGTCGAAGCCGGAGCGCGGTGCCTCGCTGCGCTGGGGCTCGGCCGCCAGGCAGGCCGCCGCGGCCAGGCACAGGCTCAAGGCGAGAGCCCGCTTCATGTGACGGCGATGGCCACGGTCTCGGTCTGCGCGAAGCCCTGGTCGCCCTCCCAGGTGAAGCTCAGCGTGCCGCTCTCGGTGGCCAGCGTGGTGAAGACCAGGTAGGGGTTGGCGGCGATGGCCGGGTGCAGCTCGGCCTCGAACACCAGCTCGCCGTTGTAGCGGCAGCTGAAGCGGCTCAGGATGTCGCGTGGCACCAGCCGGCCCTCGGCGTCGGCGCGGTGGCCGGTCTCCATCGGGTGGGCGATCAGCGTGCGGATCTCGATCACGCTGCCGCGCGTGGCCGTGGGGGGTACGGTGATCAGCGTGCGGGCCATCGTCTCATTATTCGATGCAGGCGGCCAGCGTGACGATCACGTCGACCCGCTGCGACCACCAACTGCCGTCGCTCAACTGCGCCAGCGCCACCAGCTGCTGCGAGGTGGCCAGCCGGATGCGGGTGGACACCAGCGCCTTGCCCGCGCGCGGCCCCAGCTTGAAGCGGGCGATGTCGCGCTCGGGGTTGCGCTCGTTCAGCAGCGCGATGCGGGCGACGTGGTCGGCCGCCGTCATCGGGCTCTCGACGCTCACCGTGAGCGGCACGGCATTGCCGTTTTCCACCAGCGGCGCCACGTCCAGCTTGACCCGGCCCTGCCGCGGCGCCACGCCCGCGGTGAGGGCCATGATCGCCGCCTGCAGCTCGTCGGCCGGCGCGGCCAGCACGGGCCTCAGCCACACGGCCAGTGCCAGGCCGGCGCCCGCGCCCAGCCACTGGCGCCGGCCCTGCCCCGACTGCCTCACCTGCTCCCCGCTCACCGCTGCCGCCT
>DATHWJ010000467.1:0-2829 GCA_035460745.1 Ideonella sp. | reverse complement strand
CGGAGAGGTCTATCCAGATGTTGGGCTTGTGCATCGCCAGCGAGATCGCTTCGTCCTGCCAGGGCCAGCTCGGGTGGGCGATCACGATCTGCATGTCGGGGAAGTCGATGGCGACATCCTCCAGCAGCATCGGGTTGCTGTTCTGCAGCCGCAGGCCGCCGCCGCAGCGCATGCCCGAGCCTATGCCGGAGTGGCCGCTGTGGAAGATGGCGGGTAGCTTGTACTCGGCGATCACCTCGTAGAGCGGCCAGGCCATCTTGTCGTAGGGCTCGAAGCCCTGCACCGTGGGGTGGAACTTGAAGCCCTTGACGCCGTGCTCCTCGATCAGCCGGCGCACCTCGCGCGCGCCCATCTTGCCCTTGTGCGGATCGACGCTGCCGAAGGCGATCATGATGTCGCTGTTGGCCTGGGCCGCTTCGGCGATCTCCTCGTTGGGGATGCGGCGGCGGCCCATCTGGGTCTCGGCGTCCACCGTGAACATCACGAAGCCCACCTTGCGCTCGCGGTAGTAGGCCAGCGTCTCGTCCATGGTCGGGCGGCGGGTCGAGCGGAAGTACTTGTCCGCCGCGCGGTCGTACTCCTCGCCGTAGCTGTCGAAGGGGTTGCGGCACGACACCTCCAGGTGGGTGTGGGTGTCGATGGCGATCAGGTCGTCGGTCTTCAAGGGGCTCTCCATGGCCTGCGCCTGCAAGCCGAATTGGTTAATTATCAAAACTAAATTGCCAGCATGCAAGAGGGGCTGCGGTGTCCGTGCCACTAGGTAGGCCGGACCTAGGGAAAATACCGACACGCAATGCTGCAGCAATTTAGTTAAATAACATAACCAAATTGACACACCGCCATGACCCCTGCCATGACCACCACCTTCACCGCCGCCAGCGGCCTGCTCGCCGAGCTCGACCTGCTGCGCATCGAGCTCTCCGGCCCGCTGATCCACATCCGGCTGAACCGCCCGGCCAAGCGCAACGCGATCAGCGACCCGCTGATCTCGCAGCTGCACACCGCCTTCGTCAACCTGCCGGAGCAGACCCGCGCGGCCATCGTGACCGGCGAGGGCAGCCACTTCTGCGCCGGGCTGGACCTCTCGGAGCTGGTTGAGCGCGACGTCGGCGAGGGCGTGGTGCACTCGCGCATGTGGCATGCCGCCTTCGACCAGCTGCAGTTCGGCCGGGTGCCGGTGATCGCGGTGCTGCACGGCGCGGTGGTGGGCGGCGGGCTGGAGCTGGCCTCGGCCTGCCACATCCGCATCGCCGAGGCCTCGACCTACTTCGGCCTGCCGGAGGGCCAGCGCGGCCTGTTCGTCGGCGGCGGCGGCTCGGCCCGCATCCCACGCCTGATGGGGGTGGCGCGCATGAGCGACATGATGCTGACCGGCCGCGTCTACGACCAGGCCGAGGGCGTGCAGGCCGGGCTGGCGCAGTACGCGGTGGCCGACGGCGAAGGCTTCGCCAAGGCGGTGGACCTGGCCACGCGCATCGCCGGCAACGCCAAGATCTCCAACTACGCGGTGATGCACGCGCTGCCGCGCATCGCCGACCAGTCGCAGTCCGAGGGCTTGTTCACCGAGTCGCTGATGGCGGCGGTGGCCGAGAGCACGCCGGACGCGAAGGCGCGGCTGAAGGACTTCCTCGAAGGGCGTGCCGGCAAGGTGGTGAAGGCGGGGGGCGCGTCATGAGCGGCGCGGGCAAGTACCGCCAGGCCAGCGTCGGCGGCTGTGTCGAGGCCACGCTGGAGACGCGGCCGGACGGCAGCCAGCTGCTGCGCTCCACCGAGGCGCTGCGCTGGTTTCCCGAGCGCCTGACCGACGCGCTGGAGCAATGGGCCGCCGAGGCGCCCGAGCGCACCTTCGTCGCCAAGCGCCACAACGGCGGCGACTGGCGCCGCATCAGCTACGCGCAGATGCTGCAGCGCGCCCAGGCCGTGGGCCAGGCGCTGGTCGACCGCGGCCTCTCGGCGCAGCGGCCGGTGGCCATCCTGTCCGACAACGACCTGGAGCACCTGACGCTGGCGATGGGCGCGCTGTGGGCCGGCGTGCCCTATGTGCCGGTCTCGCCCGCCTATTCGCTGCTGTCGCAGGACCATGGCAAGCTGCGCCACATCCTCGGCACCGTGACGCCCGGGCTGGTGTTCGCGAGCTCGCCGGCTTATGCCAAGGCGATCGCCGCGGTGGTGGGCGCCGACGTCGAGGTGGTGCTGAGCGAGGGCCAGCTGGAGGGCCGCGAGGTGACCGCCTTCGACACGCTGCTGGCCGCCCAGCCCGGTGCGGCATTGGCAGCCGCGCACGCCGCGGTCGGCCCCGACACCATCGCCAACTTCCTCTTCACCTCGGGCTCGACCAAGCAGCCCAAGGGCGTGATCAACACGCACCGCATGCGCTGCGCCAACCTGCAGATGATCCGCCAGTGCCTGGCCTTTCTCGCCGAGACGCCGCCGGTGCTGGTCGACTGGCTGCCGTGGAACCACACCTTCGGCGGCAACCACAACGTCGGCATCGCGCTCTACAACGGCGGCACGCTCTACATCGACGAAGGCAAGCCGACGCCCCGAGGCATCGCCGAGACGCTGCGCAACCTGCGCGAGATCTCGCCGACGGTCTACTTCAACGTGCCCAAGGGCTTCGAGGAGATAGCCGCTGCGATGGACGGCGACGAGGTGCTGCGGCACCGCCTGTTCGACAAGGTGCAGGCCTTCATGTTCGCCGGCGCCGGTCTTTCGCAGGCCGTCTGGGACAAGCTGGACCGCCACGCCGAGAACACCATCGGCGAGCGCATCCGCATCATCACCGGCCTGGGCATGACCGAGACCGCGCCCTCGTGCACCTTCGTCGTC
>DATHWJ010000466.1:0-4419 GCA_035460745.1 Ideonella sp. | reverse complement strand
CGGGCGGGCTCGGAGGCGATCAGCATCAGCACGGCGACGAACGAGAGCCAGAAACCCGGCTGCAGCAAGGCCCACGGGTCGACCGCGATCACCACCGCCCCGGCGACCACGCAGATCAGCGAGGCCGGCCAGTTGAGCCCGGCGCCGCGCAGCAGCACCGTCAGCCCCAGCATCAGCGTGGTGCGCTGGGCCGGCACACCCCAGCCCGCCAGCAAGGCATACAGCGTGGCCAGCAGCAGGCCACCCCAGCGCTGGGCGATCGGCGTGGCCACCCAATGCACCAGCCGCAGGCTGCGCCGCCATGCCCAGCCCAGCAGGCCCGCGGCCAGCCAGGCAAACAGCGTGATGTGCATGCCGCTGACCACCACCAGGTGCGCGGTGGAAGTGCTGCGGAACAAGTCCCAGCCGGCACTGTCGACCGCCGACTGGTCGCCCACCGCCAGCGCCGCCAGCACGCCGGTGCTGCGTGCATCGCCGCCCGGCCGCAGCAGGATGGCGTCGCGCAGCCGCTGGCGCAGCGCCTCGATCTGCTCGCCCAGCGCCCACCAGCGCGCCCCGGACAGCCGCTGGGGGTCGCTGGGCGCCGTCGCCCGCACCTGCCCGACCCCGCCCATGCCCTGCTCGAACAGCCACAGCTCGCTGTCGAAGCCGCCCGGGTTCAGCACGCCATGCGGCTGCTTCAGCCGCACCGGCAGTTGCCAGCGCTCGCCGGCCCGCAGCGGCGAAGGCGGCCCGGCCACCAGCGCCCCCTCCTGCCAGCCGCGCGACCAGCCCAGCCAGACCCGCGGCGGCACGCGGACGGCGACGCCGCCAGCGCCGGCCGTGCGCGCCGAAGCCACGTCGAACACGAAGCGCAGCCCGTCTTCATCGATCTGCGGCATCTGCACCACCCGGCCCGTCAACACCAGGTCGCGGCCCTCCAGCTCGGCGCTCAGGATCTGTGCCACGCGGCCCCCGGCACGCCAGCCAGTCGAGGCAAAGCCGAGCAGCGCACACGCCGCACACAGGCTGGCCAGCGCGGTGGCCCCAGCCACACGGTGGCGGCCGGCCAGACGCGCCGCCACGCCCGCCGACGCCAAACACCCCAACGCCGCCAGCCCCAGCTGCCCGTAGGCGCCCACGGCCCACAGCTCGGGCTGCTGCAATTGCAGGCCCACACCCGCCATCCACGCCAGCGCCGCTGCCGCGATGACCGTGCCTCCCGAAGCGCTCATTCCCCAGTGTAGGATGCCCCGTTGTATCGATTTCGACCGGAGAAACCCATGTCCGTGCAGGCCCGCCTGAAGGCGCTTGGCATCGAATTGCCCCCCATCGCCATCCCCGCTGCGGCCTACGTGCCTTATGTGCAAACGGGCTCGCTGGTCTTCATCTCGGGCCACATCGCGAAGAAGGACGGCAAGCCCTGGGTCGGCCAACTGGGGCTGACGATGGCAACCGAAGAAGGCAAAGCAGCGGCACGGGCCATCGCCATCGACCTGATGGGCACCCTGCAGGCCGCTTGCGGCGGCGACCTCGAGCGCGTGGCGCGCATCGTGAAGGTGATGAGCCTGGTCAACAGCACCCCCACCTTCACCGAGCAGCACCTGGTGACCAACGGCTGCTCGGAGCTGCTGGGCGAGGTGTTCGGGCCGGCCGGCGCCCATGCGCGCAGCGCGTTCGGCGTGGCCCAGATCCCCACCGGGGCCTGCGTGGAGATCGAGCTGATCGCCGAGCTGAAGAGCTAGATGCGCAGCCTGATGCACAAGCCGGCGCCGCCGGCCGAGCGGCCCGCGCTGCTGCTGTGGGGCATTGCGCTGGCGAGCTTCGGCGCGGTGGGCGCGGCGCTGGTGTCGCAGTACCAGTTCGACATGCAGCCCTGCGCCTTCTGCACCTTGCAGCGGCTGGTCTTCCTGCTGATAGGCGTGGTGGCCCTGATCGGCGCGCTGGTGCCGGCGGCCGGCCTGCGTCGCCTGGTGACGCGGCTGGCGCTGCTGCTGGCGCTGTGCGGCGTGGCAAGCGCGCTGTGGCAGCACTTCATCGCGGCCGCCAATGCCTCGTGCAACCTGACCTGGGCCGACCGCATCATGTCCGGCCTCGGCCTGTACGACGCCGCGCCCGCGCTGTTCGCCCCCATGGCCTCCTGCGCCGATGCGGCCGTCTCCCTGCTGGGCGTGCCCTACGCCTTCTGGAGCCTGGCCTTGTTCGTCGTGTGCGGCCTGGTCTGCCTGCGGGTGCTGCGCTTGCTGAAGCGCTGAGACTGGGCCGGACCGGCGCAACCCGCCCGTCCGGCCGCTCCGAACTCGCCCGGCCGCGGCGCCGCCGCGTCTTTCGAGCCCAATGCTGGCAAGCGCCTGGGCACTTGTCCGACACGCCGGCGCGCCGCCCGGCTGTACCGTAGCCCGGGTCGAACAGCCACAGCTTTTGCAGTCCAGGTCGCCTCCAAAGGCGATGCGGCATGACAGGTTGTGGGTGCGAGACCCGGCGGCAGCGGCCTCTTTCGGCACGCGTGCCTTGCCGGGTCTTGCTTGTTGCACCCGCCCGCGCCGCTTTTTGTGCGGGTCAATCGGAAGAGCCCCGTGATGCCCTCCGGCAGGCCAGGTTTACCGATAGGCGGCGGGTGTTTCTTTTTTTCGTGCGTCCTTGCCCGGCCCGCCAAAGCCGCTCTCCCCTACCAGCGGTAGGTTGCCGTGGCCACCACCCTTCGCACGTCGCCGTAGTAACAGGAGCCGTAGCCGCAACTGGCGAAGTAGGTCTTGTTGGTGAGGTTGCGGACGTTGAGCTTCAGATCCCACGCGCCGAGCTCGTAGCCCAGCAGCGCGTCGAGCAGGGTGTAGGCCGGCACCTTGACGCTGGCTGCGTCCGAGATGCCGTGGTTCGAGCCGTTGTAGCGCGCGCCCAGCCCGACCTTGAAGCCGCCGCCGAAGCGGTAGTCTGCCCAGAGCGATCCGGTGTGTTCGGAGACGCCGTTGGCGTTGACGCCGATCTCGTCGGCGTTGCTGCTGGCGGTGATCTCCGCCGTGGGTGTCCACGCGTACGACAGCGTGAGGTTGAGGTCTCGCACCGGCTCGACGATCGCCTCCAGCTCCAGCCCCTTGACCGTGATCTCGCCCGTCTGCCTGGGCTGCATCTGGATGTCGTTGGTGATGTAGTTCTGCCGGCGCAGGTCGAAGGCCGCCATGCTGTAGGTGTTGCGGGTGCCGGGCGGCTGATAGCGCAGCCCGAGCTCGAACTGACGCGCCGTTTCGGGCTCGAAGGCCTTGTTGGTGCGGGGATCGATGGTGGTGGTCGGAACGAAAGACTCCGAGTAGCTGGCATAAGGTGCCAGGCCCGTGGGCGACAGGTAGACCAGGCCCGCCCGGCCGGTGAACTTGCCATCCGACTGGTGCGAGGCCACGGCGTTGATGCGGTCGTGGGTCTCGACGCTGGCCTTGTCGTAGCGGCCGCCCAGCGTGACGACGACGCTGTCGTCGATCTTCGATTGCCACTGGCCGTAGAGGCCGGTCTGCTTCAGCCGGGTCGTGCCGTCGAAGTACGGGTCGGGAATGCTGATCGTCTGCCCATATACCGGGGCATACAGGTCGAGCGGCGCATTGGCGCTCCCGTAGTAGGTGGTCTGGTCGAAACGGGCATTCTGGTAGTCCAGCCCGACCAGCACCGTGTGCGAGAAGCGCCCCTGCGTCCAGCGGGCCTGCAACTGGTTGTCGATGCTCAGCGTGCGGGCATCTTCATTGCTGCCGAACACGCTGCGGTGGATGCTGCGGAAGTTCGCCGGGTCGTTTGCATCGTCCTCGTTGACGGTCACGTAGCCGGTGCCGCTGAACACCTCGTCCAGCCGCGCCCGGATCTGCCCGTAGCGCAGGTTTTGCCGGAACTGCCAGCGGTCGTTCAGGCGGTGCTCCAGGTTGTAGCCGATCGCCCATTGGTCCTGGTCCATGTGGTCGAAGCTCGGGTCGCCGACGAAGGTCGAGGCGGGCGGACGGGAGCCGTCCGGGTTCGGCAGCAGCGATCCCTGCTCCAGCGCCACGCGGGAGTAGACGCCGGCGCGCCCGCGCAGGTAGTGCGACAACAAGGTCAACGAGGTGTCGTTGTCGGGTTGCCAGGTCAGGGCCGGTGCCAGGAAGATGCGGTCGTCGGCAATGCCATCGACCGGATACTCGGCCTGGCGGACCACGCCGGTAATCCGGTACAGCAGCGTGCCATCGTCGGCGATCGGCCCGGCGAAGTCGCCCGCCAGCTGCTGGCGACCATAGCTGCCTGCCTGGACCTGCAACTCGCGCACAGGCTCGCGGGTCGGCCGCTTGCTGACGATGTTGACCGTGCCGCCCGGCGAGGCCTGGCCATACAGCACCGACGACGGGCCGCGCAGGATGTCGACGCGCTCGCTGGCGTAGTTGTCGGTTTGCCAGACCGCCCAGGTGTAGTTGTTGCGCAGCGGCAGGC
>DATHWJ010000465.1:0-2012 GCA_035460745.1 Ideonella sp. | reverse complement strand
CGCGCGCTGCACGATGCCGAGAGCCGCGACGCCGGCAAGCCGCAGTTCGCCCGTGCCGCCAGCGGGGCCGGGGCCGCCGAGCGCCAGGCGCGCTGGGGCGCGCTGCGCAGCCTGGCCGTGGCCGCACCCGGCCCGGCCGCGCCGGTGGCCGGCCAAGCCCTGATCTCCTACGAGAGCTACCTGCGCGGCAAGGGCCTGGCGCCGCTGGCCGACAAGCTCGTGGCCACGGTGCGGGCAGCCGACCAGGCGCTGGCCGAGGCGCGCGACAACAGCCCCGCCAAGCTGCGCAGCGCGGCGCGCCGGCTGGTGGAGGTGACGGCGCTGATGCAGGGCGACGTGGCGACGGCGCTGGACATCCGCATCGGCTTCTCCGACTCGGACGGGGACTGAGCCGGTGCCGGCGCCCTCGTCTCCGACACCCCCGATACGCCGCCGGCGGCTGCTGCAGGGCGGCGGCCTGCTGCTGACCAGCCTGCTGCCTGGCATGGGCCGCGCCCAGCCGGCGCTGGCGGTGCCGCGTTTTGCCGCTGCCTGGGACGACGCCGAGAGCCGGCATTTCGTCGGCCTGCTGACGGCGGCCCGCGAGCCCACCGGCCGGCTGGAGGTGCTGGCCAGCATCGAGCTGCCCAGCCGCGCCCACGGCCTGGTGTGGGAGCCCGGCGGCACGCTGCTGGCCAGCGCGCGCCGGCCCGGCGACTGGCTGCTGCGCTGGTCGCCGCAGGGCGGCAAGCCGCAGTGGCGCTGGAGCGAGCCCGACCGGCGCTTCACCGGCCACACGCTGCGCGACCCGGCCGGCGAGCTGCTCTACAGCGTCGAGACCGACCTCGAGAGCGGCCAGGGCCTGGTCGTCATGCGCGACCTGAAGACCCTGGCGGTAAAGGCCGAGTGGCCGACCCACGGCATCGACCCGCACCAGCTCATCTGGGGCGCCGACGGGCGCCTGCTGGTGGCCAACGGCGGCGTGCCCTCGATGCCCGAGACCGGCCGCGTCAAGCGCGAGCTGGCGCGCATGGACTCCTCGCTGGTGCGGCTGGAGCGCGCCAGCGGCAAGCTGCTCGGCCAGTGGCGGCTGCCCGACCCGCGGTTGTCGATACGGCACCTGGCGAAGGACGCCGCCGGCCGTGTCGGCATCGCGCTGCAGGCCGAGCACGACGACGCGGCGGCCAAGGCGGCAGCGCCCGTGCTGGCGATCTTCGACGGCCAGGCCCTGCGCCTGGGCGCCGCCCCGCAGGCCCTGGCGGGCTACGGCGGCGACGTGGCGGCGACAGGCGACGGCTTCGCCGTCAGCGTGCCGCGCGCCGGCGGCGTGGCGCGCTGGTCGGCGAGCGGCGAGTGGCGCGGCCTCGAGATGCTGGCCGAGGCCTGCGCACTGGCCGGCGCGGAGAGTGGCGGCGGGCCAGGGGCTGGCTGGTGGGCCGGCGGCCTGAGCGAAGCCCGCTGCCACGCCGCCGATGGCACCACCACCGCCTACCCGCTGCCTGCTCTGCGGCTGGACAACCACTGGGTGCGGTTCAGCGCTTGAGGCCGAACGGCCGCATGGGCGCTGGCAAGAGGATCGCCAACAGCACGCCCAGCCAGGCGATGCCTACCAGCAGGCCGGCGAGCACGTCGGCCAGGTAGTGCACCCCGAGCAGCACGCGGGCGGCCATCACCAGCGCCGCCATCAGCAGCGCGGCGCCGGTGGCCAATCCGCGCCAGCCCGGCCTGTGGCGCAGGCCTTGCCAGGCCAGCAGCGCCAGCAGGCCGTAGAACACCGTGGCGTGCGCCGCGTGGCCGCTGGGGAAGCTGTAGCTGTGCAGCTCGGCGGCCAGGCCGCTGAAGGCCGGCCGCTGGCGCTGGAAGGCCTCCTTGAGCGCCATGTTCAGGCAGGCGCCGCCCAGCAGCGCCACCGGCAGCAGCCACGACCAGACCCGTTCGCCTCGGCGCCAGAGCAGCCCGCCGATGGCCACCGATGCAGCCATCAATGGCGGCAGCGTGTGCAGCGCGCTGAGCGCCAGCAAGGCGCCGATCAG
>DATHWJ010000464.1:0-5428 GCA_035460745.1 Ideonella sp. | reverse complement strand
CCAGTACGGCAAGGCCGCCAAGTGGGCGTCCATCGCTGCGCTCCTGCTGCTGCCCCTGCTGCTGCAGGCCTTCGGCCATCACTGGGTTCGCATGGCCGACACCTGCCTGCTGTACGTGATGCTGGCCCTGGGGATGAACATCGTCGTTGGCTACGCCGGGCTGCTGGACCTCGGCTACGCGGCCTTCTACGCCATCGGCGCCTACCTGTTGGTGCTGCTGACCTCGCCGCACCTGACCGACCACTTCGCCTGGATCGCGGCGGCGTTCCCGGGCGGCCTGCATGCGCCTTGGTGGATCACCCTGCCCGTGAGCGCCCTGCTCGCCGCGTTGCTCGGGGTCCTGATCGGCGCCCCCACGCTGAGGCTGCGCGGCGACTACCTGGCCATCGTGACGCTGTGCTTCGGCGAGATCGTGCGGATCTTGATCATCAACCTGGACCACCCGGTCAACCTCACCAACGGGGCCAAGGGCGTGGGCCCCAGCGACCCGATCCGCGTCTTCGGCCTGGATCTGGGCACGACCTTGTCGCTGGGCGGCTACCCCGTCGCCTCGGTCACGCTGTATTACTACCTCTTCCTGCTGCTGGCCGCGCTCACCGTGGTCATCAGCCATCGCCTGCAAGACTCGCGCATCGGCCGCGCCTGGCGGGCGATCCGCGACGACGAGGTGGCCGCCGAGGCCATGGGCATCCACACCCGCAACCTGAAGCTGCTGGCCTTCGGCATAGGCGCCAGCTTCGGCGGCGTGACCGGGGCCTTGTTCGGCAGCTTCCAGGGCTTCGTGTCGCCGGAAGCCTTCGGCCTGCAGGAGTCGGTGATCATCGTGGCCATGGTGGTGTTCGGCGGCCAGGGCCACATCCCGGGCGTGATCCTCGGTGCCCTGCTGCTCAGCGGCCTGCCCGAGGCGCTGCGCTACGTCGCCGGCCCCCTGCAGTCCATGACCGACGGCCGGCTCGACGCGGGCATCCTGCGCCCGCTGCTGATCTCGCTGGCCATGATAGGCACGATGCTGTGGCGGCCGCATGGGCTGTGGCCCGCGCCGCGTCACGGCGCTGGGTAGGGATGCCCGCGCGAGGGCATCAAGGGAGCTCGAATCCCTTGAGATCTCCCCACAGGTACGACAGGTAGGCCTCCCGCACACCGGGTGTCAAACACGCCTCCAGCAAACCGGCGCACGCGGTTCTTGCCTGCACGTTGGCAGCCAGCCAGTCGTCGATCGGCGCCCCTGCGGCTTGCGCCAGCAGGCCGGGCAGGAACACGAGATCCAAGGCGCTCGGCAGCTCTTTGCGGATCCGTCCGGGCCTGTTGCTCGAGACTTCATACCAGGTCTGGTACTTGGCCGGCACGGAGCCGGTCTGGGTCGGCAGTGATCGCATGCGTCCCCTGAGCGTGACAGCGTTGGCGAATGGCGGCTGGTGATCCCCGAACCAGGCGAGCACCGCGGACCTGGGCGTTCCCAGGACGGCCTGACGGGTGCGTTTGATCTCGCGCCCGAACTCGCGGCTGCGCCAGACGTAGTCCGCGACGCTCCGGGCTTCGTCCTTGGAGGGAAAATCGCTGGACGCGTCGGCCAGAAGCGCGGCCGGCACCCGGTCCATGTCGATGCCGTGTTCCGCGTGGTTGAAGAGCGTCTCCACGAACAGGAAGACCGGCTGATCGTGCTGCCGCTCCAGCGCCAGCACTCGCCGGGCGGCTTCGTGCACCAGCGCATCCGGGGTGCCCCAGGACTCGGGCAGGCCCAGTGCCGAGGCGTCGAGGAACTCGTCGAAGCCGTAGCCGGCATACGCGACGCGCGCGTTCATCATGCCGCCGCGTGTCGGGTAGAGGGCGACGGTGCGATAGCCCGCCGCTTTCAGCGAGCGCACGAACGAGCGACGCACGTGAGGCGCGATGCTGAACGACGCGAACTCTCCCGCCGGCCCGAAGGCGTCGTGGGGCACGCCCGTCTGCAGCGCGAACTCCGACAGCCAGGTGCCGCCGCCAAAGGTATGCACCTGCAGCGGCCCGTGGGCGACCGTGTCGCGGGCCGCCGCGAAGGCATCGAGACGACAAGTCCTGGGGGAGCATCCTGCGATCGTTGCCGGGTTGAATTGACTCTCCTGCAGGATCACCACGATGTCGGCGGGCGGAGGCCCGGCTCCCGCTGAAACCAGCTTCAGGCTGTCATCCCGGAAGAGCTGTGTGTCCACGGCCGGCACTTCCCACCGAGGTCCCAGTGACGTGGTCGCGAAGAAGCCGAAGAGCGGACGTTCGCGCAAGCCATCGGCAACGAACCAGGCGCCGGAGGTGCTCAGCGTCGACACCCCCTGTGCGATCAGGCCTGCGTGGTGTGCGAGCAAAAGCGCAGCAAGCGCGGCTGCCGCGATCGGTGACCCTCTACCCACCGGACGACCGGGCGGATTCCATCGCCAGGCGACCAGGCAGGCGAGCAGCGTCAGGGCGAGGGCAGACCCGGCGTACCACAACAGCGTCGGCTGGGTCGACAGGACGCCGACGTTGTCCGCGAACTGCCGGAAGAAGAAGCGGACGTCCTGCCAGGTCAAGGGCGTGCCGGCAAATCGCTGCTTGAGACAGACGCCTGTCAGCAGCAAGGCAATGCCCGCGCTTCCCGCCACAGCGGCGAAGCGCGGGCGTCGTGTGAGCAAGTAGACGGCCAGGCAAGCGACCAGCAAGGCGTGTGCGCCAAGCTCGGCATCGACCCAAGGACCCGCGAGCGGCGGCAGGGCCAGCACGATCGCGTCGGCGAGCCGCCGGCGGTCGATGTAGGCCACCAGGGCGGCCGCGGCGGAAAGCCCGAGCGGCGTGTCCACGAGCTGCCAGGACTGCGGCGCGGAGAACAGGAAGCCGCCGCAGGTCAGCACCAGGCCGCCCCACGCGATCAGCTGAAGAGAGAAGCGGCGGTCTTGCTTTCGGGTCGCGGCAAGCAGCAAGGCGATGAAGGCGCGATGCATCGGAGGATGGGGGGGGGGATTGTGTCAGTGGTATGACAGTGTTGCACCCCGATGCTCCCACATGGCGCCCGTCGCGCTTGATCTGGTGCCCTACGGCTTCTTGCGCCCGGCTTTGCGAGGCTTGTCACCCTCGCCGCCATGCACGACATCCTTTGGCACCGGGGCGTTGCCACCGCTCGCCTGGTCCAGCCACAGCAGGGCATCGAGATACGACATGAACCGGTTGAGGTAGGCCGGCGACAGGTCGCGCATCAGTTGCAGCGAGCGCAGCGCGAGGCCGTGGGAGTTGAGCGGGCCGGCGTTCTCCGGCACCTTGGCCACGGACTGGCTCATGCGCAGGTCGGCGCTGAGCTGGGACCAGGTGCTTCTGAAGTAGCGCAGTGTTTTCAGCTCGGCGGGCGAGCCGGCCTCTGCGGCACCGTCGGCCGGACCGCCGCTGCCTTTGTCCGGCGAATGCTGGGCGATGTGGCGGACGAGATCGGCCAGCGGGCCGGGATGGCGTGGGCTTGCTGGCGTCTCGCGGGGCTCGGGCCGGGCTTGCTCGAAGCGCGCCGCGTAGTCCGACAGCGCCTGGGCCAGCTTGCCGTCCAGGATGCGCCTGGCCTCGCCTTCATGGGCCGATGCCCGCCTCGCCAGCGCTTCGATGTAGCGAAAGCGCACGGGATCGACGCCCTGCGCGCCGCGCGCTCGCAACACAACGATGGCCGCCCCGGGGTCGCTCATCGGGCTTCAGGGGCCTTGTTGGATGACTTCGGCACCGGCGCCATTTCCACCCGCCGGTTCCGGGAGCGGCCGGCGGCATCGGCGTTGGAGGCCACCGGCTGCTCGGGCCCGAACGCCGCGGCGAAGATCGACGACGATGGCAGGCCCTCGTCGATCAGGGCCCGGGTCACCGTCAGGGCCCGCTTGGCCGAGAGCTCCCAGTTGTCGGTGAACTGCCGGCTGCTCTCGCGCACCTGCCGGTCGTCGGTGAAGCCACTCACCATCAAGAGCTCGTCGCGGCTGCCGAGATAAGCCGCCAGCGGCGCCGCCAGGCTCTTCAGGAGCTGCCGGCCCTCGGGCTGCAGCTGGTCGGAGCTCAATGAAAACAGCACGCTGCCGCTGATGCCGATGCGCCCGTTGCTCAGCGTCACCCGGCCCGAGGCCAGCGGACCCGCGAGGGCTTTCTCCAGCGTGACGCGGCGCTGCTCCTCGGCCTGCCGCTTCTGGACCTCGGCTTCCAGGCTGGTGGCCAGTTGCAACTGCACGCCGAGCACGCCGACGAGTATCAGCACAAAAGCCCCCAGCAGGCCCGCCATCAGGTCGCCGAAGGCGGCCCATACCGTCGCGGTCTGCTCCAGGCTGGCGTCGATGTCCTCCATCAAGCCACCTCGGCGGCAACGGGCGCCTCGCGCAGGGCGAGCTGCTGCAGGTCTTCGACGATCTGCTTCTGCGACATGATGCTCAGGTCGATGATCTCGCGCGCTTGCGCCACGTAGTAGGCGAGCTGCTCGTCGCTGCGCACCAGGGACTTGTCCAGCGAGCCCTCGATGCGCTGCAGGTGGGCCATCAGCTTCTGGTTGGACTCGCTGAACAGCTGGACGGCGAACCCGAAGGCCTCGCCCAGGCTGGAGACCTCGACGGCACTGCCGGTCATCTGCGCGGCCACCGTGGCCATCTTGGCGGACTCCGCCTCGATGGTCTCGGTGAACCTGGCGCCGACGCGCTCCAGCAAGGCCCCGGACGAAGCCACCAGCGAGTCGATCGCGCCGCGCTGCTGCGTGGCAGCCAGCTGCACGGTGTCGAGCAGGCCCCCCAAGGTCCCCATGATGCGGCTGCGCTCCTCGAGCAGCTCGTTGTCCCGCGCCATGCTGTCGGAGAGGTTCTGGCGCAGCTGGCCTATCACTTCGGCCGCGGCCCGCGGCGCGGCCGAGGCGGCTTGCATGAGCTGGGCGATCTCGGCGATGGTGTTCCTGGCATGGGCCTCGGCCTGCGCGGCGATGCCGCGGGCGGTCTGGTCCAGCGTCTTGCAGATCTGCTCCTGCTGGACCAGGGTCTGCGCGCCCGCTTGCTGCCACTCGCGCTGCAGCGACGCCGCCATGGACTCCAGCGACTGGCTCCACACCGCCAGCCGCTGTTGGTCTTGCGACGCCAAGTCCGCCTGCAATGCCCCATGGGCCTGGTCGACCGTGGCCAGCAGCGAGGCCGAGCGCTGCTCGAAGGTCTCTGCGAACGCCGCCAGTGACTTTTGCGTCTCGCCGGAGAGGTTTTCGCTGCTGCGCTGGTGCTGCGCGAGGGCGTCGCGCCAGGTCTCCGACACGCTGGTGACGGTGTCGCCGAAGCGCTCGGAAACGCCATCGAGCTGCAACTGGACCGTCTCGGCCACTCGCTGGTGCAGCAGGGTCGTCTCCCGCGCGATGCCGACCATCGTGGCTTCGACCGCGGGTTGTATCGTCGCGCCGGCGATGCGGGCGCTCTGCGCCAGGCTCTCCTTGAGG
>DATHWJ010000463.1:0-21841 GCA_035460745.1 Ideonella sp. | reverse complement strand
CAGGTCACCTGCGCGAGTGCCGCGCACATCGAGCGCCACGGCGAGCCGACCACGCTGGAGGCCTTCCGCGGCCAGCGCGCGGTCAACTACGCCGGCGCCAGCGGCAAGATCCTGCCCTTCGAGTTCCTCGTCGACGGCGAGCTGCGCACCCTGCAGCTGAAGGGCCCCACCACCGTCAGCCATGCCGACGCCTATGCCGCCTGCTGCGAGGCCGGCCTGGGCTACGCGCAGATGCCGCGCTACCACGTCGAGAAGCAGCTGGCCGCGGGCACGCTGCGCGAGGTGCTGGCGCCCTTCAGGCCGGCGCCGATGCCGGTCTCGGTGCTGTACCCGCACCACCGACAACTCTCGCCGCGGGTGCGGGTCTTCGTCGACTGGGTGGCCGACTGCATGCGGCGCGGCCCGTGAGGCCGCAGGGGCAGAGGCCGCGGTTGGAGCGTCTCGGCACCGCTCTCAAGGAAACGACGGGGCCCGCTGTCGATTCTTCGGCAGCAGGACCGGAGGAGGTCAGCTCGCCGTTGTCCCGTGCCTTTCGCAGCGCCTCCCTGGGGCTCGACCAGGCAGGCAGGCGCAGTGCCTGCTCAATGGCGCTGGATCAACCGCGGCGTCCGCACGAACTGCGGCTCATGCGTGCCCGCGGCTGTCGATCAGATCGGATTTGCGTATCCAGTCCCGGATCGCGGCCTCAGGGACCACGCCTCCCTCGGGCGGCATGCCGACCAGGAACTCCGCCTGAAACGCCTGGTAGCCGCGGATCGCGGGGCCTGAGACGACGGTGCCATCGCGCACCCGGACGGCGCCGAGGCGATCGCTGATCCGAAAGGGCAGGTAGGCGGCCAGCACGTTGAGCGCAATGTCGGCGCCCTCCGATCCATGGGTTCCCCAGCACGCCGCAGACTCGAACTTGCCGCTGCCGCCGTGCCGGATGGGAGGCGCCGCCGGGATGGGGTGGCGGGGGTTCGGCAAGCTCACCTGGTAGACCCACTCGTCATGGGTCTCGAATGGCGCGCCATCGTGCAGCGTGTGCCGCGATGGCCCTCGCGCAACACCTCCACGGTGCCAGGCACGGCGAGGGACACGTCTGCAGACGAGGTCCATCGGCGACACGGTGAGTGAAAACGGCAGGGACAGCGCGGGCCCACAGGCCAGTGCGCGCTCCATGAGATAGCTCATAGGGATCCTCGTCTTTGTTGATCCCTCCGACGAATCGAAGGGTGTTTGCCCGAGCGGGGACGGCACAGGTCGCGCCAGGGCGTATGAGACACCGGGACGGCAGGCGCCGCCACGGTGATTCCCCGGGTGGCGGGCGTTGGCAATGCGCTATCGCAGGCCGAGCAGCGCGAGCGCCGTCACCGGCCCCGTGCTGGGTCAAACATTCCACTTTCAGAATTTGACCGTTTCCGCGCGAACGAATCAGGGCGCATCACGCGCCGGCCCCGCGGCGATGGCCGACCGGCATCTACATCGTTCAACTGCAGGGTCAGCCCGCCGCCAGCTACACGGGCGGCCTGCCGGGCCCGGCCGCGACGCTGGCGCCTCTCCTCCTTACTCTCGCAACTTGGCTACATCGACTACACGACCAGCCATTGGGTGCTGACGACCTCGGCAGGGCAGCAGCCCCCGCCTGCAGAAGGATGGCGCCCGGGTATGCTTCTTTCTCCCAGACCTCCACATTGAACCGAACATGGCAACCACCTATATCCAGCTTGCGCGACAGATCGAGAGCCTGAAAGCCCAGGCAGAACAAGTGAAGAAGAAGGAGATTGCCGGCGTGGTCGCCAGCATCAAGGAGGCGATTGCCGTCTATGCACTGACGGCAGAAGAGCTTGGATTCGGTGGAAAGACCGGCAGCCCCGTGACCGCGGCAAGCAAGAAGGCGAAGGCCCGGACCCAGCCTGCCGGGAAGCGGGCAAAGAACAGGGCGTCGGTGGCGTACGGCGACGCTGCCGGCCATACCTGGGGCGGCAGGGGGCCGCGGCCTGTCTGGCTGAAGGCGGCATTGGCCGCGGGTCAGTCGCTGGAGTCATTGGCGGTGGGAGCGGCTGCGGCCGCGGATGCGGTGGCACCGGCGGCCTCGGCGCCTGTGGAGGCAGTGGTGGCGACGGGGCGTAAGGTCCGGCCAAAAGCGGTGAAAGTGGAGAAGGTGCCGAAGGCACCGTCTCCCGCGAAGTACAAGGATGATGCAGGCCATGCCTGGTCGGGCCGTGGCCCGAAGCCAGCCTGGTTCAAGCATGCATTGGCCGGCGGCAAGACACTGGAAGAGCTCGCCGCCTAGGTTTCCGGGTCCATGGCCCGTCGCACCGAGGCCAGCGGCCCCTGGCGGGCAGCGCAGGGGCGTCCCACCCCGCTCAAAAGGTGAAGACCCGCCACGCCAACGTCACGGCGGCGACGACCGCCGCCGTGATCGCGACGCTCGCCAGGATCCGGATGTCCGTTTGATGCCGCGCCCGCCGCTCCTGCCGCGCGGCGTAGCGCAGGGCGCTGTCCATCCGCTCGACCAGATGTTTTGCCTGCCTCACCACGGCGCCCAGGTCTTTGCCGTAGCGTGCCCAGAGACCGTCATATTCCGTCGCCGGCATCTGGCTGAGCGCGATGCCCGCATGCTCAAAAGCCACCGCGGCGGCGACCAGGAAATGCTCGATCTGCGCGGCCGCCGGATAGCGGTGGCGCGCCTGCGCGTCGGGGTCCACCGACGGCAGCACCGCCGCATAGGCATGGCGCCGCCTGCAGATCGCATGCAGATACTCGGACGACGTTGCTTCCATCACGCCAAGCAGCAGCGACAGGTATTTGCGCTCCACGTCGGCCAAGGCTGCAGTCGCCAGATCGCGCAGGATCAGGTGGTCAAATGCCGTGGCGGAGTAGGCGGCCGGTGCCGGGTAGAAACAGTTCGTCGCGGCAAGGTAGAGGCCTGCGGCGCCGCGCAGTACGTGATGCCTGGATCGCAGCATCTCGATCGCCCGGTCGCGCTGAACGATGTGAAGCACAGTTTCCAGCTTCATAGCTGCGACGGCGGCCGTCCGTTCTCTATGCAGCGGCGGAAAAATCGCCGCACCCGCAGGATCGCGCCCTCCACCTCCGGCTGCGGCGCAACGGGCAGCCCCTTGCGGGCGCACCGCTCCTCGAACGCGAGCGCGTCCTGCACCACCAGGCGCGCAAGATAGTGGCGCGTCAGCTCCGACGGATGGACGCCGCAACGCTCGGCCACGCGCCAATGCATGGCGGTGAAGGACACGAGGTCCCGCACCTGCTCCGGGTCATCGCCCGCTTCAGGGTTATTGTCCAAACTGCCCACCACTGACCGAGAAACTGATTGCCCGCTGCTTGCAGGTCTATCTAATTCAGCGTCCGGAACTCCCTGTCCGGCTGATCTGTCTTCTTCGCATAGCGCCCACGTGCCGCGCATCTTGCACTGGCACCGCCGGGTTGCGCCGTTGCCAGCGTTGCGTCGGCGATGCCGGGATGATGCCTGGCCCCTGAGACCCCGCGCCTTGTTTCAGCAATTACCGTACCGACACCCGGTGACGCTCGGCGGCTTGCAGCGGGATCGTGGCGTGCACGATCGCGCTTTCCGTGAAGTTCTTGGCACTTTCGTCCCAAATGCGGGTCCTTCGGGTCGAGCGGCTGCGCCACGGTGTGGCCGCCATCAGCGCCGCATCCGCAAGAACCTTATTGCCGCCTCAGCGTGCTGTGTGCAGGCCGGCGCCGGCCGCGGTGGTAGGCGGCCGGCAGCTTGTATGCATCTGCAATTCGACCGCGCTTGACCAGGTGCTGGCAGATGCGCGGGCATGCGCGGCTCAGCGCCTACCGGAGGGCATCACGCCACAGCGGGGTGCTGCTGATCACAGGGCAGAGCGCCGTGGATCTTGAAACTGCCCTGACCTTTTTTCGATTCAGACGGCCGTCGGTGGGGTCCATGCGTCGGACTGTTCCAGGAAACATGGGCTGTCGAGAGCCGTCGTGCGGCCGGGGGCCCTGGGCCATAGCGCCAGTCCGCCGGCCAGGCTCCAGGCTTGCGCATGGCCCAGGCGGTGCAGCGCCCTTGCGGCCCGCGCGCTGCGATTGCCGCTGCGGCAGAAGAACAGCACCGGGGTCTCGGCCGGCAAGGCCAGCCAGCCGGGCAGCGCATCGAGCAAGGCCGACAGCGGCACGGCCTGGTGGTGCACCGCAGCGCCCAACTCGGGCGCCGCGCTCAGGCGCTGCTCGTAGGGCTCGCGGACATCGACCAGCAGCAGGCCGGGGTGCAAGGCCAGCATCGCCTGCAGCGCCGAAGGCGACAGCTCGCGCGGCGCGGCATCGCTGCCGCCATCGGTCCGTGCGCCACACCCGGTGCTCAGCGTGCTGGCGAAGTGGTCGTCGTGGTCATGGCCGGGCAGCAGCAGCGTGTGCGGCCCCAGCACCGGCTCCAGCGTCGGCAGCGAGGCGGCGACGGCCCGCGGCGCGCTCTGCGCAAGGTCGCTGCGGTCCGAGACCCCGGGCATCGCCATGTCGCCGACGAAGGCCAGGCGCAGGCCTTGCGTTGCGTGGTGCAGCAGATAGGCGCTGGCGCCCTCGGCGTGGCCATGGACAGCCAGCCGGGTCAGGTGCAACTCGCCCAGCGCGATCTGCCCGCACTCCAGCGGCCAGCCCAGCGCATCGACCTCGCCCGGGGCCCGCAGCAGCGCGGGCAGGGCTGCGCGCAACGCGGGTGTCGAGGCGGCGTGGTCGCCATGGGGGTGCGTGTCCAGCGCGGCGGCCAGGGTATAGCCCTGGCCGCTCAGCCACTGTGCGAGGCGCTCGGTGAGCTCGGGCAAGGGGTCGATGACGACGCAGCGCCGGCTGGCGGCATCGGCCAGCAGATAGCAGCAAGCGCCGTCCACCACGAGGCGGGTCAGGCCGTCGGTCGCGATGGCCGGGCCATGCGCACGCGTGCCCAGGCCGCTCTCGCGCAACGCGGCGCCACAGGCACGGATGCGCGCGCAGGCCTCGTCGATGAAATGCACATCGGACGCCGGGCCGAAGGACAGGCGCACGGCCGAGGCCGTCTGCCATTCGGGCAGGCCCATGGCCTCCAGCACATGGCTGGGCAAGGCCTTGGCCGCACTGCAGGCCGAGCCGCCGCTGACGTGCACGTCGGCCGCATCGAACAGGTCCAGCAGCAGCTTGGAGCTCAGGCCCGGCACTGCGAAGTTCAGCGTGGTGGGCAGGCACAGCGCGGGCGGTGCGTTGAACACCAGGCCCGGCAATGCGCACTCGAGCGCCGAAGCGAGGCGGTCGCGGTAGACCGCCAAGGTGGTCTGGTCCTGAAAGGTGTGGCCGTCTTCCAGCGCCGCCAGCACAGCGCCCAGCGCAGCGATGCCGGACATGTTCTCGGTGCCCGAGCGCAGCGCCCCTTCTTGTCCGCCACCGGCCATCAGGGGCATGAACGGCGCACCTTCGCGGACGTAGAGCAGGCCGATGCCCTTGGGCGCATAGAGCTTGTGGCCCGAAAACGGGGCGTAGTCGATGCGGCGTGCGGCGAGGTTCACGCCGAGCTTGCCCAGCGCCTGCACGCTGTCGACCATCCACAGCGCCGGGCTGTCGCGCAGGGCGGCTTCGATGCCGTCCAAGTCGCTGATGACACCGGTTTCGTTGTTGGCGGCCATGGTGCAGACCAGGCCGGCGTGCGGCGCATGGGCGCGCAGCCAGCCGAGGTCATGGCGGCCGTCGCGGCCAACGGGAATGGCCAGCACCTGCAGATCCAGGCCCAGCAGCGCGCTCCAGTGCTTCAACGCCTCTGGCACCGCCTTGTGCTCGGTGGCGCCATACAGCAGGAACCTGGCCTTGCCTTGGCTGGCGCGCAGGGCGCTCAGCGCTGACAGCACGGCGGTCTGTATGCCCTCGGTCGCACCGCTGACGAAGAGCAACTGCCCGCTGGGCGCGCCCAGCACGCGGCGGGCGCTCGCTCTCACCGCATCCATCAGCGCGCGGGCCTTCAGCCCGGTGCCGTGGGCGCTGCTGGGGTTGCCGAAGTCGTCGGCCATCGCCGCCAGCGCGGCGGCGCGGGCCTGGGGCAGCACCGGGGTCGTGGCATTGGCGTCGAGATAGATGTCCATGGAGCAGGTCGCAGCGAAAAGGGAAATTCTGCTTGCCGCTCAGCGAAAACGATGTTCGTTCTGGCCTTTGATTGCCTACAGAATAGGAATCTCATTCCATAGGGAATAGATGAAGTGAAAATTGATTCCATTGACGTCAAGATCCTGGAAATTCTCCAGCACAACGCGGAGCAGCAAGTCGCCCAGATCGCGGAGCAGGTCGGGCTGTCGACCACGCCTTGCTGGCGGCGCATTCAGCGCCTCAAGGAGGCCGGCGTGATCACGCGCCAGGTGGCCCTGGTGGATGCCCGGAAGGTCAATGTCGGGGTGACGGTCTTTGTTTCGCTGCGCACCAGCACGCACACCCAGGCGTGGTTCGAGCGCTTCAGGGCCACGGTCCAAGCGATCCCCGAGGTGGTGGAGTTCTACCGGATGAGCGGCGAGGTCGACTATCTGTTGCGCGTGGTCGTGCCGGACATCGCGGCCTACGACGCGGTCTACAAGCGCCTGATTGCCGGCACGAGCTTGCACGATGTCAGCTCCAGCTTCGCGATGGAGGAACTGAAGCTGACGACCGCGCTGCCGCTGACTTATGTGAACCAGGGAAACGGTCTGGTTTGAAGGCTAGGCCGCCAGCGGTGGCCCAAAGCGCAGGCTGACACCATCCAGTTCCTCGAACAGGCGACGCGCTGCGCCGGAGGCCTGTGTCGGGTGAGCGTAGAGGTAGTAGTGCGCTTCGGGCAGCGGCGGCAAGCCTTCGTTGGGCCCGAGCACGCGCATGCCGCCGTCGGCCAGCTCGATGCTGCGGCCGGTGATGCCCAAACCCGCTCGCACGCCGGCGCGGATCGCCGCCAGCGTCGGTGCAAGAAAGCGCACCCGCCACGGAATGCCCGCTTCGCTCAGCGCGTCGAGCGACAGCTTGCGGAACAGGCTGGGCTCGTCGGCCAACACCAGCGGCACCGGCGTGCCGGGCACGTAGATGAAGTCGTGCGCGCAAATCCACACCGTGGGCGAGGTGCGCAGTCGCACACCCGGCAGGCTGTCATCAAAACGGGTCGAGATCGTCAGGTCCAGCCGCCCCTCGCGCAGCGCGTCCATCAGGAACGGGCTGCGCCCGACCTCGATCGTCATCTGCAGCTCCGGCAAGGCGCGCACGAAGCGCGACAACAGGCTCGGCAGCAGGGTGTCCGCCACGTCGTGCGGTGAGCCGATGCGCAGCCGCGGTGACGACTCGAGCCGGCCCACCGACTGCAGCGCCTGGTCGTTGAGCGCCAGCATGCGGCGAGCGTAGGCGAGCAATTGCTCGCCGTGCACGGTCAGGCGCTTGCCGCGGCCTTGTTTCTCGAACAGCGAACTGCCGATTTCGGCCTCCAGGCGCTGCATCTGCTGCGTCACCGCCGACTGGGTCTTGTGCAGGTGCTCTGCCGCCGCGGCGAAGGTGGCATGGCGGGCGATGGCGTCGAGCGCTCGCAGCAGTTCCAGGTCCAGGGTACGCATTGCCACGATCCTTCAAGTTCTCTAATGCTTCTTAGACCAAAACGTAAATTGTGCCCGGCGACTTGCTCCGGTACGCTGGGCACTACCCTGGCAAATTGAGCAACACAGGCATGACTATCCGCACAGACGCCGTTCGCACCACCCTCGAAAACATTAGAAGCATTGCACAAAAAGAGGCGCTGGATCGCACCATGCTGGACCATGTGCTGGCCGAGCTGCTGGACCTCGCGGCCCAGCGCGAGCTGTGGACCGGAGCCGACTTCGCCCCGCCGGCCGACGATGAGCGCCAGGCCCGCTACCTGATCAGCGAACAGCCCGACCAGAGCTTTGCGCTGTACCTGAACGTCATGCGGCCCGGCAAGCAGATCACGCCGCACAACCACACCACCTGGGCCTGCATCGCGGCTGTCGAAGGCGAGGAGCACAACTACCTGTACCGCCGCACCGACGACGGCCGCACGCCGGGTGTCGGCCGCTTGGAGCAGACCGGCGACGTGGTGGTCGGCCCTGGCACCGGCATCGCGCTGATGCCCGACGACATCCACGCGGTGCAGATCCAGGGCGACCAGGTGATTCGCCACCTGCACCTGTACGGCCGGGCGCTGGAGACGCTGTCCGAGCGCATCTGCTTCGACCTCGACACCGGCACCTGCCGGGCTATGCCCATCGGCGTGCAGACGCGGCGTTGAAGGGGCGCGGCATGACGAAACTCCTGACGCCGGCGCAAGTCAAGGCGGGGCTGCACGATGGCGAGGAGATCGCGCTGCTCGACGTGCGCGAGCAGGGCCAGTTCGGCGAAGCGCACCTGTTCTACGCGGTGCCGTTGCCCTACAGCCGGATCGAGCTCGACGCACCACGCCTGGTTCCACGGCGCAGCACGCGCGTGGTGGTGTATGACGACGGCAGCGCCGACGGCAACAACGGCGGCACCTGCGGTGTCGCCGAGCGCGCCGCCACGAGGCTGGCGGCGATGGGCTACACCGGCGTGCACCTGCTGGCGGGCGGCAGCGCCGCCTGGGCCGCCGCGGGACTGCGCCTGTTCCAGGGCGTGAACCTGCCGTCCAAGACCTTCGGCGAGCTGGTCGAGCAGCAGCTGCACACGCCACGCATCGCGGCCGCGGAGCTGGCGCGCCGCCAGGCCGCGGGCGACAAGCTGGTCGTGCTCGACGGACGCCCGTTCGGCGAGTACCGCAAGATGAACATCCCGGGCGCCATCTGCTGCCCGAACGGCGAGCTGGTGCTGCGCATCGGTGAGCTGGCGCCCGACCCGACCACCACGGTGGTGATCAACTGCGCCGGCCGCACGCGCAGCATCATCGGCGCGCAGACGCTGATCAACTTCGGCATCCCGAATCCCGTGCTGGCGCTGGAGAACGGCACCCAGGGCTGGTACCTGGCCGACTTCGAGCTGCAGCACGGCAGCACGCGCCGCCACGGCGACAACGCAGCCCCGGTCGACTTGATCGAACGCCGCGCTCGCGCCGCGGCGCTGGCAGTGCGTCATGGCGTGCCGACGGTCGATGCCGAACAGGCGCGGCGCTGGCTGGCCGACCCCACCCGCAACTGCTTCGTGCTGGACGTGCGCACGGCGGAGGAATTCGCCGCGGGTACCCTGGCCGGGGCGCAGCATGCGCCGGGCGGCCAGTTGCTGCAGGCCACGGACCAGTATGTCGGCGTGCGCCACGCCAGGCTGCTGCTGGCCGACAGCGACGGCGTGCGCGCGCCGGTGGTCGCGAGCTGGCTGCGCCAGATGGGCTGGGACGCGAGCGTGCTGCGCGACGGCATCGCCGCGCCGCTCAGCCTGCCGGCCGCCGAGCCGTGCCTGGCGGAGCCCCTGCAGCCCCTGGAGTTCGTCGACGCGGCCACGCTGGCGACCGAGCTTGACGCCCGTCGCGTGGCCGCGATCGACCTGCGGCCCGGCATGGCCTACCGCGGCGCGCACGTGCCGCGCTCGACATGGTCGATCCGTCCACGCCTGGCCACCGACGCGAAGGCGCTCGGTCGACCTGTGGTGCTGATCGCCGATGAGCCGGCACTGGCACAACTGGCCGCGGTCGATCTGCAGCAGGCCGGCCTGCCGGCGCCGCGCCTGCTGGCCGGCGGACTGCAGGCCTGGCGCGATGCCGGCCTGCCCGTCGAGGCCAGCCCCGGCGTGCCGAGCGACACCGACTGCATCGACTATCTGTTCTTCGTGCATGACCGCCACGACGGCAACAAGGACGCTGCACGGCGTTACCTGTCCTGGGAGACCGGCTTGATCGCCCAACTCGACGAGCAGGAGCGATCGGCCTTGCGCATCGCATGAGCATGGAGGCCCCATGAAACGTTCGCGCGACACGCGTCTGGTGCACGCCGGCCGCCAGGCCCACGGCAGCGGCACGCGGCCCGTCAACCCGCCGCTGATGCGCACCAGCACCGTGGTCTTCGACAGCGTGGCCGATTGGCGCGCCACGCGCGCGAAGCGGTCGACTCAGCAGGTGCTGTCGTACGGTGCACGCGGCACCGAGACGACGTTCGCGCTCGAGGATGCCCTCACCGCACTGGAAGGCGGCTGGCGCTGCAAGCTCTATCCCACCGGGCTGGCCGCGGCCGGCTGCGTGCTCCTGGCCTGCCTGCGGCCGGGTGACCACGTGCTGGTCACCGATGCCGTGTACCACCCGGTGCGCACGCTGTGCGACGAGTTGCTGCGGCCGCTGGGCATAGCCTGCGAGTTCTACGCAGCCGACGGCAGCGACATCGAAGCGCGCCTGCGGCCACGGACGCGTCTGATCTACGCCGAGCTGCCGGGCTCGCTGCTCAACGAGATGATCGACCTGCCGCGGCTGGCCGCGCTGGCACGGCGCTGCGACGCGCTGCTGGCGGTGGACAACACCTGGGCCTCGGGCTGGCTGTTCAACCCCTTGGCGCATGGCGCAGACATCTCCCTCCTCGCGGTCACCAAGTACATCGCCGGCCATTCGGACGTGATGATGGGCGCCGCGGTGTGCAATCAACGTTGCTTTGGCCGCGTGGCGCAGCTCAGCGAGACGCTAGGCCAGACCGCCAGCCCGGACGACGCCGCGTTGGCGCTGCGCGGGCTGCGCACGCTGGGCGTGCGCCTGGCCCAGCATGCGCGGCATGCGCTGGCGGTCGCGCAGTGGCTGCAGCAGCGGCCCGAGGTGGCTCGCGTGTTCCACCCGGCGCTGCCTGGCGATCCCGGCCACGCGCTCTGGCGGCGCGACTTCAACGGCAGCAACGGGCTGCTGGCGATCGAGCTGCACGACCGCTCGCCGGCGCGCCGCGATGCCTTCGTCGACGGGCTGCAGCTGTTCGGCATCGGCGCCTCGTGGGGCGGCTACGAGAGCCTGGTCATCCCCGTGGAGCCGACGGCCGCGCGCAGCGTGACCGACTGGTCGGGCCGTGGCGCCTTCGTGCGGCTGCACGTCGGTCTCGAAGACCCGGCGGACCTGATCGGCGACCTGGCGCAGGCCTTGGCCCGAACCGACTGACTTCCCCTTCCACAACCCTTTCGATCACTGGAGTTGCCCGCATGCCCGACCTTCGCCACGCCCGCCTCCCGCATGGCCGCATCCGCGCCGCGGCGCTTGTCCTGGGGTTCTGCGCTGCCGCCTCCTGGGTAACGGCGCAGACGCTGCCCAAGGTCGCCGGATTCCCCGAGCAAGCGATCCACCTGCTGTCGCCGTTTCCGCCCGGCGGGGGCAACGACTTGCATGCGCGGCTGGTCGGCAACGAACTGGCGGCACTCACCGGCCAGCCCGTCGTGATCGAAAACAAGGCCGGCGCGGGCGGCAACATCGGTACCAAGTCGGTGGCCGAAGCTCGGCCTGACGGCTACACCGTGCTGACCTCGCAGGTCTCGATCATGGCGGTCAACCCGGTGCTGTACAAATCGCCCGGTTTCGATGCGTTCAAGCACTTCGTGCCGGTGACGCAGATCAACGCGGCCCCGCTGGTGCTGGTCGTGGCGTCCTCCTCGTCGCTCAAAACCATGGCCGATCTGCGCGCGCTGGCCAAGGAGCAGCCCGGCCGCATCAGCTACGCCACGCCGGGCAACGGCACCTTGTCGCACCTCGTCGGCGTGGTGCTCGAGAAGGACGCGGGCATAGACCTCACGCACGTGCCCTACAAGGGCGCCGGGCCGGCGCTGGCCGACCTGATGGGCGGGCAAGTGCAGTTGATGATCACATCCACTTCATCGGTCGCCGGCTTCATCCAGCAGGGCAAGCTGCGCGCGCTGGCCGTCACCAGCCCGCGCCGGGTCGGCATCTTCAAGGAGGTTCCGACACTGGAGGAGGCCGGCTTCAAGGACATGATCTACGAGGATTGGTACGCCTTCTTCGCGCCGGCCGGCACGCCGCCGGAGCGCGTCGCGTACCTGCATCAGGCGATCACGCGCGTGCTGAAGAGCCCGGCCGTCAGTCAGAAGATCGTCGATGCCGGCAGCGAAGTGGTCGCCGGCACGCCGGAGCAACTGGCAGCGCAGCTGAAGCAGGATGCGGCGCGCTGGGCTCGCGTGGCAAAGCTGTCGGGCGCGACGATCGATTGATGTTCTCCAGCACCTCCGCCGGGACGCTGCGGGTGCGCAGCGGCCAGCGCCCTTCACTGCGGCAGGTCGAGCCGCTGCGCCGCAAGGGTGCCGATGTGCTGGCCCCCGGCCTCGCCAGCCTGCGTGGCGGCGCGGAAATGGATCCCGCAGCCAGTAGGCTGAGAGGGCGGGGAGGAGCAGGCGCGTTGTTCAGTGCGACGCAGGCCGCGTGATCACGACCTCGAGGTACTCGGCGGGTACGACCAGCGACGCCGCGCCCGCGCTGTTCATCTGCTCGAGCAGCGCGGTGATCTCGCGCTCCAGTGCTTGCTGGCCCTGCGCGTCGAGCGCGGCAAAGGCCTTGTGCGTGGGGCCGTAGAAGTCGCGAAAGACCTGGACCCAGTGCGCGGCCGAACGGTAGCGGAAATTGAAGTGGCGGCGCTCGCAGCGGATCTGCACGGGCGCCAGGCCGAAGAGCGTGGCCAGGTGCGGCGCGGTGCCCCACAGCGCCGGCGACTGCAGCCCGGCCGGCGGCGGCACATGGGCGCCTATGAGCTTGAACAGCCGTCCGATGAAGCCCTCGGGCGTCCAGTTCGCCAGGCCGATGCGGCCACCGGGCTTGACGACGCGCAGCATCTCGCGTGCCGCGCGGGCCTGGTCGGGCGCGAACATCACGCCGAAGGTCGACAGCACCACGTCGAAGCTGGCGTCGCCGAAGGGCAGCGCTTCGGCGTCGGCGACCTGGAAGCTGACTGGCAGCGCTTCGGCCTTCGCGCGCTCGCGGCCCTTGTCCAGCAGCGCCGGCACGTAGTCGGTCGAGGTCACGTGGGCGAAGCGGCGCGCCGCGGCCAGCGTGGCGTTGCCGTTGCCTGCGGCCACGTCGAGCACCTGCTCGCCGGCCCGCACGTCGGCGGCTTCGGCGAGCTGCTCGCCGACGATCTGCAAGGTGGTGCCGATGACGGCGAAGTCGCCGCTGGCCCAGGTGGCTTGCTGGCGTTGTTTGATCGCGGCCAGGTCGGGCGTCGTCGGCGCTTGGCGTAGGGTGGCAGGGGTCATGGAAATCTCCGGTGGGGTGAAGGGGTGGCGCACTGTGCGCGGCACCGCGTTCCTCCACCGTTCCTTGCGCTCTGCGATACTTTGCTGGCCATGGACACGACGACCGTCTGCCTGCGCCTGTTCGGTTCACCGACGGTGGAGCACGCGGGGGCCTCGCAGGCCTTGCCCTTGGAGCGGCGCAGCCAGCTCGCCGTGCTGCTGGCACTGCGGCGCGGCTGGGCGCCGCGCGCCGAGCTGGCCTCGCTGCTATGGCCCGAGCAACCGAGCAAGCGCGCCTACACCAACCTGCGCAAGACGCTGTTCCGCCTGCAGGCGGTGCCCTGGGCCGCGGCGGTCGAGTCGCAGGGCACGGCCCTGCGCTGGCAGGTCCGCACCGACGTGCTGGACTTCGAGTCCGCCTTGCACGAGCAGCGGCCGGCCGACGCGCTCTCGGCCTACCGCGGCGAGCTGCTGGCCGGCTTCGACGATGGCCAGAACGAGGCCTGGACGCTGTGGCTCACCTTCGAGCGCGAACGCTTGCGCGCGGCCTGGCGCGGCGCTGCGCTGGCCCATCTGGCCGGCGACGTTGCGGCCGCCGACGCCATCGCGCTGTCGATGCGCCTGCTCGAGGCCGATCCGCTGGACGAAGCCGCGTTGCGCGAGCACATGGCGGCGCTGGCGCGCGACGGCCAGGCGGCGGCCGCGCGCCAGGCCTGGCGGCGCTTCGTCGATAGTCTGTCGCAGGACCTCGGCCTGGAGCCCGGCGCCGAATTGCGCGCGCTGCACGACGCCGTCGGCAGCCTGCCGCGGCCGGCGGAGCCGCTGGCGCTGCCTGCCGCCGACGACGGGTTCGTGGGCCGGTCTATCGAGCTGCGCCGCATCGCCGATCTGCTGGCGCGCCCCGAGTGCCGGCTGCTGTGCCTGACAGGCCCGGGCGGCATGGGCAAGACGCGCCTGGCGCGCCGTGCGATGAAGGACCTGGCACCCTCGTTTCCCGATGGCGCCGTCTTCGTCGCGCTTGAGGACATGGCCACGCCGGCGCAGTTCGGCCTGCGGCTCGCGCAGGAGGCCGGCGTGGCGCCCGGCCGTGGCAGCGGCGACGCACTGGCACGTGCCGTCGAGGCCTGGCGCGACCGCCGGATGCTGCTGGTGCTGGACAACTTCGAGTCGCTGGTCGAGCACGCGTCGCTGCTGCAGCGCCTGCTGCAGGGTTGTGCACAGCTCAGCATGCTCGTCACGTCGAGGGTGCGCCTGACCGTGGCCGACGAATGGGCCATGCCGCTCGAGGGCCTGCCCTGCCCCGACCCCGAAGACGACGATCGCGCCGAAGCCTTCGATGCCGTGCGCCTGTTCGTGAAGGCCGCGCTGCGCGTCGCGCCGGCCTTCGCGCCGGCCGCCGAGAGCGCGGCCATCGTCGACATCTGCCGCCAGGTCGAGGGCCTGCCGCTGGCGCTGGAACTGGCCGCCGCGTGGGTGCGCGTGCTGCCGTGCCAGGCGATTGCGAGCGAGCTGCGCCAGGGCACCGAGCTGCTGCAGGCGAGCGATGCGTCGCATCCGGCGCGGCACGCCAGCATCGAGGTCGTGTTCGATCATTCATGGCATCTCCTGAGCGCCGTCGAGCGCGAGGTGCTGGCGCGCTTGTCGGTGTTCCGCGGCGGCTTCTCGGTCGAAGCGGCACGCGCGGTGGCCGGCGCCTCCCTGCCCGTGCTGGGGGCGCTGGCCGACAAGTCGCTGCTGGCCAGGACCGGCGGCCGCATGCGCCTGCACCCGCTGGTGCAGCAGCTGGCCGGGTTGCGGCTGGGTGAAGGCGACGCGCGGCGGGCCGCCGAAGCCGCCGGTGCCGCTTACTTCCAGCGTTGGCTGGAACAGCTCAAGCCGGCGGTGGAAGACGGCAAGCGAGCGGCGCTGCAGGCCATCGATGCCGACTACGAAAACTGCCGCCGGGCCTGGTGGATCTCGACCCGGGAGGGGCAGTCCGACGCGCTGGCCCGCAACGCACGCACCTTGCTCAGCTACTGCGACTACCGCGGGCGCGCCGAGGAGGGGCTGGGATGGCTGCGCCAGACCATCGACGCCCCGCTCGGCCAGGCAGATGCCGCGCTGCGCGCGCTGCTGCTCAGCCAGGCCTCGCACCTGGAATACCGTCTGGGGCGCTACGAGGAGGCGCTCGCCAGCGCGGCTTCGGCGCTCGCTTCGTCGCGCCCCAAGCAGGACCGCGACGCCCGGGTGCAGGCCTTGACGGTGCTCGCGTCGTGCGCGCTGCAACAGGGCCGGCTGCCCGATGCGCGCCGCTGCTACAAGCAGGCGCTGGCGCTCGCGTCGGCGCAGAGCGTGGCGCACAACACCGCCGCGACGCTCGACAACCTGTCGCTGGTGGAGCGCAGGATGGGCCACTACGACGAGTCGCTGCGCTTGTCGCTCGAGTCGCTGGCGCAGCACCGGCGCATCGGCGACCAGGCGGGTGTGGCGCTGTGCCTGAACAACCTCGCGACCAACTACCTGTTCAGGCAAGAGTACGCAGCGGCACGAGACCATCTGCTCGAGTCGTTGGCGATCTGCGAGCGCGAGGGCCTGATCAGCACGCAGGCTTTCGTGTTGTCCTCGCTGACCGAGCTGGCGCTGAAGACCGGCGATCTGGCATCGGCCGAGCGTTACGTGCCACGTGCGCTGGAGGTGGCCGACAGCACCGGCAATCGCCCGGTCGCCTGCTGGATGACGATGCAAGTGGCTCGCCTCGCGCTCCAGCGCCTGGAGCTCGACACTGCGCGCACCGCGCTTGCCGCCGGGTCGAGCACGGCGCTCGCGCTCGGGATGCCTGCGTTGTACGCCCAGGCCATGCTGGTGTTCGCCGAACTGCTCGACGCGCAGCAGGAGCCGTCATGCGCTCGCCGCGTGCTGGCCTTCGCGGTGGACCACCCGTCGATCACGACCGTGGACCGTGACGAGCTGCGCGTCGAGTGGGCACGCCGCGCCAGGCCGGCGAGCGCCGACCCACCCTGGCCCGGCATCGGGCTCGACGAACTGCTGCGGCGCATCGCCAGCGAGCGCGAGCTGGCGCATGTGCCGCTGATCGCAGCGCTGCGTGGCGCGACCTAGCCCGTGCCGGCCATGCTGGGCGTCAAGCCCTCGTACTCCCGGCCTCGCGTGAGCGACGACAACGCTTGTGCCGAGTCGCTGTTCCGCACTGCCAAGTACCGCCCGAATTCCCTGCCAGGCTGGTCTTGAATCTGCATGGCGGTCTCCATGTTTCGACGGCTGTAGGGACGCCTGCTTGCGCGCGGCGCTGGCGGGCGAAGGAAACCTTCCGTCCCAAGGCTCAGTCACGAAACTCAAGTGGCGATATGGAAACTTGACTTGCCTTGAGGAAAATCATATGGTTCAGCCATGCCGGCACCATCTCGGGCTCAGAGCCACGTCCGATACCCGCTCACCAGCATCCTGGGCAGCGCGGGCAACGTGCGCGCGCTGCGCGCGCTGCTGTCCGACCGCTCTCCGCAGTCGGCGCCACAACTCGCTCGACTGACCGGCCTCACACCTCAGGGAGTACGCTTGGTTCTGGACACCTTGGCTCGGCAGCAACTGGTGAAGGTCCACGGCTCCGGGCGCGCCCAGCTCTACGCCCTGAACGAGTCGCACCCGTTCGCCAGTGCGCTCGCCGCGCTCTTCCAAGAGGAGCAACAGCGCTGGGAGCGGCTGCTCGCGAAGATTCGCGAGATGTTGGTCAAGCGCGGTGCGGCCGTTCGTGCTGCTTGGCTCTACGGGAGCGTCGCGCGCGGCGAAGATACGCCACGCAGCGACCTCGATATCGCACTCCTGGTCAGCTCTCAGGCCGTCGCAGACCAAGTGCGCGAGGACTTCATGCCCCTCGAGGACGGCCAGCAGTTGCACATCTCCCTGACCGCACTGACCCCAAAGGAGTTGGCTGCGCTGCCCGACGATGACCGTTGGTGGTCCGATGTCGTGCGAGACGCCCGGGTCCTCAAGGGCTCGGCGCCCGACTTGGCGAGACGCCAGTTGGTGAAGGCGACCGCATGACGAACCAGGGCCCTCGCAAGACTGTCAACGATGACCATTCGGCGGCGTGGCTCCTTCAGGCGCGAGAGTTCCACGAGTCGGCGCGCAATCTGGTCACGCTCGCACAGAGCAAGAGCTACAACGGCGCCATCACGCTCATGGTCACCGCGGCGATTGCGTACGCCGACGCTGTCACCGCCGAGGTCAAGGGCGTCGTCAACAAGCAAGACCACCAGAACGCGCCGAGGCTGCTGCGCGAGGTGCTGGGCAACCGCCTGCCCGATAAGCAGGAGAACTTCTACCGCCGGCTTCTCGGACGCAAGGACGAGGTCAACTACGGCGCCCGCAGCACGACGCTCGGGGAAGCTGAACGGCTGATGGCGGAACTCGACGAGTTCGCGGCATGGGCCGAAGGCGTACTTCGACCCATGCCCAAGATGAAACCTGAAGCCCTGGCTTACCGCAGCCGCTTTACTTGCGAAGCCCAGTAAGTGCCGCATCGTTTGCGGTGCAACCGTGGTATGTCGATGGAGCCCAAGTGGGCACCCCCAAGTGGCACCCCTGGCAAAGAAAAAGCCTTGTAAGTCGTTGACTCACAAGGCTTCTGGGTCTTGGTGGCGCTTCAGGGATTCGAACCCCGGACCTGCGGATTATGATTCCGTCGCTCTAACCGGCTGAGCTAAAGCGCCACAGCCTTCTATTGTATATCGAACTTTCCGAGCTGCCGATAGGCGATGATAGGGCGTCACCTTCCCTGCATCCCATGTTCAGCTTCTTCAAGAAAAAGACCCCCACGCCGGACGCCCCATCGGCGGCGCCGGCACCCACCACAGCCTGGGGGCCGGCGCCGGTGTTCGACCTGGCCCCGCCCGAGCCGGCAACTGCGCCGCCGGTGGCGCCACCGGTGCCCCCGGCGTCCGTGTCCGTACCCGAGCTACCACCCGCGGTGCGCCCGACGCCGGCCGCAGCACCGCCCGTGGCTGCGCCACAGCGGGCGCCGGTGCCGGCACCCACACCGGCCTTCGTGCCGCCCCCCATCGCCCCGGACTCCTCGCCGGCCTCCCGGCCGACGCCTTCGCCGATACCGGCGCCAGCCTCCGCACCCGTCGCAGCACCCGTCGCAACACCGGTCCCCGCCCGTCCGGCGCAGACGCCCGTCACCGCCGCCACGCCGGCCGCACCCGCCGCCGCGCTGCCCACTCCCGAGCCCGTCGAGCCGGCCCGCGCCAGCTGGTTCAACCGCCTGCGCCAGGGCCTGGCCAAGACGGGCTCCAGCCTGGCGCAGGTCTTCACCGGCGCGCAGATCACCGACGAGCTGTACGAGGAGCTGGAGAGTGCGCTGCTGATGGCCGATGCGGGCGTCAAGGCGACCGAGCATCTGCTGGCCGACTTGAAGCGCCGCGTCAAGGAGCACAAGGTCACCGAGCCCTCGCAGGTCAAGGGCCTGCTGGTGGACGCTATCGCGGCGCTGCTGTCGCCGCTGGAGCGCGGCCTGGTGATCGGCGAGCATGTGCCCACGGTGATCATGGTGGTGGGTGTCAACGGCGCCGGCAAGACCACCAGCATCGGCAAGCTGACGCGCCACCTGGCCGAGAGCGGCTGCACCGTGCTGCTGGCCGCGGCCGACACCTTCCGCGCCGCGGCGCGTGAGCAACTCGCGATCTGGGCCGACCGCAACCGCGTCGAGATCGTCTCGCAGGAGGGCGGCGACCCGGCCGCCGTCAGCTTCGACGCCGTCACCGCGGGCCGGGCGCGCGGGCGCGACGTGGTGATCGCCGACACCGCGGGCCGCCTGCCAACCCAGCTGCACCTGATGGAGGAGCTGAAGAAGATTCTCCGCGTGATCGCCAAGGCCGACGCCAGCGCGCCGCACGAGGTGCTGCTGGTGGTCGATGGCAACACGGGGCAGAACGCGCTGGCCCAGGTCAAGTCCTTCGACGATGCGCTGGGCCTGACCGGCCTGGTCGTCACCAAGCTCGACGGCACGGCCAAGGGCGGCGTGCTGGCCGCGATCGCGCTGTGGTCGCGCGAGCGGCCGGGCGGCGCGGTGCCGGTCTACTTCGTCGGCGTCGGCGAGAAGCTCGAAGACCTGCAGACCTTCGACGCCCGCGAGTTCGCCAAGGCCTTGCTGGCCTGAGCAAGCGGCCAGGCCCTCGCATGACGTGGTCCTGGCACACCCGCTCGCTGCCGGCCGGCGAGGGGCTGCTCGCCCGCGTGATGATCGGCGAGCGCCGCGCCACCGTGCAGCAGACCTGGCAGGCCTGGCGCGACGACGCCGAGTTCCGCGCGTTATGGGCGTCGTGGCTGCGCGGCGTGCCCTTCGAGGCCTTCCTGTGGGAGACGCCGCCGGCCACTTCGGCCACGCTGGGCGAGGCCTTCGAGTGCGTCTTCCTGCCCAGTGCCGCACTGGCGCAGGCCCGCCCCGACCCGGTGCCCTTTGCCGAACACTTCGAGCGCCAGCCCGGCGCTGCCGCCGTGGTGTTCGAGAGTCTGGGCCGCGACGCGCTGCTGGTGGCCCCCGGCGCCCAGGCACCGCTGGCGGCCTACACCCACCTGGCGGCCTTCATGCGCGGGGCGCCAGCGGCGCAGGTCGATGAGACCTGGGCGCTGGTGGCGCGGCAGGCGCTGGCGCGCGTCGGCAGCGCGCCGCTGTGGCTCAGCACCTCGGGCCTGGGCGTGTACTGGCTGCACTTCAGGCTGGACTCGCGGCCCAAGTACTACCAGCACCGCCCCTACCGCGCGGCGCCCTGAGGTCGAGCGAAGAAGATCGGGTGGGACCCGGAGTGACCGATGCGCCGCCGAGGGTCACACTGCGGGCGACTGGCCGGCAGATCTTCCCGGGCCAACGCTTCCCGCGCCACCGCCCCTCACCCTCTCATTGCTCCCCACCATGACGCCCTTGCTGCGACCTCTCGCCGGCCTGGCCTTGCGGACCGGCCGCAGGCCCACCCACGCGGGGCCTGCGCTGGGCCTCGCGCTGCTGCTGGCGCTGGGGGCCTGCGGTGGTGGCGGCGGCGACGGTGGCGACGCTGGCGGCAACGAGCCGCTGCCCAACGGCGACCAGCCCTTCACCGACCGCACCGCCTACTCTTCGCAGCCCGGGGCCTCGCTGGCCAGCGCCGAGGAGGGTACCGCCACCACCCACCACACGCTGACGCTGAACGGCAGCGCCATCGCCTACACCGCCAAGGCCGGCCACCTGACCGCCAGCGACCTCGCCACCGGCCAGCCCAAGGCCTCGTTCTTCTACGTCGCCTACACCGCCGACAACCAGGCCGCCGCGACCCGGCCGCTGACCTTCTTCTACAACGGCGGCCCCGGCTCGGCCAGCGTCTGGCTGCACCTGGGCTCGTTCGGCCCCAAGCGGCTGGTCACCGGCATCCCGGGCACTACCGCGGCCACGCCTTTCCCGCTGGTGGACAACGCCGAGAGCCTGCTCGACACGACCGACCTGGTCTTCGTGGACGCCGTCGGCAGCGGCCTGTCGCAGGCCATTGCGCCCAACACCAACGCCACGCTGTGGGGCGTGGACGCCGACGCCGCCGCCTTCCGCGACTTCATCCGCCGCTATGTCGGCGTCAATGGCCGCGCCGCGTCGCCCACCTATCTGTTCGGCGAGTCCTATGGCACGGCGCGCTCCGCGGTGCTGGCCAACCTGATGGCGCTGGGCGGCCAGCCGCTGGCCGGCGTGGTGCTGCAGTCGGCCGTGCTCGACTACAACAGCAACTGCGGCGTGGTGGAGGTGATCAGCACCAGCTGTGAAGGCTACCTGCCCACCTACTCTGCGATAGGCAGCTACTACAACCTCGTCAACCCGCCGCGCAGCGTGCTGAGCGTGTTCATGCAGGAGATGCG
Organism: Ideonella sp.; assembly: GCA_035460745.1. Classification (GTDB taxonomy): domain Bacteria; phylum Pseudomonadota; class Gammaproteobacteria; order Burkholderiales; family Burkholderiaceae_C; genus Ideonella. The sequence continues at coordinate 862 of DATHWJ010000463.1, read as the reverse complement.
CGACTACACCGTGGCCAGCTACGCGCCGGCCGTCGGGGCGCTGCTGAGCGCCGGCACGCCGCCGGCGGCCCATCTGCCGCCGGAACTGAACAGCCGCACCGGCATCGCCACCTCCCTGTGGCAAAGCCGCTTCAACCTCGACCCCGGCAGCTTCCAGTACAACCTGCTGCCCAGCGCGCTGATAGGCCGCTACGACGGCCGCGTCTCGGCCCCGTTCGCCAGCCCGCTGGCGCGCGAGGGCGACCCCTCGAGCACCGTCATCGGCGCCTCGTTCGCGAGCGCCATCGACAGCCACCTGCGCGACACGCTGCGCTACACCGCGAGCAGCACCTACGTGCTGCTGAGCGACGCGATCGCGAGCTGGAACTTCACCCACGACGGCCTGCCCTTGCCCGACACCGTGCCCGATCTCGCCAGCGCGATGCTGCTGAACCCGGCGCTGCAGGTCTTCGCGGTGAGCGGCTACCACGACCTCGCGACGCCGTTCTACACCACCGAGCTCGACCTCGCGCGCCTGGGTGCCAGCCCGCAAGTGCACCTGCGCAACTACGCCGGCGGCCACATGACCTACCTCGACGACACCTCGCGCGCGCTGCAGAAGGCCGACCTGCGCGCCTTCTACCAAGGCAGCCTGGTGCTGCGCACGGCCGCTGCCGCGGCCAAGGGAGGCCTGTGATGAAACGCGCCGCAACCGCCTGCACCCGGCCGCTGGCCGGTGCACTGTCTGGTGCGCTGCCAGGTGCGCTGCTCGCCAGCCTGCTGCTGGCTGCCCCCGCTGCGCTGGCGCAGCAGGCGCCGGCCGCCGCGCCCGAGGCCGCGCTGCAGGTGCCCCAGCGCGACCCCTGGGTGCCGCCCGCGGTGC
>DATHWJ010000462.1:0-2897 GCA_035460745.1 Ideonella sp. | reverse complement strand
CGAGAGCGAGGCCGCCAGCGTGCTGCACTGGTGGGTGCAAGCCCCCGAGCCGGCCCATTGCTCGGCCCGCCGCAGCATCGCGCTGGCCGGCCCGCTGCAGGACGAACTGCCCGCCCGCCTGGCCGACATCACCGCCGACGCCGACCGCACCGTGGGCCACCGCTACGAGCTGGTGGTGAGCTTCATCCTGAGCGACAAGCTGCTGCCGGGCGCGCTCGAATGGACCCGCGTGGCCTTCGACGACGACGGCCTGCCCGGCGACCCGATGCCGCTGAACCAGCGCTACCCGGTCACGCTGCACTGGCAGCGCCGGGCCCGCGCCAGCGGCGAAGGCGGCAGCCGGCCGGTCAACGTCTGGCGCCAGGCGCTGGACACGCTGACGCCGCGCATCGCCCGCGACTTCGGCGCCAACGTCGTCTGGCTGGACAGCGGCGCGGCGGACCCGCTGCGGGCAGCCCAGGAGCTGCTGCTGGACCAGCAGGGAGAGGGCATCTGCATCAGCCTGGGTGCACAGGCCGACGCGGCGCCCGACCGGCCCGCCCAGGCCATCATCGAATGCCTGCGGCAGGGCGTGCCCTGCTTCTTCTGGCTGGCCGTGCCACCCGCGCCGGGCACCGACCCGCGCCAGGCGCTGTGCGAACTATTCGCGCTGCAAAAGGCCAGCGACGCACCGGCCGCCATCGGCCGGCGCCGCATGGCCGCCAAGCCGGGCGACGCGCTGCAAAGCCTGCGCATGGTCTGGGACGAACCCGGCCACCTGCCTCCTCCGCTGCAACTCGAAAGCCCGCCATGAGCGACGACAACGCCACGTCCGCCGAGCGCCCCGACTGGCAGATCTACCTCGGCAACAACCACCCGCGTGACGCGTGGAAAGTGCCGGAGCCGCCGCCATGGCGCCGCCGCCGAGCCAGCACCGAAGCCGCCAAGGCGGGCGAGCCGCTGCGCGCGCCGCTGGCCGACTCGACCGTCCAGAAGGGCACGACCTACCAGTCCAGCCCCGAGATCCGGCGGCTGGTGAACGCGGCGCTGCACCTGCGCCGGCCGCTGCTGATCACCGGCGGGCCCGGCACCGGCAAGTCCTCGCTGATCGATTCGGTGGCCTGGGAGCTGGGCCTGGGCGAGCCGCTGCGCTGGCCGGTGACCTCGCGCAGCACGCTGCGCGAGGCGCTCTACAGCTACGACGCGATAGGCCGCGCCCAGCGCCGCGACGGCGGCCGCGCGGCCGACCGCCTGCTGGACGTCGGCGACTTCATCGAGCTGGGCCCGCTGGGCACCGCGATGCTGCCGGCGCTGACGCCGCGCGCGCTGCTGATCGACGAGATCGACAAGGCCGACGTGGACCTGCCCAACGACCTGCTCAACGTCATCGAGGAGGGCCGCTACCACATTCCCGAGCTGAGCCGGCTGCGCGACAAGACGATGAGGGTGCGCGCCTTCGGCGGCCGCGGCATGGTCGAGATCGAGGAGGGCCTGGTCGAGAGCCACGAGTTCCCCTTCGTCGTGATGACCAGCAACGGCGAGCGCGACTTCCCCGCGCCCTTCCTGCGGCGCTGCCTGCAGCTGCGCATGCCCGACCCCTGCGCCGACCCCAAGCGGCTCAACGACATCGTCAGCGCCCACCTGGGCGCCGGCAAGCTGGACGCCGCCAACGAGCTGATCAAGAGCTTCGTGACGCGCGCCAACGCCGGCGAGATGCTGGCCACCGACCAGCTGCTCAACGCCATCCAGCTGGTGATGGGGGCCTACGCGATGAACGACAGCGACCGCGCCGAGATGGTCGCCAGCCTGACCACGGGGCTGGGCAGGAAGGCCGGATGATCGGCGAGCTGGCCCGCCGCCTGCTCGGCGCAGGGCTGGACGCCACGCCGGACGAGCTGGGCGAGATCCTGTGGCTGGCGCAGCGCCTGCCGGCCGCGGGCGACGCACCGGCCCGGGCGATCGACGGCGAGCCCGCGGCCCCCCCCGCGGTGGATGGAGGCGCAGACACGGCGCCCGTTGCGCCCGCGGGCGAGCCGCCTCCGCCCTTGCCCGCCGCGCCGGCGCCGTCCCCCACGCCAGCGCGCAGCGAAGCGCCCGTCTCGCTCTACGCGACCCGCATGGCCGGCACCATCCAGGCCTCGACGCTGCGGGTGCCCGGCGTGGCCGCCACCGGCCAACCGGCCGAGCTGCGCCGCGCGCTGCAGCCGTTTGCAAGGCGCGTGGCCTCGCGCTGGCGCAGCGTGCTGGACGAGGACGACACGGCGGAGCGCGCCGCCGACTCCGGCGTCTGGTGCCCGGTCTACCGGCCGCTGCGCGAACGCTGGTTCGACCTGGCGCTGGTGGTGGAGGCCGGCGCGTCGATGGCGCTGTGGGACGAAGCGCTGGCCGACTTCGTGCGCACGCTGCGCGCGCACGGCGGCTTTCGCAGCATCGCCACGCACCGCTGGGACGACCCGGCCGGCCTGGCGCTGAGCTCGGCCGACGGGCGCCGCCGCTACCCGCTCTCGCAGATCGTGCGGCCCGACCGGCGCCAGTTGCTGCTGCTCGTCAGCGACGCGACCTCGCCGCGCTGGCGCAGCGGCGCGGCCCAGGCCCTGCTGCGTGAGCTGGGGGCCGCCACCTCGGTGGGCGTGCTGCAGCTGCTGCCGCGCAGCGTCTGGCGCCATACCGCGCTGGGCGAACCCGAGCTGACGCTGTATGCCGAGCGGGCCGGCGATCCCAACCACCGGCTCAAGGCCTTGCTGCCCTGGTGGATAGACGCGCAGGACGCCGCGGGCTCGCTGGGCGTGCCGGTGGTCGGGCTGGAGCCGGCGGCGCTGGGGCAGTGGGCGCGCAGCATGACGGCGCGCGGCGGTGCCGCGGTGCCGGGAGTGCTGCTCGCGGCGCCGGCACCCGCGGCGGCGTCGATGACGCCGGCG
>DATHWJ010000461.1:0-30972 GCA_035460745.1 Ideonella sp. | reverse complement strand
ATGCCACGCTGCTGCAGGGCTGGGTGGCGCTGAAGCTGGCGGTCGCGGCGGTGCGCGTCGGGCAGGGCCGCGTCTTCCGCCAGACCGAGGCCGGCCGCCCGCCGGCGCCGGCCGGCCTGCACCGCAGCGTCCCGCCCGGCTGCGCGCCGGGCTGGCACCGTGCCACGCTGACGCTGCTGGCGCTGGACGGCGCGGTCTGGGGCGTGGCCGGCGTCTGGCTGGTGAGCGGCCCCGAGACCACCGCCTCGCTGGTGGCCGCGGTGCTGGCCTGCATCGCCTGCGTGGCCACCTTCGGCCTGCAGGTCAGCCTGCGGGCCACCGCCAGCTACGTGCTGCCCATGCTGGTGCCCACCGCGCTGGCGCTGGTGGCGCGCGGCGACCGCTTCGGCGCCTTCGGCGGCATCGGCCTGCTGCTGTTGACGGCGCTGCAGATGGTGACGGCCTCGCGCGCCGAGCGCCGGCTGGCCGACGGCATCCTGCTGCGGCTGAGGGCCCAGGAGCTGGCCGGCGAGAAGGAGGCGGCGCTGCGGCTGGCGCTGCGCCAGAGCGCGGTGAAGTCGCAGTTCCTCGGCAACGTCAGCCACGAGCTGCGCACGCCGCTGCACGGCATCCTCGGCCTGGCCCGGCTGCTGCACCTGGACAGCGACGAGCCGGTCAGCCGCCAGCGCATCGAGCTGATCGAGAGCTCGGGCCGCCACCTGCTGGCGCTGATCAACGACCTGCTCGACATCTCGCGCATCGAGATGGGCCGCTTCACGCTGCGCGACGAGCCTTTCGAGCTGCTGACCCAGCTCGAGCAGGTCACGGCCGTGCACGCGCTGCGCGCCGAAGACCGCGGGCTGCACTTCGAGCTGCTGCTCTCGGCCGCGCTGCGCAGGGACTGCCCGTGCTGGGTGCACGGCGACCCGGCGCGCTTCCGGCAGGTGCTGCACAACCTGCTCGGCAACGCGATCAAGTTCACCGAGCGCGGCGCCATCGTCGTGCGGGTCGGGCGGGCCGACGAGCGCGATCGCGAGCGTTATTCGATCGAGGTCGAGGACAGCGGGCCGGGCATCGCGCACGAGGCGCAGGCGCAGATCTTCGAGGCCTTCGAGCAGACCGACGTGGGCAGCGCCGGCATCTTCGAGGGCGCTGGCCTGGGGCTGAAGATCGCCCGCGAGCTGGCCATCGCGATGGGGGGCGGCCTGTCGGTGCGCAGCCAGCCCGGCGTCGGCTCGTGCTTCACCTTCACGCTGCGGCTGCCGGCCGCCGCGGCGGTCGCGCCGCCGGTCGCCGAGCAAGAGCCGGCCCCGCCGCAGCGCCGCCCGCTGAAGGTGCTGCTGGCCGAGGACGAAGACGTCAACGCGCTGATCGCCAGCGCCTACCTGGACCGCCTGGGCGTGAACTTCGAGCGGGTGGAGGACGGCAAGGAGGCGGTGCGCCGGGCGCTGCGCGAAGTGGGCCGGCCCGACCTGATCCTGATGGACTGCCGCATGCCACTGATGGACGGCTACGCCGCCACCCGGGCGATCCGGGCCCAGGAAGACACGCTGGGCCTGGCGCGGGTGCCGGTGATCGCACTCACCGCCACCGTGACCGAGCTCGGCCGCACCCAGTGCATCGAGGCCGGCATGGACGACTTCCTCTCCAAGCCCTTCACGCTGGAGGAGCTCGATGCCGCGCTGCAGCGCCACGATGTGCTGCAGCAGCCGAGCGGCGCGCTGCGATGACGCGGCCCGGTGCGTCGGCGCGCGGGTGCCTCCGATGAACTCGCCCTGTCTGAGCGGAGGCGCGCATGCCAGCCGACCCTGAGTTCGACGACGAGGACACGCCGTTTCACCTGCCGATGCTGGGGCTGTACGCCGACCTGGAACTGGGCAGCGGTGCGGTGCAGTTGCCCGACGAGTTCATGCAGGCGGACCCCGAGATCCGGCGGCGCATCCTGGACGACTGGCTGCGCGGCCTGACGGCGCTGCGTGCGGGCCTGCCGCCCGAGGGTTGAACTCAGCCGACGCCGCAGGCGTCTTGGGGGTCAACTCAAGCCGCCAGGAGCTGCTCCGCGGGCTCGTCGTCCAGCACGATGTCGGGGTGGTGGGTGTCGATCATGAACATCCACAGCGGGTGCTGCTGGGCCTGCCAGGTCGCGCGCGCGGCGCTGACGTCGAAGGCCAGCACCCGGTGCGGCAGGTTGCCGGCGTGGGCCAGCGAGACCATCTCGTCCGGGCCCAGCACGTCGCTGAAGCCCAGCCGCTGGTAGGTGCGTATCAGCGCCGGCTTGCGCGCGCCAATCACCATGTGGCGCACGCCGCGAGCCAGGCAGTGCAGGTAGCTGGCCTTCATCAGCGCGAGCTTGGCCAGCGGGTCGGCGCCGGCGCTCACCGACAGGCGCGTGATCTCGGCGCGGCGGTGCTGGGCGAGCAGGGGCGGCAGGCGCAGGCTTTGTTCGATCAGCAGCGGGCCGTGGTCGCTGGCCTGGATGCGCGCCGTGCCTATCGCGGCGCCGCTGGCCTTGTCGCGGCACAGCAGCACGCAGGTGCCGGGGCGGTGGTCCAGCGCATCGGGCAAGGCAAAGGCCTGTTGCAGCTCGGGCAGGTGGTGGCCGTAGGCGCCGGCGCGCACCGCGCAGGCGTCCAGCAGATCGCCTGCGTGGCGAACCGCTTGCAGCGTGAAACTCAGGGTCGAGGTGCTCGGGGTCGCAGCGTTCAAGGTCCGTGTCCTTCGTGCTGCTCACAAGGGCAGCGCAGGCCCGAAGTTTGGAGGCGGGCCATCGCAGCCAGCTTCGAAAGAGTGGCAGGAAACGCGCGCTGCCCTGTCGTTGAAACTGCCGCGTGCATCGCGGTCAGTTTGATTCGGGTGTGAAGTAGTTAACGGATTTGTGGCGAGAGTGTCATTGGGTGTCTTGACTCGGCCATAACAAGTCCACGCACAAACCGCTGCCGCCGTCCGGCGCGTCGCCCAAGGACAGCACGATGCCGTGCCTGGCGCAGATCTCGGTCACGATCGCCAGGCCCAGCCCGCTGCCATGCTCGTTCTCGGTGCCGGCGAGCCGGTAGAAGCGCTCCAGCACGCGTGCCCGCTCGGCGGGTGGAATGCCGGGCCCGTTGTCGACCACCTGCAGCGCGGCCCGCCGCTGCCGCAGGCCCACCGAGACGGTCACCCGGCCGCCGTTGCGGGTGTGCACCAGGGCGTTGTGCACGAGGTTGGTGATCAGCTCGCGCAGCAGCACGTGTTCGCCGCGCACCGGCACCGGTGAGCCACCTTCGAAGCCGAGGTCGATCTGCTTGCCGCGCGCCAGCGCCAGCATCTCGAAGGTCACCTCCTGCGCGAAGCGGGTCAGGTCGATGTCCTGCACCTCCAGCGCCCGGCCCGGCTCGCTGCGGGCCAGCGCCAGCAGCTGGCCCACCAGCCGGCTGGTGGCGTCGGTGGTCTGGTTGAGCTGCGTCACGACGGCGCGCATCTCCGCCAGGCCGGTCTGCATCAGCGCATGGTCGACCTGGGCCCGCAGCACCGTCAGCGGTGTCTTCAACTGGTGCGATGCATTCGCGACGAAGCGCGCCTGCGCCTCGCTGAGCTGGCGCTGGCGTTCGGTGTGGGCGTTGATCGCATCGATCAGCGGCGCCACCTCGCGCGGCACGGCGCGGCTGGCGATCGGGGTGAGGTCGTTCACGCCGCGCGAGCGCACTTCGTCGCGCAGCCGCTTCAGCGGCGCCAGGCCTTGCCGTACGCCGAGCGCGATCAGCCCGGCGGCCAGGACTATCAGCAGCAACTGCACCGCCGCGGCCCCGACCACGATGTGGCGCGTGAGCTGGTGACGGGCCTCCAGCGTCTCGGCCACCTGGACCTGCAGCGAGCGGCGCCGCTCGCCGTCCAGCACTGCGTGCTGCAGCGCGACGATGCGCACCGCCTGCTCCTTGTAGCGGGCGTCGTAGAAGACCGGCTCGGCGCCGGGCGCGGCAGGGGGTGGGGGAAGGTCCTCGTAGCCGGTGATGGTGCCGCCCGCACTGTCGGCGATGCGGTAGAAGATGCGGTCCTGCGCGTCGGTGCGCAGCATCTCCAGCGCGGAGTAGGGCAGGTCGGCGACCACCTCGCCGTCGGCCACGTGCAGGTGCTCGGCGACCACCAGCGCCGAGCCGAGCAGCGTGCGGTCGTAGGCCTCGTGGGCCTGCGCGAGGCTGCGCATGTAGCCGATCGCGAAGCCCAGCGCCCACAGCGCCAGCGTGGGCACCAGCAGCCAGCGCAGCAGCAGGTCACGCAGGCGCGTCATCGGCCGCCTCCAGCACGTAGCCCAGCCCGCGCAGCGTGTGGATCGCCGCGCCGCTGCCGTCCAGCCGGCGGCGCAGCCGGTGCACATAGACCTCCAGCGCATCGTGGCTGAGCACTTCGTCGCCGCTGCACAGGCGCTGCGCCAGCGCCAGCTTGCTGACGGGGCGGCCGGGGTGGCCGATCAGGCCTTCGAGCAGGTCGTGTTCGCGCGGCGGCAGCAGCAGCGGCCGCGACGCGATCGTGAAGCGGCGCGACACCGTGTCGAGCTCGAGCCGGCCGACCCGCTGGACCGAGTGGGCCGCGCCCAGGCTGCGCCGGTGCAGCGCGCGCAGCCGGGCTTCCAGCTCGGAGAGGTCGAAGGGCTTGGGCAGGTAGTCGTCGGCGCCGGCGTTCAGGCCGTGCACGCGGTCATGGGTGTCGCCGCTGGCGGTCAGCACCAGCACCGGCACGCTGTCGCCGCGGGCGCGCAAGCGGCGCAGGATCTCGATGCCGTCCAGCCGCGGCAGCGCCAGGTCGAGCACGATCGCATCGAAGCCGTGCTGGCGCAGCGCCTGGTCGGCCAGCACGCCGTCGCTGCGCGACTCCACCTGGATGCCGAGCACGCCCAGCGATTGCGTCAGGGTCTGCACCAGTTGGGCATGGTCTTCAATCAGCAGGATGCGCATGGTGGGCCCGACGATAATTCCTTGCACAACGATGGAGCATCATGGAGACAACGCGATGCCGCTGAGCCGCAGAGTGATTGCAACGGCATTGTTCGGCTTGCCGGTGCTGGCGGCCCGGCCCGCGAGCGCAGGCGAACAGCCGGTCCGGGTCTACTCCACCACCGACCAGCCGCTCGCGCAGGCGCTGATCGACGATTTCGAACGGCGCCATCCCGGCTTGAGGGTCGAGTATGTCGAACTCGGCAGCCGGGCACTGTACGAGCGTTTCCTGGCCGAAGGCGGCCGCATGGCCGACGTGTTGTGGAGCTCGGCGATGGACCTGCAGATCAAGCTGGTCAACGACGGACATGCCGCCAGCCACGAGAGCCCGCACGCCCGGCAGCTGCCGCGCTGGGCCGTCTGGAAGCACGAGGCCTACGGCACGACCTGCGAGCCGGTCGGCATCGTGTACCACCGGCACCTGCTGGCGCCGGCCGAGCTGCCGCGCACCCATGCCGCGCTGGCCGCCTTGCTGCGCTCCGACACCCCGCGCTTTCGCGGCCGTGTGGCCACCTACGACATAGAACGCGCGGGCCTGGGCTTCCTGATCGCCGCGCACGACGCGATGGCCTCGCCGCTGTCCTGGGAGCTGGTGCGTGCGCTCGGCGCTTGCCGGGCCGGCCTGCATGCCGACACCCTGGGCATGCTCGAAGGCGTCGCGGCGGGACGCCTGCTGCTGGCCTACAACGTGCTGGGCAGCTACGCCGAAGCCTTTGCGAAGCGCTTCCCCGATCTGGGCGTGATCTACCCGAGCGACTACACGCTGGTGACCTCGCGCGTCGCGTTCGTCGCGCGCCAGGCGCCCAACCCGCGCGGCGCCCGCTTGTGGCTGGACCACCTGCTCTCGCCCGAGGGCCAGCGCCTGCTGGCCGAAGGCGGCGGGCTGCACGCCGTGCGCACCGACGCGGCCCCCCCGCGCTCCGCCCTCTCGCTGGCCCGGCAACTCGGCGCCTCGGCCTGGCCGATCGCGCTCGGCCCCGGCCTGCTGGCCTGCCTCGACCGCAGCAAACGCAACGCGCTGCTCAAGCGCTGGCGGCGCGAGTTCGACAGCAGCCGCTAAAAATGGGGTCAGAGTCAATTTCCAGCCGCCGGGCGGCCGGCATCAAGCCTGCGTCATCGCCGCCGGGTCGGGCGCCGGGCGCAGGCGCTTGAGCAGCCGCGGCAGCACCAGCACCGAGACCACCGCGATCAGCAGTACCACCGACACCGGCCGCTCCAGGAACACGCCCCAGCGCCCTTCGCCTATCGACAGCGCATTGCGCATCTGGGCCTCGGCCAGCGGCCCGAGGATCATGCCGACGACCACCGGCGCGGTCGGGAAGTCGAAACGCCGCAGCGCGACGCCGAGCAGGCCGATGCCGTACAGCAGCACCAGATCGAAGGACGACTGGCGCATGCCGTACACGCCCACCGTGGCGAAGATCAGGATGCCGGCGTACAGCGGCGCCTTCGGGATCTTCAGCAGCTTGACCCACAGGCCCACCAGCGGCAGGTTCAGGATCAGCAGCATCACGTTGCCGATGTAGAGCGAGGCGATCAGCGCCCAGACCAGCGCGGCGTTGTTGTTGAACAGCTGAGGCCCGGGCTGTATGCCGTAGTTCTGGAAGGCGCCGAGCAGGATCGCCGCGGTGTTGGAGGTCGGGATGCCCAGCGTCAGCAGCGGGATCAAGGTGGCGGTGATGGCGGCGTTGTTGGCGGCTTCGGGCCCGGCCACGCCTTCGATCGCGCCGGTGGTGCCGAACTCCTCCTTGTGTTTGGAGAGCTTCTTTTCGGTCGCGTAGCTCAGGAAGGTCGGGATCTCGCTGCCGCCGGCCGGGATGGTGCCGAAGGGGAAGCCGATGAAGGTCGCGCGCAGCCAGGCCGGCCAGGAGCGGCGCCACTCGCCGCGTGTCATGTGCACCTTGCTCAGCCGGTTCTGCGACTCCGCGGTGCGGCCCTCGTACAGCACGTTGTAGAGCGCCTCGCCGACCGCGAACAGCCCGACCGCGATCAGCACCACTTCCAGCCCGTCCATCAGCTCCGGCAGCCCGCCGGTGAAGCGGGCCTGGCCGGAGATCTGGTCGATGCCGACCAGGCCCATCGCCAGGCCGACGCCCAGGGCGGTCAAGCCGCGCAGCGTGCTCTTGCCCAGCACCGCGCTGACGGTCGTGAAGGCCAGCAGCATCAGCATGAAGTACTCGGGCGGGCCCAGCCGCACGGCGTACTCGGCGACCAGCGGCGCAAACAGCGTGACCAGCACCGTGGCGATCGTGCCGGCGACGAAGGAGCCGATCGCCGCGGTGGCCAGCGCCGCGCCGGCGCGGCCGTTCTTGGCCATCTTGTTGCCCTCCATCGCGGTGACCATGGAGCCGGCTTCGCCGGGCGTGTTCAGCAGGATGGAGGTGGTCGAGCCGCCGTACATCGCACCGTAGTAGATGCCGGCGAAAAAGATCATCGATGCGGTCGGCTCGACCTTCAGCGTGATAGGCAGCAGCATCGCGACGGCCGTGGCCGGGCCTATGCCCGGCAGCACGCCCACCGCCGTGCCTATCGTGCAGCCCAGCAGCGCCCAGAGCAGGTTGATCGGCGTGCCCGCGGTCGCGAAACCTTGCATCAGTTGGTTCAGGATCTCCATCACAGCCACCCCGTCGCAGTCAGGCCCGGCAGGTTGATCGCCAGCAGCTTCGTGAACATCCAGTAGACCGGTGCCGAGATCGCGAGGCCGATGGCCGCGTCCCGCCCCCAGCCGCGCAACGAGCGCTCCCCCCGGCCCTGCGAGGCCCGAAAGCCGCGCACCGCGAGCATGAAACACAGCGCGCAGCTCAGGATGAAGCCGATGGTGGTGATCAGCAGCGCATTCGCCAGGATGCCGGCCGAGACCCAGGCGAAGCCGCGCCAGTCGCCCCGCTCGGCGCCCGAGGGCTCCTCCATCTCGCGAAAGCCGCCGCTCAGCGCCTCGCGCAGCAGCCCCGCGCCGCAGGCCAGGAGCAACACGCCGACGACCAGCGGCAGGAAATTGGGCCCCACGCCGGAGTAGCCGGCTTCGTCCTTGAGGCCGAACGAGCCCAGCGCGATCAGCGCGCCCAGCGCCAGCGTGCCGGCGCCCAGCGCCGTCTGGGGTGCTTTCATGCCTGTCTCCTTTGTTGTGAGTCTCGCCGGGGATCTTGTCGCGCAGCCGGGGCCGCAAGCTTTCGGAGAGCTTTCAGCCGGCAGGCCGACACCCTGGGACTTGCCCGGGGCGGGTAAGCGATAGGGCGGGTTGAAAGGCTTTCGAAAGCCTGGCCGGCGGGCGGCTTCCTAGCATCGCCGGCATGGCCGAGCCTCGGCGCTGGAAGGACTCTCGATGAACATCACAGGCATGCTGCACGGCGCCCGCCTCCTGAAGCTGGCGGGCTTCCCGACCCCGGAGATCCTGGGCCCGGACGCCAGCGAATCCGAGATCAAGGCGCTGATAGCCAAACACGGCCAGGTCTTCATCAAGCCGGTCTTCAAGGGCGGCGTCGGCAAGAAGGGCAAGGCCGGCCTGGTCGGCCGCGCGACCGACCTGAAGACCGCGCTGGCCGAGAAGGAGCGCCTCTACTTCTGCGAGCACCAGCATGGCCACCAGCATGCCAAGGCCAACGGCGTGACCTTCGAGGCCGGCGTGCCGGCCGAGCACGAGGTCTATTTTTCGCTGACCGACAACACCCGCTTCCGCGCCCCGACGATGACGCTGACGCACCACGGCGGCGTGGACATCGAGGAGCTGGACAAGACCCAGATCGTCAGCGTGCCCTTCAATCCGCTGACGGGGCTGAAGGCCTTCGTCGTCGCCAACGCGCTGTCCGAGCTGAACGCGCCCAAGCAGATCATCTCGCCGCTGGTGCAGCACCTGCCCAACCTGTGGGACCTGTTCCACGACTACGGCATGACCACGCTGGAGCTGAACCCGATCCGGCTGCGCCCCGATGCCAAGGGCCGGCTGACCCCGGTGGCCTGCGACTTCAAGTGCGGCTTCGACCGCGACGACCCGCGCTGGCAGCGGCTGGCCCTGCCGGCCGACCTCTTCGCTGCCGACTACTCCGACTTCGAGCAGGAGATCAACACGCTGCGCACCTACCAGGGCCAGAGCGATGTCTACGTGATCAATCCCAAGGGCACCATCCTCGCGCCCACCTTCGGCGGCGGCGCGAACTCGCTGGTCACCGAGATGCTGGGCGACGACGCGATCATCTCGTCCGACTTCGGCGGCAACCCGCCCTACGAGAAGATGAAGGCGGTCGCCCGCATCTGTTTCAAGCACTGGCTGAAGCAGAGCAACGTGCTGTTCATCATCGGCGGCAAGAGCAACAACACCGACATCTTCGAGACCTTCCGCGCGATGGCCGATGCGCTGCGCGAGCACTTCGGCAAGTACGGGCCGCAGCCGCTCTACCTGGTGGTCGGCCGCGGCGGGCCGAACCTGGTGCGCGGCATGGGTGCGATGCGCGACACCTGCGAAGCGCTCGGCATCCCCTACCGCATCTTCGGCTTCGACTCGGCGATGAGCGAGGTGGTGGACTACGCGCGCCGGGTCGATGCCTGGATGCGCGGCGGCGGCCGCGCCCAGGTCGCCGCGACGATGAGCCTGGCCGCCTGATCAAGGAGACACCATGTTTCGAGAAACCGTCGGCCCTTTCAAGTATTTCACCGGCGTCTCGTCGCTGGCGCAGATCGCCACCCGCGACGACCGGGTCTGCGTGCTCAACATCCTGGGCGGCGAGTCCAGCGACGTGACGCCGGTCGGCCACGCCTGGAGCGGCGGCAACGTCGTCTTCGGCACCTCGCCCGGCCGCCGCGGCCAAGTGCTGGAGACGCCGGCCGGCCCCATCCCCGTCTACAACAACGTGCGCGAAGGCCTGGAGGCCGGGCACCGCTTCAACTGCGGCGTGGTCTACCTGCCGCCGAGCGCGGCCGACGACGGCGTGGTCGAGCTGATACGCGTCAACCCCGAGCTGACCAAGATCTTCATCCCCACCGAGAAGATGAGCGTGCATGACGCGCGCGAGATCCGCGCGATGGCGCAGGCGCGCGGCATCGACATCTTCGGCGGCAACAGCCTGGGCGTGGCCGACAGCTGGCACCAGGTGCGCATCGGCGGTGCGCTGGGGGGCGACAGCCCCGGCGACACGCTGCGCCGCGGCTCGGTCGCGATCCTCTCCAACTCGGGCGGCTTCACGACCACCATCGCGCAGTACCTGCGCATGGGCGGATGGGGCACGACCACGCTGGTCTCGTCGGGCAAGGACGTCTACATCCACTATGCCGCGCCCGAGTTCGCCTTTGCGCTGGGCAACGACGACCGCAGCAAGGCGGCGGTGCTGTACTGCGAGCCGGGCGGCTACTACGAGCTGGACGCCGAGTTCACCAAGCCGGTGGTGGCCTGCGTGGTCGGGCGCTGGAAGAGCAAGCTGACGCGCGCGGTCGGCCATGCCGGCGCGATGTCCGGCGGCGGCGACGACGCGGCCTCCAAGGAACGCTGGTTTATGGAGAAGTTCGGCGTCGAGGCCTTGTTCACCCCGGAGCGGCCGGTCTGCTCGGCCAAGGGCGCGGTGGTGACCAACATTGCCCACATCCCTGCCGCGCTGAGCGCGGTGATGGCGGCCAATGGCGTGAAACCCGACTTCGCGCCCGAGGGCACGATGGAGCTGAAGCCCTGGTTCGGCTCGAACAAGGGCTTGCAGCTGCCGCCGGAGCTGGACTTGCCGGTGGTGCGCGCGGTGGCGCCGTATGACCAGCAGGTCGAGGCCCTGGCACGGCAGGTGGGGGCAGTGTTCGCCCGCGAGGCCTTGAAGGACGCGTCGGCCGCGTCGCAGATGGATGCGAAGACCCAGGTCACGCGGCTGAACGGCATCTCGGTGCTGGACGCCGCGCAATACACGCTGGAGGGCAACGTCAGCCTGGCGCTGCTGAAGGAGCCGGGGGGCGAGAACGACCGCAAGCTGGTCAGCGTGGCGGTCGGCGCCAGCCTGAACCTGCACGGCGACGCGACGCTGGCCGCCGCGCAGGCCGCCCGCGAGGCCGGCAATGCGCCCAATGCGGTGCTCGCCGCCGCGCTGGCCATCGTCGGACCGCGCCGCACCGAGCGCATGCGCGCCATCGCGCGGGAGCTGATCGAGCGCTTCGCGGCGGCCGGGCTGCGCGACGCGCTGGACGAGCGCTTCCCGCTCGGCGAGCTGCTGGAGGCTGGCGGTGCCACGATGCTGGGCGAGCAGCCCGACCCGCGCGCCCAGGCGCTGCTAGACGGCTTGCGCGCGCGCGGCGCCCGCTCGGTCTTCGTGCGCTTCGTCGAGGGCCTGGGCGGCCACCCGACGGCCGATGCGGTGCTGGCCGCCATCACCACCACGCTGGGCTGGGGCCCGCTGATGCGCAAGCGGGTCTCGCGCCTGACGGTGGAGTGCCTGCCGGCCTGGACGACGCTGTTCGGCACGCTGATCGGTGCGTCGGTCGAGGCCTCGCAGCACGGGCCCACGCACTTCTGCGGCATCTCGGAAGCCGAGTTGCTGGGCTCGCGCAGCTTGACCGACGTGGCCTGCGTCGCGCTGCTGGGCCGCCCGCCGGGCGAGAGCGACCTGTTCGCGTTCCAGACCTTGGTCGGGCTGCTGCTGAGCAACGGGCCGGGCACGATCTCGGCGCAGGGTGCCAAGGGGGCGGTATCGTCCGACGGCCCCGAGCAGCCCGAGCGCGTGCAGCTGAACAAGGGCCTGATCGGTTTTCTCACCCATTGCGGCTACGCCCACGGCGGCAACGGCTACGAGGGGGTCGCCTTCCTGCTGGAGCAGTTCAAGGACAGCGGGCTGGAGGACCCCGGCAGCGCCGAGCACGGGGTCGACGTGGCGGCGCTGGCGGCGCGCTACGTCGAGACCTACGCCCGCTACAAGGCCGACAAGAAGACCAGCGGCAACCTCGACATCCAGAAGATTCCCGGCGTGAACCACCCGGTGTTCAAGGACAGGCCGGTCAACCACGATCCGCGCGAAGTCTTCATCGCCGAGCTGATGGCCCAGCGCGGCGAGCACAACGTCTTCCATGCCTTCTACCGGGCGCTGGTGCAAAAGCTGTATGACGAGGGTGTTTCGCGCAACGTCTACTGCGTGAACATCGACGCGGTGATCGCCGCGCTGCTGCTGAAGGTGGTCTGGCCGGCCTACCGCGCCGGCAGCGTGCGCGCCGAGGCCCTGGAGACCGCTGCCTTCACGATCTTTCTCTATGCCCGCATGCTGGGCTGCGCGGCCGAGATCGACGACCACCTGAACCGGGGGCGCAACATGGACACGCGCACGGCGGCTTCGGCCTGCCGCTACGTGGCCTGAGCTCCCGATGCAGGTCGCCGACACCGGTCTGGCCGCAGAGACCCTGGGCAGCGGGCCGCCGCTGATCGTGCTGCACGACCTGTTCGCCTCGGCGGCGAGCTGGCGCGGCGTGGCGCGGGCGCTGGCGGCCAGCCACCGCGTGATCTGCGTGGACCTGCGCAACCACGGCCGTTCGCCGCGCGCCGTCAGCATGGACCATACCGAGATGGCCGACGACGTGTTGTGCCTGATCGAGCGCGAGGGCCTCGATCGCCCCACCGTCGTCGGCCACGGCCTGGGCGGCAAGGTCGCGATGACGCTGGCGCTGACGGCGCCCTACGCCGTGGGCCGGCTGGCGGTGCTCGACATCGCGCCGGACACCGATGCACAGCCCTGGGCCCGGCAGATGCAGGCGATGCGGGAGGTGTTGACCCACGGCCGCATCGCCGCCACGGGCGGCGCGGAGCCCGCCATGCCGCGGCTCGCGACGCGCAACGCCTACACCGACTGGCGCAGCAACCTGGCCGCGATAGCCCGGGCCATTCCGGCGCTGAGCGGTTTCCCCCGGCATCTGCGCTACCTGGGCTCGGACGTTCCCTTGCACGCCATCCTCGGCGCCCGCTCCGACTGGGTCCTGCCGGCCAACGCCGAGGCCTTCGCCCCGATGTTCCCCTCGGCGACGGTCGAGCAGATCGCCGACGCGGGGCACTGGATCCACGCCGACCAGCGCGAAGCACTGGTGGCCAGCCTGCGCCGGGTGCTGGACGCGCCCGCGCACGAGACCGACCGAATCGCCACCACCCCAAGACAATCGCAGGAGACGACCCCATGAGCGAGCCCACGAGCGACAGCCTGAAGCGCGACGCCCTCGACTACCACCGCCATCCCACGCCGGGCAAGATCTCGGTGATGCCGACCAAGACCATGGCGACGCAGCGCGACCTCGCGCTGGCCTACTCGCCCGGCGTTGCCGAAGCCTGCCTGGCGATCGCCGACGACCCGGCCCAGGCCGAGGCCCTGACCACGCGCGGCAACTTGGTGGCAGTGGTCACCAACGGCACCGCGGTGCTGGGCCTGGGCAACATCGGGCCGCTGGCGGCGAAGCCGGTGATGGAGGGCAAGGGCTGCTTGTTCAAGAAGTTCGCCGGCATCGATGTCTTCGACATCGAGCTCGCCGAGAACGACCCCGACGCGCTGATCGAGACCATCGCCCGCCTGGAGCCGACCTTCGGAGGCATCAACCTGGAAGACATCAAGGCGCCCGAGTGCTTCTACATCGAGAAGAAGCTGCGCGAGCGCATGAAGATCCCGGTCTTCCACGACGACCAGCACGGCACCGCGATCGTCGCGGCGGCGGCGATCCTGAACGGCCTGCGCCACGTCGGCAAGCACATCGCCGAAGTCAAGCTGGTGGCCTCGGGCGCTGGGGCCGCGGCGCTGGCCTGCCTGGACCTGGCGGTCAGCCTCGGCCTGAAGCCCGAGAACATCTGGATCACCGATGCCAAGGGGGTGGTCTACATCGGCCGCACCGAGGGCATGGACGACAACAAGGCGCGCTATGCCCGCGAGACCAACGCCCGCACGCTGGCCGACCTGATGCCCGGGGCCGACATCTTCCTCGGCCTGTCCGCAGGCGGCGTGCTGCAGCCCGAGTGGCTCAAGGGCATGGCGCGCGACCCGCTGATCTTCGCGATGGCCAACCCGGTGCCGGAGATCATGCCGGAGCTGGCGCTGGCGGTGCGGCCCGACGCGATCATCGGCACCGGCCGTTCGGACTACCCGAACCAGATCAACAACGTGCTGTGTTTCCCCTTCATCTTCCGCGGTGCGCTGGATGCCGGCGCGACCCGCATCGACGAGGCGATGAAGCTGGCCACGGTGCGCGCGATCGCCGGGCTGGCACATGCCGAGATACCGGAGGGCGTGGCCAAGGCCTATGGCGCCGCCGGGCTGCGCTTCGGCCGCGACTACCTGATCCCCAAGCCCTTCGACCCGCGCCTGATCGTCGCGGTGGCGCCCGCGGTCGCGCAGGCGGCGATGGACTCGGGCGTCGCGACCCGGCCTATCGCGGACATGGAGGCCTACCGGGCCGGCCTGGCGCGCTTCGTCTACCACTCCAGCTCGGTGATGCAGCCGGTGTTCGACGCGGCACAGAAGACGCTGCGCCGCGTGGTTTATGCCGAGGGCGAAGACGAGCGGGTGCTGCGCGCGGTGCAGGTGGTGGTCGACGAGCGCCTGGCCCGGCCGGTGCTGGTGGGCCGGGCCGGCGTGGTGGCCGAGCGCATCCAGGCCTTCGGGCTGCGGCTGGTGGCCGGGCAGGACTTCGAGCTCGTCGATCCCGATACCGACAGCCGGCTGCCGCAAGCCGCGGACGAGTTCTACCAGCTGACCCGGCGCAAGGGCACGGCTGCCGGCGCCGTCGAACCGGCGCTGCGCCGCAGCCCGACCGCGCTGGCCGCGATGCTGCTGCAGCGCGGCGAGGTGGACGCGCTGCTCTGCGGCACGCAGGGCGGCTACCGCGGCCACCTGAAGCTGCTGGCCGATGTGATCGGCTTGCGCGAGGGGGTCGAGACGCTGGCGGCCATGAACCTGCTGATGCTGCCCGAGCGCACGCTCGCGATCTGCGACACCTACGTGAACCTCGATCCGACGGCCGAGCAACTGACCGAGATCGCGGTGCTGGCCGCCGACGAACTGCGCCGCTTCGGCATCGTGCCGACGGTGGCCCTGCTCTCGCACGCCAGCTTCGGCAGCGAGGACAGCGACAGTGCGCGCAAGATGCGCCGCGCGCTGGCGCTGCTGCGCTCGCTGAAGCTGCCGTTCGAGGTCGAAGGCGAGATGCACGGCGACGCGGCCTTGTCCAAGGAGGTGCTGGACCAGGTCTTTCCCGGCTCGGCGCTGAGCCGCGAGGCCAACCTGCTGGTGATGCCGACGCTGGACGCCGCCAACATCACCTTCAACGTGCTGAAGGCCACTTCAGGCCGAGGCATCACGGTCGGCCCCATCCTGCTGGGCCTGGCCCGGCCCGCACACATCCTGACCCCCACCGCCAGCGTGCGCCGCATCGTCAACATGACGGCGCTGGCGTCGGCGGACGTCGGGGCGCAGTGGGGCAGCCGCACCGCGACGGCGGTGCTGTCGCGCGTCCGCGCAGAGGGTTGAAGACCAGTGTCGCCCCCCGTGCGGGGGGCGATCTCACACGGCGACCGGCGCCTTGATGGCCGGGTGGTGCTGGTACTCGAGCACCTCGAAGTCGTCGTACTGGTAGTCGAAGATCGAGGAGGGTTTGCGTTTGATGTGCAGCACCGGGTAGGGGTAGGGCGCGCGCGCCAGCTGGGTCTCGACCTGCTCGAAGTGGTTGTTGTAGAGGTGGCAGTCGCCGCCGGTCCAGATGAAGTCGCCGACATCCAGGTCGCACTGCTGCGCCAGCATGTGGGTCAGCAGCGCGTAGCTGGCGATGTTGAAGGGCACGCCGAGGAAGATGTCGGCGCTGCGCTGGTAGAGCTGGCAGCTCAAGCGGCCGCGCTCGCCCGGTGCGGCCGGCGGCGCCACGTAGAACTGGAAGAAGGCGTGGCAGGGCATCAGCGCCATCCTGGGCAGGTCGGCCACGTTCCAGGCGCTGACGATGATGCGGCGCGAGTCGGGATTGGTCTTGAGCTGCCGGACGACCTCGGCGATCTGGTCGATGTGGCCGCCGTCGGGGGTCGGCCAGTTGCGCCATTGCACGCCGTACACCGGGCCCAGGTCGCCATCGTCGCGCGCCCACTCGTCCCAGATGGTGCAGCCGTGCTCCTGCAGCCAGGCCACGTTGGAGTCGCCGCGCAAAAACCACAGCAGCTCCAGGATGATGGACTTGAGATGCACCTTCTTGCTCGTCACCAGCGGGAAGCCTTCGTTCAGGTCGAAGCGCATCTGGTGGCCGAAGACGCTGCGCGTGCCGGTGCCGGTGCGGTCGCCCTTGGCCACACCGTGGGTGTAGACGTGGCGCATGAAGTCTTCGAACTGGGTGCGGGTGGGGCGGGTCATGGGGGGATTTTATCGGCGGGGCCGGCGCGGCGAGCGCCCAGCAAAAAGCCCCGCCGGTGCGAACGGGCGGGGCCGGTTGTGCAGCGCCGGTGGCGCTGCGGGGATCAGCCTTGCGGGTCGCGCAGCAGGATCTCGACGCGGCGGTTCTGCGCGCGACCGGCGTCCGTGTCGTTGCTGGCCACAGGCTGGCGCGAGCCGTGGCCTTCGGTCGCGATGCGGGTACCGGCGACGCCGCGCGTCACCAGGTAGTCGCGCACGCTCTGGGCGCGGTCTACCGACAGCGGGTTGTTGATCGCATCGCTGCCGGTCGAGTCGGTGTGGCCGACGATGCGGACGCCCATCGACGGGTCCAGCCCTTGCGCGAACTGGTCCAGCACCGGGCGCATCTCGGGCTTGACATTCGAGCGGCCGACGTCGAACGAGAAGTCGCTCGGCACGTTGACCATCAGCTCGTTGTTCTGCGTGCGGGCCACCTCGATGCCGGTGCCCTTGGTGGCCTGCTCCATGGCCTTGCGCTTGTCTTCCATGCGCTTGGACCAGAGGTTGCCGGCCACCGCGCCGATCACGCCGCCGATCACCGCGCCGGTGCCGGCCTTGCCGCCGGTGGCCGCGCCTATCGCCGCGCCGGCACCCGCGCCGACGCCGGCGCCCACGGCCGTGCCCTTCTGGCGCGGGCTCATGTCGGCGCAGGCGACGAGCGAGACGGAGACGACGAGGGCGGTCGCGAGGGCCGTGCGCTGGGCCAAGGGGCGGCGGGCAGGGGTGCTGGAAGTGTTCATGGCAGTGTTGTCCTCAGAGTGGGCCAGGCCTGTTGGCAGGCCGTTGTGGTGTCAGAGCGGGCCGGTGCAGGGCTGCCGGCTCGCGCCGGGCCTTTGGCAAGCAGCCCGACGCAAGGCCTAACGCGCGGTGCGAGCCTACCGCCGACATTCTGGGCACGGCTTCGCTACAGGGTGTGTCGGCCAGCGTGCCGCCGTTCTGTGGGATGTGGCCGACAGCGCCACAGCCCTGTGAACAAGTTCACTCCTGTGCGCCGAACTGCATCGCCGCCAGCCGCGCGTAGAGCCCGCCGCGCGCCACCAGCTCGTCGTGCGTGCCGCTGTCGACGATGCGGCCGTGCTCGAGCACCACGATGCGGTCGGCCCGCTGCACGGTGGCCAGGCGATGCGCGATGACCAGCGTGGTGCGGTGCGCCATCGCGGCTTCGAGCGCGGCCTGCACCATGCGCTCGCTCTCGGCGTCGAGCGCGCTGGTGGCTTCGTCCAGCAGCAGCAGCGGCGGGTTCTTCAGGATGGCGCGGGCGATCGAGATGCGCTGGCGCTGGCCACCCGACAGGCGCACGCCGCGCTCGCCGAGGAAGCTGTCGTAGCCGCCTGGCAGCGCGAGGATGAAGTCGTGCGCGAAGGCCGCCTTGGCGGCCGCCACGACCTCGTCGTCGCTGGCCTCGGGGCGGCCGTAGCGGATGTTCTCCATTGCGGTGGTCGAGAAGATCACGCTGTCCTGCGGCACGATGCCTATGCGCTGGCGCAGCGCGTCGAGCGAGCTGTCGCGCACGTCGATGCCGTCGATGCGGACCTCGCCCGCGCTGCTGTCGTAGAAGCGCAGCAGCAGCTGGAACACGGTGCTCTTGCCGGCGCCGCTGGGGCCGACCAGGGCGACCGTCTCGCCCGGCTTCACCTGCAGCGAGAAGTCGCTCAGCGCGGCCTGCTTGGGCCGCGAGGGGTAGTGGAAGCGCACGTGCTCCAGCGCCACCGCCGAGCCGCCCTGCGTCGGCGGCAGGGCGCGCGGCTGGGCCGGGCTGCTGACCGGCGAGCGCGCGTGCAGCAGCTCGATCAGCCGCTCGGTGGCGCCGGCCGCGCGCAGCAGGTCGCCATAGACCTCGGAGAGCACCGCCACCGAGCTCACCAGCACGATCACGTAGAGCACCGTCTGGCCCAGGTGGCCGGCGGTGATCTGGCCCTGCAGCACGGCTTGCGTGCCCTGGTACAGGCCCCACAGCAGCGCGCCGAAGGTGGCGGTGATGATGAAGGCCACCATCCAGGCCCGCACCCGGGTGCGCTTGCGGGCGGTCTCGAAGGCGTCTTCGGTGGCGACCGCAAAACGCGCCGCCTCGCGCTGCGACTGGGTGTAGCTCTGCACCACGGGGATGGCGTTCAGCACCTCGGCGGCGATCGCGCTGGAGTCGGCCACGCGGTCCTGGCTGGCGCGCGAGAGCCGGCGCACGCGCCGGCCGAAGTACAGCGCCGGCAGCACGATCAGCACCAGGATGCCCAGCACCTGCGTCATCACGTAGGGGTTGGTGATCACCAGCATCGCCAGCGCGCCCATGCCCATCACCGTGTTGCGCAGCCCCATGCTGAGGCTGGAGCCGACGACGGTCTGCACCAGCGTGGTGTCGGTGGTCAGCCGGCTCAGCACCTCGCCGGTGGCGGTGGTCTCGAAGAACTCCGGGCTCTGCTGCACCACGTGGCCGTAGACGGCATTGCGCAGGTCGGCCGTGACGCGCTCGCCCAGCCAGCTGACCATGTAGAAGCGGCCGGCGGAGAACACCCCCATCAGCGCGCCCACCGCAAACAGCGCCGCGAAGTGCTCGCGCAGCGCCATCACCCGCTGGCCGGGGTCGGCCGCGACGATGCCCTGGTCGACCAGCGACTTCAGCGCCACCGGCAGCACCAGCGTCGCCGCGGCGGCCAGCACCATGAAGGCCATCGCCAGCACGATGCGGCCGCGGTAGGGCGTGAGGAACGGCAGCAGGCCGGACAGGGAGCGGGGGTGGGTGGCGGCGGGCCGGTCGGTGATGGCAGACATGGCGGGCAGTGTAGGCAAGGGGCAAGTCACCGCTGCGGAACAAGACCCCAGTCGGTGTGAGCCTGAGCAAATAGTGCTTAGACAATGGTTGCCTAAGCAATTATATTGGCGGCCATGACCAGCGCTGCCCCCCCTCCACCGAAGTCGCCGGCCGAGCCCGCGCCGACGCAGTTCTACAAGCCGGGCGCATACCGCCCGGAGCAGAGCGTCGGCTACCTGATGCGCCGGGTCGTCACCTCCATCCTGGCCCAGGCCGACAGGGAGCTGGTCGTTCACGACCTCACCCACGCGCAGTGGATGCCGCTGTTCAAGCTGGGGCTGAGCGAGGGCGCCACCGTGGCCAGCCTCGCGCGCGACCTCTGCATCGACCCCGGTGCGATGACCCGCTCGCTCGACCGGCTGGAAAAGAAGGGCCTGATCGAGCGCCAGCGTTCGCTGGAGGACCGGCGCGTGGTCAAGCTGACGCTGACCTCCGAAGGCCGCCAGGTCGCCGCCAAGGTGCCTGCCGTGATGGCGACGGTGCTGAACGCCCACCTGAAGGGCTTCAGCGAAGCCGAGTGGCACCTGCTGACCGACCTGCTGCAACGCATGCTGGCCAACGGCAACACGCTGAAGACCAACGATTGACCCCGCCTCCCTCGCCATGACATCACCTCGACACCCCTCATTCCGTCCGGCCGGCAGCGGGCTTGCCGTCGCCGCGGCCCTCAGCCTGCTGCTCGCGGCCTGCGCCCTGCCGGGCCCGTCGCCCAAGCCGCTGCCGCTGACCACGCCCGAGGCCGCCGGCCTGGCGGCGGACGCCCGCAGCACCGAAACCCCCGCCGAGTGGTGGCAGGCGCTGGGCGACCCGCAGCTCGACCGCCTCGTCGGCCAGGCGCTGCAGGACAGCCCCAGCCTCGCGGTGGCGCGCTCGCGCCTGGGCCGCGCGATCTCGCTGGCCGAGCTGACGCGCTCCACCAGCGGCGTGCAGGCTGGCCTGGGGCTGGACGCCACCCGCCAGCGCTACAGCGAAAACGGCCTGGTGCCGCCGCCCATCGCCGGCGGCATCTACAACAGCGCGACGCTGCAGATCGGCCTGCAGTGGGAGCCCGACCTGTTCGGCAAGCACGACGCCGAGCTGCGCGCCGCGCTGGGCCAGACCCGCGCCTCGCAGGCCGACGCCGCCGTCGCCCGCACCGCGCTGGCGGCCCAGGTCTCGCACGTCTACCTCGGCCTGGCGCGGCTGGTCGCGCAGCGCGAGGTGGCCGAGCGCACGCTGGCCCAGCGAACCGAGATGCTCAAGCTGATCAGCGACCGCGTCAGCGCCGGGCTGGACACCAGCGTCGAGCTGCGCCAGGGCGAGGGTGCGTTGCCCGATGCGCGCACCCAGATCGAAGCGCTGGCCGAGCAGATCGCGCTGGCCCGCCACCAGCTCGCCGCGCTCACCGCCCAGCCCATCGAGGCGCTGGCGACGCTGCAGCCCAGCCTCGCGGTGCTGAGGAGCCAGCAGCCGCCGGCCAGCCTGGGCGCCGACCTGCTCGGCCGCCGGCCCGACGTGGTGGCCGCGCGCTGGCGTGTCGAAGCGGCGGGCGAAGACATCAAGTCGGCCCGCGCCGCCTTCTACCCCAACGTCAACCTCAGCGCCTTCATCGGCTTCAGCGCGATCGGGCTGGACAAGCTGATCGACGTCGGCAGCCGCCAGATCGGCGCCGGCCCGGCCATCCGCCTGCCGCTGTTCGACGCCGGCCGGCTGCGCGCCCAGCTCAACGGCCGCCACGCCGACCTCGACGGCGCGATCGCGCAGTACAACGCCTCGGTGCTGGACGCCGTGCGCGAAGCCAGCGACGCGATCGCCTCGCTGCAGTCGATCGCGCGCCAGCGCACCGAGCAGGCCGCCGCGCAGCGCAGCCTGGAGAGCGCCTACGACCTGGCGCTGCAGCGCTACCGCGCCGGCATCGGCGGCTACCTCACCGTGCTCAATGCAGAGAGCCAGGTGCTGGCGCAACGCCGCCTCGGCGTCGACCTGCAGGCCCGCCTGCTCGACACCCAGGTCTCGCTGATGAAAAGCCTGGGCGGCGGCTGGCAGGACAGCGCGTCGCCCACGACAACCGTCGCCACCTCGACAGCCACCGCCGCCACGCTCGCCGCCGCACGCTGAGCACCCTACCCCGACGCACAAGACACCTCCGGACATCGCCATGAGCACCACTCCCGAAGCCCTCCCCAGCACCGCCAACGGCCGCCGCCGTGGCCTGACCCTCGTCGCCGTCGCCGTGCTGCTCTGCGGCGCCGCCTACGGCACCTGGTACTACCTGCACGCCCGCCACCACCAGAGCACCGACAACGCCTACGTGCAGGGCAACGTGGTGCAGATCACGCCGCAGGTCGGCGGCACGGTGATCTCCATCAACGCCGACGACAACGACTTCGTGCGCGCCGGCCAGCCGCTGGTCAAGCTCGACCAGGCCGACGCCAGGCTCGCGCTCGACCAGGCCGAAGCTCAGCTCGGCCAGACGGTGCGCGAGGTGCGCACGCTGTTTGCCAACAACACCACCCAGCAGGCCCAGATCGCCCTGCGCGAGGCCGACCTGACCCGCATGCAGGCCGACCTCGCCCGCGCGCAAGACGACGTGAACCGCCGTGCCCCGCTGGTGGCCAGCGGTGCGGTCGGCAAGGAGGAGTTCCAGCACGCCACGTCCCAGCTCGCCTCGGCCCGGAGCGCGGTGGGCGCCGCGCAGTCGGCCGTGCTGGCCGCCCGCGAGCAGCTCTCGGCCAACCAGTCGCTGACCGACGGCACCTCGATCGAGCAGCACCCCAACGTGCAGCGCGCCGCCGCCCGCGTGCGCGAGGCCTACCTGGCGCTCAAGCGCTCCGAGCTGCTGGCCCCCGTCGATGGCCACATCGCCAAGCGCGGCGTGCAGGTCGGCCAGCGCGTGCAGGCCGGCGCGCCGCTGATGACGGTGGTGGCGCTGGACAGGCTCTGGGTCGATGCCAACTTCAAGGAGAGCCAGCTGAAGGAACTGCGCATCGGCCAGCCGGCCGAGCTCGAGGCCGACGTCTACGGCCAGAAGGTGGTCTTCCACGGCAAGGTCAGCGGCCTGGGCGCCGGCACCGGCTCGGCCTTCTCGCTGCTGCCGGCGCAGAACGCCACCGGCAACTGGATCAAGATCGTGCAGCGCGTGCCGGTGCGCATCACGCTGGACCCCAAGGAGCTGGCCCAGCACCCGCTGCGCCTGGGCCTGTCGATGGACGTGACGGTGGACACGCAGGAGCAGAGCGGCAAGGCGGTGGCCGAGGCGCCGCGCACCGAGCCGGTCGCCAGCACCGCCGTCTTCGACTCGCTGGACCACGACGCCACCGCCGAGGTCGAGCGCATCGTGCAGGCCAGCCTGGGCCGCAGGGCGACAGTGGCGGCGGCCAGGCCGGCTGCGGCCGCTGCCGGCAAGGCGGCCGACCCGGCCAACCCGGCCATCGCGCAGGCCCCCGGCAAGGTGGCCTCGGCGCACTGAGCACCCGGCCTTCCCGTCGTCCACGCCAGAGCCCGCCCAAGCCATGAGCAATGCCTCGTCTCTCGCCCTGCCGGGCGAAGCCCCTCCCGCGCCACCGGCCCCACCGCCGCCGCCCGTGGCCCCCGCCGGCCCGGCGCCGTTGCACGGCGCTTCGCTGCTGCTGGGCACCATCGCGCTGTCGCTCGCCACGTTCATGAACGTGCTCGATTCGTCGATCGCCAACGTCTCCATCCCCGCCATCTCGGGCGACCTCGGCGTCAGCCCCAGCCAGGGCACCTGGGTCATCACCAGCTTCGGCGTCGCCAATGCGATCTCGGTGCCGCTGACCGGCTGGCTCACCCAGCGCTTCGGCGCGGTCAGGCTGTTCACCGGCAGCGTGCTGCTGTTCGTGCTGACGTCCTGGCTCTGCGGCTTCGCGCCGTCGATCGAGATGCTGGTGTTCTTCCGGGTGCTGCAAGGCCTGGTCGCCGGCCCGATGATCCCGCTCTCGCAGACCCTGCTGCTCTCCAGCTACCCGCGCGCCAAGGCCGGCACCGCGCTGGCGCTGTGGGGCGTCACCACGCTGGTGGCGCCGGTGGTCGGGCCGCTGCTGGGCGGCTGGATCACCGACAAGATTTCCTGGCCGTGGATCTTCTACATCAACGTGCCGGTCGGCCTGCTCGCCGCCGGCCTGACCTGGAGCATCTACCGCAAGCGCGAGACGCCGATCAAGAAGCTGCCCATCGACACCGTGGGCCTGTCGCTGCTGGTGCTCTGGGTGGGCTCGCTGCAGCTGGTGCTGGACAAGGGCAAGGAGCTGGACTGGTTCCACTCCACGCAGATCGTCGTGCTGGCGCTCACCGCGCTGATCTCCTTCGTCGTCTTCGTGATCTGGGAGCTGACCGACAAGCACCCGGTGGTCGACCTGCGCCTGTTCAAGGGCCGCAATTTCACCTTCGGCGCGCTGGCCTTGTCGGTGGCCTACGGCCTGTTCTTCGGCAACGTGGTGCTGATGCCGCTCTGGCTGCAGCAGTGGATGGGCTACACCGCCACCACCGCCGGCATGGCGCTGGCGCCGGTGGGCGTCTTCGCGATCCTGCTGACGCCGCTGGTCGGCAAGAAGGTGAGCGTCTGGGACCCGCGCAAGATGGCCAGCGGTGCCTTCGTGGTCTTCGCGGTGGTGCTGTGGATGCGCTCGCAGTTCACCACGCAGACCGACTTCATGCACATCCTGCTGCCCACGCTGCTGCAGGGCGCGGCGATGGCGTTCTTCTTCATCCCGCTGACGACGGTGACGCTGGCCGGGCTGACGCCGGACCGCATCCCCGCCGCCGCCGGCCTGAGCAACTTCGTGCGCATCACCGCCGGCGCGATGGGCACCTCGATCGCGACGACGGTGTGGGACAACCGCGCCGCGATGCACCACGCCCACCTGACCGAGCCGTTGATGAACGGTCAGGGCCCGCTGCCCGGCGTGCTCGATTCGATGACCGCCGCCGGCATGAGCACCGAGCAGGCCCTCATCCAGATCAACCGCATCATCGACCAGCAGGCCTTCACCCGGGCCGCAGACGACATCTTCCTGGGCTCGGCCTATTTGTTTCTGCTGCTGATCGGGCTGATCTGGCTGACCAGGCGGCCGGCGGCGCATGCGGGCGGGGCGGTGGACGCTGGAGGCGCCCACTAAATGAAGTCCCCACGGTCGGTGGCGCTCCTGCCCCCCGAGGGGGCTGAGCCCGGACACAAAGGGTCCGGTGGACCCTTTGTGCCTGGCGAAGGGCCGGGCCACTGGCCCGGCGCGGCCTGCAAGGCCGCGCTGCGGACCGGCGGAGCCGGATCCGCGCACGCCCCTTGGTTGGGGCGTCATGCGATGTTGGAGCCGCGGCCGGGGACTGCGTGGGGGCTCAAGGGGCGGGGTCGTTGTCGGCCGGCCCGTCGCCGGGCAGTGGGGCGGCCGGCAAGCGGCCGCGCCGCGCCAGCGCCTCGCGCAGCAGGTACTCGACCTGGGCATTGGCGCTGCGCAACTCCTGTGCGGCCAGGCGCTCGATCTCGGCCCACAAGGCCGGGTCGATGCGCAGCGGGTAGCTTTTCTTGTTCGGGCTGGCCATGGGCGGGCGTGGTGCTTCAGCGGCTCGCGGCGATGTGGGGCGCCAGCGCGAGGCTGACGAAGGCGCCGAACAGCAGGCCCCAGCCGACCTGGCGTTCGCGGTAGACGTACTCGTGCACGGCCCGGCTCCCGCGCGCTCAGTTGTAGAGCGTGCCGGCGTTGACGATGGGCTGGGTTTCACGGTCGGAGCACAGCACCACCAGCAGGTTGCTGACCATCGCCGCCTTGCGCTCGTCGTCGAGCTCGACGATCTTTCGCTCCGAAAGGCCGATCAGCGCCGCCTCCACCATGCCGACGGCGCCTTGCACGATCTTGCGGCGGGCGCTGATGATGGCCTCGGCCTGCTGGCGGCGCAGCATCACCTGGGCGATCTCCGGGGCGTAGGCGAGGTGGGTCAGCTTGGCGTCGCGCACCTCCACGCCGGCGTCGGCGAAGCGGGCCTGCAGCTCGCTCTTCAGCGCCAGCGCCACTTCCTCCATGCTGCCGCGCAGCGTGATCTCGCCGGCGTCGGGGTTCTCGCCCTCGTCGTAGGCGTACAGCGAGGCCAGGTGGCGCAGCGCGGCCTCGGCCTGCACGGTCACGAAGCGCTCGAAGTCGTCCACCTCGAAGACCGCCTGCGCGGTGTCGCGCACCCGCCAGACCACCGCGGCACCGATCTCGACCGGGTTGCCGCGCTTGTCGTTGACCTTCAGCGTGGCCATGTTGAGGTTGCGCGCGCGCAGCGAGATGGCGCGCTTGATATAGAAGGGATTGGCCCAGCGCAGGCCCTCGGCGCGGTCGGTGCCCTGGTAGGCGCCGAAGAGGGTCAGGATGGCGGCGGTGTTGGGCTGCAGCATGTAGAGGCCCGGCAAGATCAGCACGCCGGCGCCGAGCTGCAGCGCGGCCAGCAACAGCCCCGTCAGGCCGCCCGGGCCACGCAGCAGCGTCACGATGCCGGTGACCAGCAGCACGGCTGCAAGCAGGGCCATCACGTAACCATTGGCGGAGCGCAGGGCGCGTTCTTCGCGCGGGGCTTGGTTCATGGTCTCCCTCAGGTTCGCAGGTAAGAAATCAAAGTGATATCACTTTAATCTCAGCCTGCACAGGCGTCAAGCGCATCGGTATCGGTAAACAATGGTTCATAAGTGAACCAAAAATTGATAATGGTTCCATTGTGGAGTAGCATGACGTCTCCATCTCTCCCAGTGGCAAGCCATGCAGACCCTCATCGCTCCCCAGCCCGTCGCGCTCGACAGCACCGACGCCGCCGGCAAGCTGCTCAATGTGTTCTTCCGCATCGCCGCCGAGTGGCGTTTGTCGCCGGGCGAGGAGCAGACCCTGCTGGGGGTCGGCAAGACCACTTTGTTCGCCTGGAAGGCCGGCAAGGTCCGCGCCGCGCTGGACGGCCATGTGCTGGAGCGCCTGAGCTACCTGCTGCGCATCTACGGCGCGCTGGAGATCCTGCTGCCGGTGCCCGAGCGGGCGGTGGCCTGGCTGCGCAAGCCCAATGCGGCGCCGCTCTTCGGCGGCGGCACCGCGCTGCAGCGCCTGCTGGCCGGCCAGGTCGGCGACCTGCTGGTGGTGGCGGCCTACCTCGACGCCCAGCGCGGCGGCGATTTTTCCTGAGGAGCGCTGCGATGACCGAGCCGCTGCAACCCGAAGTCCACCCGCTGGACTGGAACCCCACCTATCGGCTGATCCCCAGCCGCTTCCCGCCCGTCAGCCTGTTCGACCGGGTGGCCCATTCCGACGAGCTCGACGTGGTCTTCGCGGTGCAGGGCCTGACCAACCCGCGCCTGCGCGCCGAGGCCGGCCAGATCCAGCTGGTGGCGCCCGAGGAGCGGGTGCTGGGCGAAGGCAGCACCGCGATCATGGCCGCCTTCTGCCACCTCAACCCCGAGGGCAGCCGCTTCTCCGACGGCTCCTGGGGCGTCTACTATGGCGCCGAGTCGCTGGAGACCGCGGTCGCCGAGGTGGGCTACCACCGCGCGCGCTTCCTGGCCGCCACCGGCGAGAGCGCGATCGACCTCGACATGCGCTCCTACGTGACCCATGTGGTCGAGCCGCTGCACGACCTGCGGCCCGCCGCCTGGCAAGCCCTGCACGACCCCGACAGCTACGCCGCCTCGCAGCGCCTGGCGCGCACGCTGCGGGCCGCCGGCTCCTGGGGCCTGGCCTACCGCAGCGTGCGCCACCCCGGTGGCCAGTGCGTGGCGCTGCTGCGGCCCAAGGCGCTCCGGCGGCCCAGCGTGCAGGGCGCGCACGTCTGCCTGCGCTGGGACGGCAAGCGCATAGACAGCTGGTACCGCAAATCAGGGCTTCGGCAACTGGCCGGAAGTGCCGATGAATAGCGAGGCCCCGCGTGCGCCACAGGCAGTGCACAGCGGGAGTCTTTTGTGATGGAATTCAACGATCGGTGCCGCGGCACCAGACAAAGGTGAGAGCGTGATGGAATCAAGGTGGACGCAGGCGCTGACGCGCGTCATGGGCCGGACCAGCCTGGGCTCGGCGTGGATGTTCCAGAGCGGCGTCGCGGTGGTCGTCGCGCTCTGCGTGGCCGGGGTGCTGGTGGCGCTGGA
Organism: Ideonella sp.; assembly: GCA_035460745.1. Lineage (GTDB taxonomy): Bacteria > Pseudomonadota > Gammaproteobacteria > Burkholderiales > Burkholderiaceae_C > Ideonella. Next base: position 3,774 of record DATHWJ010000461.1, on the reverse strand, counting down.
CGGCGTCTCCTGGCCCGCCGCCGTGCTGGCCGGCGCGGCGGCGCTGCTGCCGGCGCTGCTGGCCGGCGGCGTGGCGCTGCACCTGGCCCGGGCGCTGGCCCAGTCCACCATGCAGCGCGAGCTGCTCAGCGTGGAAGACGAGCTCACCGGCGTCAGCAACCGCCGCCAGTTCCTGCGCCTGACCGACCGCGAATGGGCTCGCTGCCGCCGCTATGGCGACGACGGCGCGCTGCTGCTGATCGACACCGACCACCTGCGCCGCATCAACGACAACCTCGGCCAGCGCTGCGGCGACGCGGTGCTGCTGGAGGTGACGCGCCGCGTCAGCGGCACGCTGCGCCAGTCCGACCTGCTGGCGCGCTTCGGCGGCGCCGAGCTGGCCGTCTTCCTGCCGCACACCGATCCGCTGGGCGCGCTCGACGCCGCCGAGCGCATCCGCCAGCAGGTGGCCTCGACGCCCTTCCGCTGGGAGCAGTCCCACGTCGTCGCCACCGTCAGCGTCGGCGTGGCCCACGTGCACATGGGCCAGGTCTCGCTCGACGGCCTGATCCAGGACGGCGAGGTCGCGCTGCAGGCCGCCAAGGAAGCCGGCCGCAACTGCGTGCGCGCCACGCCCATCCAGCCGCGCCGCAGCGGCGAGGCGCGCTCGGTCACGCCGAGCTGAGCGCCGCTCCCGGTGGTCACACCGGGCTGAGCCACTTCTCCACCCGTGCGGCCACCGCGCCGCCGGGGTCCGGCCCGTCGGCCGCCACCGCGTCTCTTTGCAGGCTGCGCAGCCAGGTGATCTGGCGCTTGGCCAACTGGCGCGTCGCCGCACTGCCGCGCTCGCGCACCACGTCGAGCAGGGCGGGGCCTGACAGGCCCGCATCCAGCGCCTCCCAGGCCTGGCGGTAGCCCACGCAGCGGATGGCGGGCAGGCCGGGGTGCAGGTCGCCGCGCGCCCTGAGGGCCGCCACCTCGTCGATCAACCCGCCCGCCAGCATGGCCTCGAAGCGTTCGACTATGCGCCGGTGCAGCCAGGCCCGGTCGTCGGGCTCCAGCGAGATCAGCAGGTGCTCGGGCGCCGCCACCGGCGCTGGCGCGGCGTCGCGCAGGTGGAAGGCCGACAGCGGCTTGCCGGTCAGCTGCCACACCTCCAGCGCCCGCTGGACGCGCTGGGCGTCGTTGGGCGCCAGCCGCGCGGCGCTGGCGGGGTCGACCTCGGCGAGCCGGGCATGCAGCGCCGGCCAGCCTTGCGCCGCGGCTTCGGCGTCCAGCGCTGCGCGTACCGCGGGGTCGGCCGCGGGCAGCGCGTCCAGCCCGTCGATCAAGGCCTTGAAGTACAGCATGGTGCCGCCCACCAGCAGCGGCAGCCGGCCGCGCGCCGCGATCTCGCCGATCAGGCGCTGGGCGTCGGCCACGAACTGCGCGGCCGAGTAGGCCTGCGCCGGGTCCAGCAGGTCGATCAGGTGGTGCGGCACCTGCGCCAGCTCGTCGCGCGAGGGCTTGGCGGTGCCGATGTCCATGCCGCGGTAGACCAGCGCCGAATCGACACTGACGATCTCCAGCGGCACCCGGCGGGCCAGCGCCAGCGCGATGCCGGTCTTGCCCGACGCGGTGGGGCCGGCCAGGCCTATCCAGCGTGTCATGGCCGCCCCCGGCCCCCGGGGCGCGTCATGCCTGCCGGGCCACCGGCGCCACGAAGCGCTCGCCGTGGCGCTGCACCAGCGTCCACGCGATGCCGCTGGTCAGCAGGGCAAAAAAGCCCAGGCCCAGCGCCAGCGTGGCGAGTTGGCCGTCCAGCACCGCGCCCAGCCAGAGGCCGACAAAAAAGGCGGTGAGCGCCAGCACGAAGCCCGACAGCGCCGAGGCCACGCCCGCCGCCTGCGGGAAGGCGCCGACCGCGGCCGTCTGCCCGCAGGGCTGATGGATGCCGTGGCCGAAGGCGTAGAGCCAGTGCGCCAGCAGCACCGGCAACAGCGCTTGCGCCGGCGCCAGCCCGGAAAAGCCCGTGGCCACCATCAGCAGCCCGCCCGCCAGCGTGTAAAACGCACCGCGCTTGACCGCGCCGGTCAGGCCCAGGCGCGGCAGCAGGTGGCGGCAGTAGACGGTGCCGCTGAGGTAGGCCAGCGAGGCCGACGCCATCGCCAGCCCGTAGCCCCAGGGCGGCAGGCCCAGCGTGCCGATGTAGACGAAGGAGGAGCCGGCCAGCAGCACGAACAGGCCGCCGTAGGTCGACGAGATCAGCGCCGTCCAGGCCCGGAAGCCCGGGTGGCGCAGCACCTCGCCGGCGGTGCGCAGCAGCGGCTTGGGGTCCAGCGCCAGCGGGTTCAGCGCGCGCGCCGTCTCGGGCACGCAGCGCCAGGCGAAGCCGGCGGTGAAGACGCCGGCGGCCGCCACCGCCATCAGCGCGGCGCGCCAGCCGAACTGCGTCGCCAGCAGCCCGCCCAGCGCCGGCCCGACGATCGCGATCACGCCCAGGCCCGAGAGGCCGCGCGACATGATGGGCGCGCCCTCGTGCGGCTCGTAGAGGTCGCGCACCATGGCCCGCGCGCAGACCACCGAGGCCGCCATCCCCACGCCCTGCAGCGCGCGAAAGGCGACCAGCACGGCGATGTCCGGCGCCAGCACCGCGCCCAGGCTGGCCAGCGCATACAGCGAGAGGCCGCCCAGCAGCACCGGCCGGCGGCCGAAGCGGTCGGACAGCGGCCCCATCGCCAGCTGCGCGAAGCCGAAGCTCAGCAGCACGGCCGACATCGTCAGCTGCACGGCATGGAAGGGCGCGGCCAGCTCGCGCGCCAGCATGGGCAGCGCGGGCAGGTAGAGGTCGGTGGTGATGGGCTGCAAGCCCAGCAGCAGCGCCAGCGCCAGCGCCACCACGGCGGGGCTCATGGGCGCCATGCGCCCGGCGGCGGCGTCGCCCGAGGCCGCCGGAAGACGCGGATCGGCTGCGGCGCGGCCCGGCGCGCGTTCGGGCGCCGCCATCTCAGAAACGCTCGTCGTCGCGCAGGTAGCGCCACTGCCCGGGCGGCAGCTTGCCCAGCACGACGCTGCCTATGCGCACCCGCTTCAGCCCCACCACGTTGAGCCCGACCAGCTCGCACATGCGGCGGATCTGGCGCTTGCGGCCCTCGCGCAGCACGAAGCGCAGCTGGTCCTCGTTGGCCCAGCTGACACGCGCCGGGCGCAGCTCCTTGTCGTCCAGCACCAGGCCGTGCTGCAGGCGCTGCAGCGCCTCGTCGGGCACCGGGCCGGGGTTCATGTGCTCGACGCGCACCAGATACTCCTTCTCGACCTCGGAGTTCTCGCCGATCAGGTGCTTGGCGACGCGGCCGTCCTGGGTCAGCACCAGCAGGCCGGTGGAGTCGATGTCGAGCCGGCCGGCCGGCGCCAGGTGGCGGGCATGGCCGGCGTGGAAGGCCTTGCGGGAGGGGTCTTCGGGCCAGTGGTTGGCGGCGGTCACCAGCACGCTGGCGGGCTCGTAGCCGTCCTCGGCCTGGCCGCTGACAAAGCCGATGGGCTTGTTGATCAGGATGGTGACGCGCTTGGCCTGCTGCTGGTGCGCGGCCGGATCGACCTCGATGCGCTGGTCGGGCTTGACGCGCTGGCCCAGCACGGCCATCTCGCCATCGACCTTGACCCAGCCGGCGTCTATCCAGTCGTCCGCCTCGCGGCGCGAGGCCAGGCCGCGGTCGGACAAGACCTTGGACAGGCGCACGCCCTCTTCGGGGTTGCGCGGGGCGACGTCGGGGCCGAACCAGCGCTTTTCGTGCAGCGGCGCGGTGGGCGGCACGC
>DATHWJ010000460.1:0-4503 GCA_035460745.1 Ideonella sp. | reverse complement strand
CTGTGCAGCGCGCTGGTGTGGCTGGGCATCCCGCTGGTGATGTTCGTCGCCTGGCTGCAGCCCGAGCGCTTCACGCCGCGGCGGCTGCTGCGCAATGCGGTGCTGCTGGTGGGGGGGGCCTATGCCGGCGCGCTGTCCGGCTTCATGGTCGGGCGGGTCGCGCGGCAGGGCGGGCTGGCCACCGAGACGCTGGGCGAGTCGCTGTGGGAGGCCGGGCGGCGCGCCACGCCCTTCCTGCTGATGGCGGTGTTCGCGATCCTGCTGATGCTGTGGGGCGTGGCCCAGCTCAAGCGGCACCAGACGCAGCGCGAGCTGGCCGAGCTGCAGCGGGTGCAGGAGCGCGAGGCCGTGGCGCGCCAGCTGGCCGAGGCGCAGCTGCGCGTGCTGCAGGCGCAGATCCAGCCGCACTTCATCTTCAACACGCTGGCCGCGCTGCAGCACTGGGTGGACACGGCCGACGCGCGCGCACCCGCGCTGCTGCGCTCGCTGACCGGCTTTCTGCGCGCCTCCACCGAGCTGCTCGGCCGCGAGCGCGTGCCGCTGGGCGACGAGGCGGCGATGGTGCGCCACTACCTGGACATCCAGCGCGCCCGCATCGGCGAGCGGCTGGCGGCCGCGGTCGAGATCGCGCCGGACTGCGCCGCGCTGCCGCTGCCGCCGGGGCTGCTGCTGACGCTGGTCGAGAACGCCGTCGAGCACGGCATCGCGCCGGCGCTGGCCGGCGGGCGGGTATGGGTGCGGGCCTCGTGCGACGAGCAGGCCCTGCGCATCGTCGTAGAGGACGACGGCGTGGGCCTGCCGTCGCCCGTGCCGCCCGAGGGCGTGGGCCTGCGCAACTCGCGCGAGCGGCTGGCGGCCTTGTTCGGGCCGCGCGCCGAGCTGAGCCTGCAGGCGCGCGCCGGTGGCGGCTCGTGCGCCTCGCTGCACATCGAGCGCGAAGCGGCCGCTGCGGCCTCGGGAGACCGGCCGTGAAGGCCGGCACCTCCGGGCAGGCCGTCGGCGGTGCGCCGCCCGCGGGGCAGCGCGGCCTGGACTGGCGCATGCTCGCGATGCTGCTGCCCGCACGGCGCTTCACGGCGGCCGAGCTGCTGCGCGCGGTGCCCGAGCCTGCGAACCGCTCGCTCAAGGTGGCGACCGTGTTCAACGTAGCGGTGCCCGTGGTGGCGCTACTGGTCCTGCTGGGCCGGTCCAATCCCGCGGTGTTTTCGATCTGCCTGATAGCGCAGGCGCTGGTCACGCTCTGGGTGCTCCGGGCGATCTGGCGCGACCCCAGCAGCCGCCTGGTGCATTGGCTCTACTACCTGCTGCCGGTGCTGTGCATGCTGCCGCCGCTGATGCTGAAGCGCTGGGCGCCCGAGGTCGATCGGGTCGCGATGCTGACGCTGGGCATGATGTCCATGGCGACCGCGCTGGGCCTGTGGTTCGCCACGCTCTACCGCTACCAGTACATCGTGATCCGCCTGCGCGAGCTCGACGAACGCGACCGTGCGGTCGACATGGCGCGCCAGCTCGCCAGCGCGCAGATCCAGCCGCACTTCCTCTTCAACTCGCTGGCCTCGCTGCAGCACTGGGTGCACACCCGCGACGAGCGCGCCGGGCCGATGCTGGACTCGCTGACGGCCTACCTGCGCGCGACGCTGCCGCTGTTCGAGCGCGCCCACCTGACGGTGGCCGAGGAGTTCGAGGCGGTGCGCCGCTATCTCGAGGTGATGCAGGCGCGGCTGGGCGAGCGGCTGCGCTTCGAGCTGGCGCTGCAGCCCGAGGCCGGCACCGTGGCCATGCCGCCGGGCTTGCTGCTGACGCTGGTCGAGAATGCCGTCGAGCACGGCGTGCAGCCGCAGCTGGCTGGCGGCACGGTGCGCGTCTGCGCGCAGCTCGGTGCCGGCGGCCGGGTGCTGATCGACGTCTGCGACGACGGCCCCGGCCTGGCCAGCGACCCACCGCCGGGCGACCACGGCGTCGGTCTGCGCAACAGCCGCGAGCGCCTGGCCCAGGCCTACGGCCAGCGCGCTTCGCTGCGGCTGTCCGAAGCGCCCGGTGGCGGCTGCATCGCTCGCCTGAGCCTGCCGGCCGCTGCCGTATCGCCCCTTCCCTGAACCCTTGCCCCTGTCTGGACATCGTGAACACCGCGAACCCCATCACCGCCCTGATCGCCGACGACGAAGAAGCCCCCCGCGCGCAGCTGCAGGCCGCGCTGCAAAGCGCCTGGCCCGAGCTGGAGATCGTCGCCGCGGCGGTCAACGGCGTCGACGCCTGGGACGCCTTCCTGGAGCACGAGCCGCAGGTCTGCTTCCTCGACATCCGCATGCCGGGGCTGAGCGGCATCGAGGTGGCGCAGCGCATCGCAGGCCGCGCGCAGGTGGTCTTCGTCACCGCCTACGGCGACCACGCGCTGGCGGCCTTCGACGCCGGCGCGGTGGACTACGTGCTGAAGCCGGTCGACGCGCCCCGCCTGGCGCAGGCCGTGCAGCGGGTCAGGGCGCGCACCGCGCCGCTGCCGGGCTCGGCCGCCCCGGTCGGCGCCGACGCGCTGCAGGCCTTGCTCAGCCAGCTCGCCGGCCAGGTGCGCCGCCCCGCGCCGCCCAGCGTGATCCAGGCCAGCGTGGGCAAGGAGGTGCGGCTGATACGCATAGACCAGGTGGTGTATTTCGAGTCCGACGCGCGCTACACGCGGGTGGTCTACGACGAAGACGGCGCCCCCGCCGAGGCGCTGATACGCACGCCGCTGAAGGACCTGCTGGCCCAGCTCGACGCCGAGCGCTTCTGGCAGGTGCACCGCTCGGTGATCGTCAACCACGCCCACATCGCCGCCGCGGTGCGGGTCGACGAAGGCACCATGCACCTGAGCTTGCGCGGGCGCAGCGAGAAGCTGCCGGTCTCCCGGCACTTCCAGCCCTTGTTCAAGGGGCAGTGAGCTTCGCGCGGCGCAGTCGGGGGCGCCGCCACAGGGCCGCCAATGCGAACAGCAGGCCCAGCGCCCAGAGCGGCGTCAGCGCGCCGCCACCCCCGCCGCTGCCGCCGCCGCTGGTGGTGCCCACGGTCACGCCGGTGGGCGCCGCGGTCACGTTGACCACCTGGCTGCTGCTGGCCTGCAGGCCGGTGTTGTCGGTGATGGTCAGGCGCACCGTCACGCTGCCGGCGGCCAGGGTGTTGAGCGTGGCGGTGGCCGCATCGGTAGCGCCGCTGAAGGCGGCGAAGCTGGCCCCGTCGGTGATCTCCCACAGGTAGCCGGCGATGCTGCGGCCGCTCGCGGTGCCCGAGCCGGCGGCGTTCAGCGCGATGGCGACGCCCGCGGTGACGCTGCCGGGCGTGGCGGTGAAGCTGGCGTGCAGGCTGGTGACGGCCAGCACGGCGGCGCCGGCGTCCAGCAGCCCGGCGCCGCAGGTGCTGGTGGTGCAGTAGCACTCGCTGTCCTGCGCCACGCTGGTGGGCGCCTGGCAGGCGGCCACGCCGGCGTCGGCGCCGGTGGTGGGGAAGGCGCGTGCGCTGCCCCGCAGCGCAGTGCTCACCTGGGCCGGGGTCAGGTCCGGGTTGGCCGAGAGCATCAGCGCCACCGTGCCGGCGACCAGCGGCGAAGAAAAGCTGGTGCCCACCGAGGCATTGAAGCCATCGGTGTAGCCGGCCGCGACGGGCGAGCGGGTGCCGGTGTCCACCGTGGTGAGCAGCGCGTAGACGCACTCGCCGGTCTCGTTGACGCAGTTGCCGGCCGGTGCCGAGATCGTCACCTGCGGCCCCAGGCTGGAGTAGCCGACCTTGGTGCCCGCATGCCGCACGCCGGCCACGCCGATGACGCCGCTGCAGTTGGCCGGCACGCCGACCGCCAGGCCGTCGTTGCCGGCGGCGGCCACCACGACCACGCCGGCGGCGGTCAGCTCGGCCACGACCTCCTGGTAGGCCGCCGAGCAGGTGCCGGCCGAGCCCAGGCTCAGGTTGATCACGCGCGCCGGGTTGGGGTTGGTGGTGACGCCGCTGACGCTGAAGCCGGCGGCCCAGCGCATGCCGTCGATGATGTCGGAGTCGAAGCCGCCGCACTTGCCCAGCACGCGCACCGGCAGCAGCTTGGCGCCGCGCGCCACACCGGCCATGCCGACGCCGTTGTCGGTGGCCGCCGCGGCGAGGCCGGCGGTCTGCGTGCCGTGCCAGCTGCTGTCGCTCTCGTCGCAGTCCTTGAACGTGCCGGAGGCGCTCTCGGCCGCGGTGATCCAGTCGCCCGGGTCGCCGGGGTCGGCGTCGCGGCCGTTGCCGTCGTTGGCGGTGGCCACGTCGGCGATGAAGTCGTAGCCCGACAGCAGCTGGCCGGCCAGGTCGGGATGGCTGCTGCGCACGCCGGTGTCCAGCATGGCGATCACCACACCGTTGCCGGTGCTGTTGCTCCAGGCGGTCTCGACGTCGATGGAGGCGGGGACCGTGCCGGCCGGCTCGCGCAGGTACCACTGGCCCACGACCGGCGTGGTGGTGGTCTGGTCTGGCTCGTACAGCGGGTCGTTGGGGGCGGCCAGCGCG
>DATHWJ010000459.1:0-7735 GCA_035460745.1 Ideonella sp. | reverse complement strand
GCCAGGCCGCCGGCAAGGCAGCAGGTCAATCGGTCGGCAAGACCGCGGGCAAGGCGGCTGGCAAATCCGCGGGCAAGTCAGCCGGGAAGTCGGCCGCCAAGAAGCAGAGCCGCACGGCCGCCAAGGAGGCTGCGGCAGCCCAGGCCGGCGAGACCGCCGGCACGGACGCTGGTGCCGCTGCGGAGAGCGAGACCGTGCTGCCTGCCACCACCGGCGAAGACGGCGCAGCTTGACACCGTGCCGGCGCGGCGGGAGCCGCGCCGGGTGGCCGTTCAGCCCGCGAAGCGGTAGCCGAAGCGCTCGATGATGGGTGCGAACATCTGCTCGACGATCGCGACGCCGGGCTTGTCGTAATAGTCGGCGTAGTTCTTCTTGCGCTTGATCGCGGTGGAGGCGGCCGTCGCGGCGTCCTTCGCGGCGGTGTCCTTGCGCGCTTCGGTGATGTTGTACTCGGTGACCGAGAGCGGCTCGGTGACGCCGATGTGCGCCAGGAACTCGTCGAAGCCGGCCTGCAGGCGCTCGAAGCGTATCACCAGGTCGGCGTGCTCGAGGAAGGCCAGCGGGCCCTTCTCCATCTTCTTGATCTCGGCGAAGCGCTTCTGCTCGTAGGCCAGCCACGGCGTGAAGTTCTTCTCCGGCGTGCGGGTGGCCACGCCCTCCAGCCAGGGGTATTGCGCGGGGTCGTTGCCCAGCCGCTCGCAGTGCTTGAGGTACTTGCTGACCATCTGGTCGAAGGGGTTGCGCACGCAGGTGAACTTGAAGAGGCTCTCCAGCTGCGCCGCCGTCAGCAGCTCGGCATCGATCAGCTGGCTGTAGGTGCTGTGGTGGCGCCGCGCGACGATCTTGCCATTGCGGGTGATCTCGCGGTCAGGGATGGACTCGCCCCCCAGCCGCTCGCGCAGCGTGCGCGCGATGGCCTTGCTGGCGGTCTGGGGGTTGGCGAAGAAGATGTACTTGTGCTGTTCGGAATAGACGGCCACGAGATTCTCCAGAGGCAAGAAAAGAGGAAAGGGTCCGGCGCCGGGCCGCGCCCCTTGACGGCAGGAGCGCCGCGACTGGCGAGCCCAATCAACCGCCGAGGACGCCGGGGGTGTTCCATTCCTCGATCCAGGGGGCCGTGGCGGCCTGGATCTGCGCGATCTCCTCGGGTGTCAACACCTTGTCGGCATCCGAAGCGCGGCGTTGAATGGCGTGGGCCTTTTCGCCGCCACCCTCCTGCTCGATTTTTTCGTCCGAGGCCACCATGCTGGGGCTGAAGCGCATGCCGACGAAGTCGCAGAGCCGGCGTATCGAGCCCTCGGGGTCGTCGATCAGCCAGGCGTAGGGCGCCATGAACATGTCGCGGCCGTACCTTTCGCGGGCGCCGTGCACCGTCTCGGTGAAGTGCCGGAAGACGGCGATCATCTCGTCGGCCGACTTGTCCAGCCACTCGGTCTTCTCGGGCGGCTCGCCCTCGGCCTGGGCCTTGAGCAGGCGCTTGCGGTACGAGGCCATCACCTCCACCGGATCGCGGCTGCAGACCAGCACCTTGGTGCGCGGGAAGGTCTCGAAGATCAAGTCGAGCTTGCGCAGGTGGCCGGGGGTTTTTTCCAGCGGGTTGCGGCCGGGGTAGACCTTGTTGCCGGCGTACCAGAAGAAGGCCCGCACCAGATCGGGCTCGCTCAAGGGGCCACCGTCGCGCTCCAGCACATCCACCAGCGTGCGAAAGGCGATCAGGTTGGGCCGGCCGCGCAGGTAGGCCCGGGTGGGGAAGTGGATGGGCTCGGAGAAGGGCTGGCGCGGCCTGAGGAAGATGAAGGTCTCGCGGCAGTTGGCGATGTCGAACATCGTCGGGTGCTGCGCGAAGGCCACCTGCAGCATCGAGGTGCCCGAGCGGGCCAGGCCGACGATGAAGATGGGCCGGGCGCTGTCGCACCACTCGCGGATGTCGGCCAGGGCCGGCAGCGTGGTGTACTCGGCCGGCCGCGGGTCAGAGCGCCATGCTTTCAAGGTCGCGTATCTCTTCGTAGTTGGAAATCACCGCGGAGAGCGGCTCGTCGATCACCTTCTTGAGCGCCGGCACGCGCTCGAAGAGATTCTCTTCGCCGAGGAAGGCCGCGAGCTTCTCGACGATCTCGGGCTGGAAGTCGCCCTGGCCGTCGAAGACGCTCTCGTAGTCGATGCTCAGGCGCTGTGCGTCGTCGAATGACGAATCGACCAGGTCGGCGGTGCGCTTGCGCTTTTTCATCGAGGCGAGCAGGTGGCTGCGCTCGACCGGCACCATGCGCTTCTCGGGCAGCTCGCCACCGGCGGCCGGCATGTGGTAGCGGCCGGTGTGCACCGCGACGAGGTTGGAGAGCACCGAGTAGAAGTGCTGGCGCCGCAGGTGCACCACCTTGATCTTGCTGCGCTTGATGAGGCGCAGCATCGGCGGGTTGGTGAAGGGCAGCTGCCAGGGGTCGGCGACCAGGTTGAGGTGCTCGTACTTCACGTCCAGCAGCGCGATGCCGTCCTTGGGCACCAGCGAGGCCACGTACGAGAGAAACACCTTGCCGTGGTGCTCGGGGAAGACCAGGTCCGGCTGGGCGGCGATCTGCTCGCGGAAATACTTGAAGAAGCCCTGCGGGTTGTTGGAGTTGAAGATCTCGCCGCGGTCGCGGATCTTGGGGTGCGACGACATCATCTTGCGGAACACCGTGGTGCCCGAGCGCACGCCGCCCATGAAGAACACCAGCCGCGAGAGGTCCTGCTCCTTGAGCGTGTGGGCGGGCTTGATATCTTGCTGCTTCATGCCGGAGGGCTCCTGATAGACGCTGAAGGGGTTGATTCGAGTGTACGGGCCTACCAAAGCACGTTCTTGACCGAGATGGCTTTCCAGATCTGGGTCCAGCCGGCGTCGCTGCCGTAGCGGCTCTTCTCCTGTTCGCTGGCGCGCTCGCCGAGATGGGGCAGGTGGCTCTCCAGGTCGATCAGCAGCTCGGTCAGCTGCCACAGGCTGATCTGGTCGGGGTCGCCCGAGCCGTTGCCGGGCTGGGTGACCGGGATGGACGCGCGCAGCAGGGTCTCGCGGTAGAGCTCCAGCTCGGGCGCGTCACCGCTCAGGTCGACGGCCAGCAGCGGCAGCGGCTGCAGCAGCCGGAAGCGGCTCAGCAGCCGGCTCATCGGCACATGGGTCGGCGAGGCCGGCATCTCGGCCTCGGCCGGGGTGGGCGGCGCCAGCGCGGCGTCGCTGTAGACGATGGTGGTGGGCAGCCAGTGCGGGTGGAACTGGTCGACCGCGGCGGCCAGCGCGCTGGCCAGCTCGAGCTGGTCGGTGCGCGCCAGCAGCTGGATGCTCTGCTGGCCGGCGTGGTTGTTGAGCAGCCAGGGCTTCCAGCGCCAGAAGGGCACGGTGAGCAGGCGGGCGTGCTCGGGCGCGGCCACCGGCGGGGCGAGCGGGTGGCTGTCGATCAGCGTGACCTCGTTGAACTGGCGGCTGAGGCGCTCGACGCCTTTCTCCAGCACCTCGGGCTGGAGCAGCCGCAGCACGTCCACCCGCACGAACAGCGACAGCCGCGTGGCCTGCTTCTCCAGCGCCAGCATCTCGGGGCACAGGCGCAGCACCCACAGCGAGATGCGGCCGTAGGCGTTGAGCACCTCCTGCAGCGGAGCCTGGCTGCTGGGCAGCCCGAGCGAGCGCCCGGAGAGCCCCTCCAGGCCCGGCGCCACCACCAGCTTGCAGTGGGTGGACAGGCCGTGGAAGGCCTCGAACAGCGCCGCCTGGTTGGTGGGCAGCGGCTGGTCGAAATAGAGCACCACCTGGGCCAGATGGCGCATCAGGTTGACCGTCTGGAAGACGTGCTCGCGGTAGGGCGAGTCGAGGTCGAAGAAGGCCCGGTCCAGCGTCATCGCCACCGTGGGGTAGTCGGCCAGCTTGCGCAAGGTGTTGTCGAAGGCGAGCTTGGCCTGGGCCCGCACCAGCCCGTAGGTGCGCGAGGTGCTCTCGGTGAGCTCGGCCAGATGGCTGCGGTCGAAGGCGGTGTCGCACATCGCCTGCGCCACCTCGGCCATGGTGGCGCAGCGATGCCAGGGGTGGCGGGTGGGGATGCCCTCCAGCGCATGGCCCATGGCGACGATGGGCATGCCGGTGGCGAAGGCCTCGACGGCCTTGATCTTGAGCCCGGTGCTGAAGGCCAGCGGCACGATCACCAGGTCGACGTCGCGGTAGAACTCATCGACGCTGTCGACCGGCCCCACCAGCTCGACGCCCGGCAGGCCCTCGAGGTCGGCCAGCTTGCTGCACATCATGCCGACGAAGCGGATGGTGATGGGCGCGCGGCGCTCGGCGACGATGGGCAGCGCCACCTTGACGAAGGCGCGCGCGTTGTTGACGTTGATGGCGTTGGCGGAGCCCAGCATGCCCACGATCAGCCGCTCGCCGTCCTCGGCCCGGCGCACCCGCGTGGTGCGCGTTTCGGGCTCGATGTGGGGCATGGTGATGCAGGGCGTGCGGCTGATGCTGCGGTAGAACTCGGCCTCTTCGTCCTTGATGGCCCAGACCAGCTGCGCGCGGTTGGTCGCGATCGCCTCCTGGTCCTGCGTGGTGTAGAAGAACTCGGGCGCGATGCCGTTGTCGGCCAGCAGCTGGCGGCGGCCGGTGAACTTGTCGTGCGTGTCGAGGATCTTCAGCGTGTTGGACGGCGCGTACTCGAACGCCTTGCTCATGTAGGCGTAGTTGACGATGAAGGCGTCGTAGCGGTTGCGCTTGAACAGCCACTGCAGGTAGTCGCGGATGGAGTCGTCCCACCATTCGTCGATCTGGTAGTCGTCGCCGGCCGGCCGGTTGTAGGTCTGGCGGGTGGTGGGCAGCAGGTGGAAGCTGTCCCACTGGCGGCCCATCTCGCGCACCAGGTCGTCGGGCAGGTAGTCGAACCACCACTCCTGCGGGTAGTAGACGAAGTGGATGCGCGCACCGCGCCGCTGCAGCTCGCGGCAGACGGCGTAGATGCGCTTGCGGTTGCCCTGGTCGGTGGGCGAGGTGGGTGTGGGCGAGAGCACCAGGATGTCGGCGCCCATCAGCCTGACCTCGGGCTCGAGCAGGCGCGCGAGCAGCTCTTCTTCGGGCTGCTCGCCTTCGGCCGAGGGCGGCTCGGGCAGCGGGCGGCTCACTTGGTGGCCGCGGTGGCGGGGGCCGGGGCCACTGCCGGGGCGGTCGGCGGCGCGGCCTTGGCGGCGGCTGGTGCGGCCAGCGCGGCGGCGGAGCCGGGGCCGGTCTTGGCGGCCGGCGCGGCGGCGGTCAGCGGGGCCGGCGTTTCCAGCTTCTTGAGCCAGTCGCGGGCTTCTTCGTCGGCGACGGCGCTGGCCACCAGCTTCAGGAAGGGCACGCCGATCTGGCGCACGGCCGACTCCCCGCCCTGCGCCGGCGCCGAACTCAGGGTCTCGACGATGAAGGTGATGCGCGAGACGCCCAGCATCTCGCGCGGCAGCAACAGGCCCTCGAACTCCAGCGTGCGGGCCGCGCCGCGGCGCGCCAGCGGCACCTCGACGTCGTCGCAGAAGCAGCGCAGGCCGCGCGCCTGATCGGCGCCCCAGGAGGCGAGCTGCAGCTGCAGCTTCACCGGCGAGGAGCGGTCGAGGTGGAAGTCGAAATGGAACATCGGCGTCGGGCCGGTCCAGCGGAAGGGGTTGCCGCTGCCGTCGCGCTCCAGGCCGTGGAAGCCGCGGTTGGCGGGCATGGGCAGGCTGGCGTCGAGCTGGGCCTGGCGGCGGCCGGCGTATTGCACGCGGGCGTGCGGCAGCAGGATGTCGCGCGCCTGCTGCACCGCCTTGACGGTGGCCATCTCGCGGGCCATGTTGTCCAGTCGCTGCTGCAGGTCGGAGACGGCAAGGCGGTTGATGGCCAGCTCGCGCACCAGGGCGTCGAGCACGTTGGCGTCGCCCATCTCGTCGCGGATCTCGCGCGTCAGGTTCTTCAGGCGGGCTGCCTGCTTGTCGTCGGGTATCGGATGCATCTCAGGGCTTTCGGTTTCGTCTGCACAGGCCTGCCGCGAGGCACCGCGCCAGCGGCCCCTTGCGCCTGTCCGGTATCAGGCGGCGGGGCTCACAGGCGCGCTGTCAGCCAGCGGCTGAAGCGATCGGCCTGACCGTCGTATTCAGCGTCGAGGGCAGCCCGGGTGCTGCCGGCAAGAGCCGACAATTGTGCAACCGCGGGCGCACTGTTGTTTGCGAGTTCGCTGAACAAATAATCGGTCAAACCCTGGGTATTCGTGAATACCGGCAACTGCCAGAGATGCGTGAGGCCCTGGGCGCCCGCGAGCGTGGTGAGTACCGACTTGCCGTGGCACAGCGGCTCCACCGTCTTGATCTTGAGCCCCGTGCCGCCCACCATCGGGTTGAGGGCGATGTCGATCGCCTCGTAGAAGGTGCGCAGGTCCTGCACGAAGCCCAGCTTGATCACGCCCGGCGTATCGCGGATGTGGCGGCAGACCCCGCCGGCCACCACGATGGGGTGCGGGAAGGGCGTGCCCTTGGCCCGCAGCTGGTTGAGGAACTCGACCAGGCTGAGGATGTTCCAGTCGTTGCCGCTGCCGAGGTAGCCGAAGGTGAGCGGGCGGCTGCCGTCGGGTGGCGCAAAAGGTTTCTCGGCCGGCTCCACGTAGGGCAGGTAGAGGATGTTGCGGTGGCCGCGCGCGGCCATCTCGGCGCCTTCTTCCTTCTGGATCGCCAGGGCGGCGTCGGCCCGGCGGATGGCGGTGTTCTCGTCCGGGATGCTGCAGCTGAACCACTGCGGCTGCATGCCGGCCCGGGTGTACTTCTCGCGCCGCTCGCCGAAGATGTCGTGGGTGTCCAGCACCTTGGTCACGTCGCTGCCGAAGATGTCGAGCAGCGGCGTGTACCAGACGTAGTTGACGTGCACCACCTTGTAGCCGCGCAGGCGGTGCATGTCGCGCGCCACCGGCTCCAGCCCACGGTCGTACCACTCGCCGATGCGGCAGACGTGGCCTTCGTGGATCTGCTTGGGCGCGCGCGAGCGCACCACGCTGACGCGGCCGAACTCGGCCTGGAGCGAGTGCGAGAGGGCCGAGTCGAAGCCTTCTTCGTTGTGATAGAGCAGGTCGACCTCGAAGCCCATGCGCTTGTAGACCGACACCAGCTGCATGATGCGGCGCGCGTTGCCCTGGTCGGCCGGCACCAACCGGTTGAAGGTGACGACCAGGCAGCGCGGCTTGACGCCACGGGCGCCAGCGGCGGGGGTGGCCGGGCCGGTGCCGGCTTGCGGCGGGACGGCGGGCGCGGGCGGGGGGGTCATGCTGTTCATGCCATTTCCACCGCGAACTCGGCCGCGCCGATGTCGCAGAAGCCGTCGTCGGGCACGGCCGCGCGGGGCAGCGCGATGTGCAGCAGCGCGTCGCGGCCCGGCTCGATGGCCGGCAGTTTCAGGGTCATGATGGCACCGTGGTCGGTGTAATCGATGCGCGAGGCGGCGACCGCATGGCGGCCCAGGCCGATCTCGCAGTCGTCGATGCGGGCCCGCACGTTGCGGCACAGCAGCCGCGCCGTCAGGTCGCCGCCCCAGGGCAGGTAGAGCGTGGCCAGGCCGCGGGTGTTGAAGAGGGCGCGGCCCTCCTGCGCGATGTGGTGGGCGAGGGTGTCGGCGCCGGCGGCGATCAGCAGCACCGGGTCGGGCCGGATGCGCAGCCGCACCGCACCGGTGTCCGGCCGGGTGTCGGCATGCACGTCGAGCCGGCGGCGGCGTTGCAGCTCGGCGGCCAGCGCG
>DATHWJ010000458.1:0-22202 GCA_035460745.1 Ideonella sp. | reverse complement strand
GGCGCAGCTCGGCGGTGACCCAGTGGAAATCGTCATCCTGCAGCGCCAGGCCGCCCAGCGGGTCGAGGTGGTGGGCGTCGAAGCCGGCCGAGATGACGATCAGGTCGGGGGCGAAGCGCTCCAGCGCGGGCAGCAGCTCGGCCTGGTAGCGCTCGCGAAAGCGGGCCGAAGCGCAGCCCTGCGGCAGCGGGATGTTGACGATGTTGCCGGCCACGCCGGTCTCGGCGCGCGCGCCCGTGCCGGGGTAGAACGGCGCCTGGTGGCTGGAGCCGTAGAACAGCGCCGGGTCGTCGTAGAAGGCGGCCTGGGTGCCGTTGCCGTGGTGCACGTCGAAATCGATCACCGCGATGCGCGCCAGCCCGTGGGCCTCGCGGGCATGGGCGGCCGCGATCGCCGCCTGGTTGAAGATGCAAAAGCCCATCGCCCGGTCCGGCTCGGCATGGTGGCCGCAGGGGCGGGTTGCGCAGAAGACGTTGTCCGCCTCGCCCGCCACCACCGCGTCCACGCCCGCGCAGGCCGCACCGACGCAGCGCATCACCGCCGCCCAGGAGCCGGGCGACATCATGGTGTCGCCGGCATCCAGCGCCACCAGGCCGCGGGCCGGGGCCACCTCGGCCACCGCCCGCACGAAGGCCGGCGCATGGATCAGCGCGACCTGCTCCTCGGTGCCCAGCGGCGCATCGCGCCACTGCAGCGCGCCGAACTCCGGCGCCTGCAGCGCGCGCAGCACCGCCTTCAGCCGCTCCGGCGACTCGGGGTGGCCGGTGCCGGGGCGGTGGTCCAGGCAGTCGGGGTGGGAATAGACGAGGGTGGTCATGGCAGTGCGCGGCGAGGGGGATGGCCAGCATAGGAGCGGGTCGGCCGGCGGCGCCTTGACCGCGGTCAAGTTTGCGGCGGCGCAGCACGCACGCCGCGGCTTCCAGGGCCACGGCGTAAGTGCTTGCCCTGAGCGGGGCGTAAGCGGCTTGCCTCTTGCTCTGAACCCCCATTCGTTGCCCGGATGACGTCGCCCGTGCCAGGGGCGTGACAGTTTGTCCCCGGAGCGGTGGGTTGGCGCGCACAGGAGACGGGCGAGTGGTCACTCAGAAGAAAGACGGTCCGGGATGGAGCGAGCTGAGCCAGCCGCGCGCTGTGCGGCCGCAGGGTTCTTCCTCATGAACCGGGACGACACCCTGCTGCAGGACTGGCGGCAGCTGGCGCTGGCGCTGGAGCAGGAGGTGGCCAAGGCGGTGATCGGGCAGGCGCGGGTGATACGCCTGGTCACCACGGCGGTGTTTGCGCGAGGGCACGTGCTGCTGCAGGGCGACGTGGGCGTGGGCAAGACGACCCTGCTGCGGGCGTTCGCACAGGTGCTGGGCGGGGCGTTTGCGCGCACCGAGGGCACCATCGACCTGATGCCCAACGACCTCGTCTACTACACCTACATCAGCGCCGAGGGCCGCCCCGCGGTGGAGGCAGGGCCGCTGATACAGCATGGCGAGGACCTGGCGATCTTTTTCTTCAACGAGATCAACCGGGCCCGGCCGCAGGTGCACTCGCTGCTGCTGCGGGTGATGGCCGAGCGCAGCGTCTCGGCCTTCAACCGCGAGTTCCGCTTCCCGCACCTGCTGGTCTTCGCCGACCGCAACCGGGTCGAGCGCGAAGAGACCTTCGAGATCTCGTCGGCCGCGCGCGACCGCTTCATGATGGAGGTGACCATCGACGCGCCGGCGAGCGACGAAGACCGCCAGACGCTGATGTTCGACCCGCGCTACCACGACACCGACCGGCTGGTCGGCAGCCTGGCGCCCGCGATGCTGGCCTACCGCGAGCTGGGCGACGTGGCCGAGGCCCTGCAGCGCAGCGTGCAGACCTCGCCGGCGCTGCAGAAGTACGCGCTGGGCCTGTGGCGCGCCACCACCGTGCCAGCCGACTACGGCGTGCAGCTCTCCGACCTCGACACCGCCCAGCTGATGCTGGCCGGCGCCAGCCCGCGCGGCATGAGCATGCTGCTGCGTGCGGCCCGCGTGGTGGCCTGGCTGGCCGGGCGCGACTATGCGACCCCGGAGGACGTGCAGGCGGTGTTCTTCGAGACCATCGCGCACCGGCTGTGCTTCCAGCCGGTCTACGAGATGCGGCGCTCGGAGATCACCGGGCCGCTGATGGCGGGCATCCTGGGGGCGGTGGCGGCGCCGTGAGCCCATGACGGTCCAGGAGCTGCAATACCGGGTCAGCGCGCCGGTGCTCGGCCACTTCCCCGGCCACCACCGCAGCCGGCGCGGCGACAGCGGCTTCGAGTTTCGCGGCCATGCGTCGCTGATGGACGCGCCCGACCCGCGCCGGCTCGACCTGTTCGCCAGCCTGCGCAACCCCTTCGGCGAGTGGGTGGTGCGGGTGCATGCGCAGCGCAAGTCCATCCCGGTGGTGATGGTGGCCGACCTCTCGGCCTCGATGGGCTTCGAGGGCGCGCGGCGCAAGCTCGACGTGCTGGCGGCCTTCGTCGAGAGCCTCGCCTGGTCGGCCTGGCGCACCGGCGACAGCTTCGGCTTCGTCGGCTGCGACACCGTGGTCCGGCCCGACTTCCTGCAGCCCGCCACCCGCGCCCGCGGTGTCGGCGGACCGCTGGCGCAGCGGCTGCGTGTGCTGGCCCCCGATGGCGGCTCGGCCGATGGGCTGCTGGCGGCGCCGCGCTACCTCGGCCGGCAGCGCGCCCTGGTCTTCCTGGTCTCCGACTTCCACCTGCCGCTGCCGCTGATCGCCGCCGCGCTGGCCGGCCTGGCGGCGCACGAGGTGGTGCCGGTGGTGCTGTGGGATACGGCCGAGTTCGATCTCGGCGCGGCGCGCGGGCTGGCGCAGGTGGCCGATCCGGAGAGCGGCCGGCAGCGGCTGGTGTGGTGGCGGCCGGCCTTGCGCGAACGCTGGCAGCAGCAGCACCAGGCCCGCCGCGAGGCGCTGCAGCAGCTGTTCCGCGCGCGCCGGCTGCGCCCGCTGTTCGTCGAAGGCAGCTTCGACGCCGAGGCCGTGACGCGGCACTTCCAGGCGTGAAGGCGGCCGCATGAATCCGCTCACCCGCTCCGCATGGCTGCCGGCGCTGCTGCTGGGCGCCTTGCTGCCCGCGGCCACGCCGGCCCAGACCGCCCGGGCCGAGGCCGACGAGCCGCGCGCCTTCGGCTACACGGTGGGCGACCTGGTGCAGCGCCGCGTCCGGTTGGAGCTGCCGGCAGGCCAGCGGCTGGACCCCGCCTCGCTGCCGGCGGTGGGCGGGCGCGGCAAGCCGCTGGAGCTGCGCAGCGTGATGCTGCAGGGCGACGAGCTGACGCTGGTCTACCAGGTCTTTCTCTCGCCGCCCGAAGCGCGCACGCTGGAGATGCCGCCCGTCACGCTGAGCATCACCGGCGGGCCGCGGGTGGAGGAGCTGCGCGTCGACGCCTGGCCGGTCACGGTGGCGCCGCTGATGCCGCCCGAGGTCTCGCCGCGCCGCGGCCTGGGCGAGCTGCGCCCCGACGCGCCCGCCCCGCTTATCGACACCTCGGCGGCACGGCGGCGGCTGGCGGTCTACACCGGTATCGCCGCGCTGCTGCTGCTCTACCTGGCCCATGTCTACCTCGCCCTGCCCTGGTGGGCGCGGCAGCGGCGGCCCTTCGGCCTGGCCTGGCGCGCGCTCGGCAGCCTGCCCGCCGCGCCCACGACCGAGCAGCGCCGCGAGGCCTGGGAGCGGGTGCACGGCGCGCTCAACCACACGGCCGGCGAGGTGCTGTTCGAGCCCGGGCTGGAGCGCTTCATCGCGGCCCACCCGCGCTTCGAGCGGCTGCGCGGCGAGCTGCAGCAGTTTTTCCGGCGCTCGCGCGCGGAATTCTTCGGCGGCGCGGCGGCGGCGGACGACGGGGCCTGGCTGCGCACCTTCTGCCGCGAGTGCCGCGATGTGGAGCGGGGTTCGGCATGAACTTCGACAGCCCCTTCTGGCTCTGGCTGCTGCCGCTGGCCTTGTTGCCGCTGCTGGTTAGGCGCCGCGACAGCGCCGTGCCGAATGCGGGGCTCGCGCTGATGCCGCGCGACCGCGCCTCCGACGCGCTGCAGTGGGCGCTGCGCGCGGCCGCGGTGATCGCGCTGGCCGCGCTGGTGGTGGCCATCGCCGGGCCCTACCGGCCGGAGTACCCGGTGGAGCGGGTCGGCCGGGGTGCCGAGATCGTGCTGGTGCTGGACCGCAGCCGCAGCATGGACCAGGGCTTCGCGGGCAGCCGCCCGGCCGGCGGCGCCGTCGCCGGCACGGGGCCCGAGGCGCTGGACTACTACGCCAGGTTGCGCGCCAGCGAGGCGCGCGAGTCCAAGGGCCAGGTGGCGCGGCAGCTGCTGTCGCAGTTCGCCGCCAAGCGCCCCGAGGACCGTTTCGGCATGGTCGTCTTCAGCACGCTGCCGATGCGGGTGCTGGACTTCACGCAGAAGAGCGAGGTGATACAGGCGGCGATCCATGCCGGCAACATAGGCCGCGGCCTGTCCGAGACCAACATCGGGCTGGCGCTGCAATCGGCCCTGGGCTTCTTCGAGGAGCGGCCCTACACCGGCTCGCGCATCCTGCTGCTGGTCTCCGACGGCGGCGACCACATCGACGCCGACGCCCGCGAGCGCATCGCCCGCCTGGCCCACCAGTACCGCGTGAGCCTCTACTGGATCTACATCCGCTCGGCTCGCAGCCCGGGCCTGATGGCCGGCAGCAGCGAAGCGCCGGCCAATGCCGACGCGGCGCCCGAGTACTTCCTGCACCGCTTCTTCGAGTCCATGGGCACACCCTACCGCGCCTACGAGGCCGAGAACCCCGAGGCGCTGCAGAAGGCCATCGCCGACGTCGACCGGCTGGAGAACCTGCCCATCACCTACCTCGACACCGTGCCGCGGCGCGACCTCTCGGCGCTGGGCTACAGCGCCGCGCTCGCCTGCGTTCTGCTGCTGTTCGGCGCCAGCCTGGCGGAGATCAGGCGATGGGCCTGAGCCTGGCCACCCTCGGAGGCCGCCGCGCAACCCGCGGCGCGCTGTTGCTGCTCGCCGTCCTCGCGCTGGCGGCCACGGTCGATGCCGCGCTGCTCTGGCGCAAGGCCCACTGGAACCAGCTCATCGCCGCCGAAGAGCCGGTGCCCGAGGCCGGGGGCCAGCCGCCCGAGCTGCGCTTCGCCCAGGCCGCGGCGCAAGCCGCCAGCGGCGCGCTGGAGCCCGCCCTCGACCGCTACCGCCCGCTGCAAGGCGACAGCCCGCTGGGCCAGGCCGCTCGCTTCAACAGCGCCAACCTGCTGGTGCGCCAGGCGCTCGAGGTCAAGGCCAGCAACCAGCCCGGCCAGGCCATCGCGCTGCTGGAGCTGGCCAAGGAGGGCTACCGCGAGGTGCTGCGCCACGACCCGCAGCACTGGGACGCCCGCTACAACCTGGAGCGCGCCCAGCGCCTGCTGCCCGACCCCGAGGAGATCGACGCGCCGCAGGCCGAGACCCCGCGCGACCGCGAGCGCGCGGCGACCACGATGCGGGCGTATTCGCCAGGGCTGCCATGAGCGCGCCGGGCCGCTCCCAAGCGCTCATTCCGCAGCGCGCAGCGCGCAGGGCAGCCCCGTGAGCCCCGACTCCCTGCGCCGCAGGCTGAGGCGTGCGCTGGGCCGCGAGCACCTCGACCGCTGGCTGCTGGGCGGCGCCGCGCTCGCGCTGGCCCTGGGCTTCCTGCAGCCGCACTGGCGCACCGAGCGCTCGCTGTTCGAGCACCTGGTGGTGATCGACGTGACGCAAAGCATGAACGTGCCCGACGTGCAGCTGGCCGGCAAGCCTGTCTCGCGGCTGGCCTACGCCAAGCAGGCGCTGCGCGACGCGCTGCTGCAGCTGCCCTGCGGCTCCAAGGTGGGCTGGGCCATCTTCACCGAGTACCGCGCCTTCCTGCTCTTCACCCCCGTCGAGGTCTGCGCCAACCTGGGCGAGCTGCGCAGCACGCTGGCCCGCATCGACGGCCGCATGGCCTGGATAGGCGGCAGCGAGGTGGCCAAGGGCCTGCACAGCGGCCTGGCCATCGCCAAGGCCCTGCCCGAACCGACCTCGCTGGTCTTCGTGACCGACGGCCACGAGGCGCCGCCGCTCAACCCGCGCCACCGCCCGCGCTTCGACGACGACAAGCGCGGCGAGGTGCCGGGGCTGATCGTCGGCGTCGGCGGCCCGCGGCCCTCGCCCATCCCCAAGGTCGATCCCGAGGGCCGCATGCTCGGCTTCTGGCGCGCCGACGAGGTCGAGCAGACCGACCCGCGCAGCCGCGGCCGGGGCGGCAGCGTCGGCGGCGAGACCATGGTCGACGAGCAAGGGCCCGGCGCCGCGCTGCCAGGCGCCACGCCGGGCAGCGAACACCTCTCCTCGCTGCGCGACACCTACCTGCGCCTGCTGGCCTCCGAGCTGGGCCTGGGCTACCAGCGGCTCGACTCGCCGGAAACCCTGGCCGCGGCACTCACCGCCGCGCCGCTGGCCCGGCCGGTGCCCGTGCAGGCCGACGGCCGCGTGCCCCTCGCGATCCTGGCGCTGGGCCTGCTCCTGGCGCGCCATGCGAGCGGCGCGCTGCGATGGATTCGGGGTGCCGGGCGCCTGGCGGCACGCGCCGGCCATGGCGGCCCGCCACACGGCCATGACTGACGGGACGACGCCTGCCGCGACACCGTGTGCAGCTCGCTCAAGGTCCGCCGAGCCGATTCAAGGCCTCATCGCCGAGCGGCGCGGAAGCGCCCGAGCTCGCCGTACACCGCACGCACGAAGTCCGCACCGATCGCCTCCGAGCTGCTGTCGATCACAGGCTGCACCGCGACGCGGATCTTCTCGAGTTCCGCTGGCGGCATCTCGTTGACGCTCATGCCTTTTTCCTTCAGCTGGCCCACCACCTCGGCGGCCTGGCGCAGCTCCTCGCTGCGCTCGAAGGCACGGGTCTCCTCGGCCACGCGCTGCACGGCGGCCTGCTGCTCGGGCGTCAGGCTGCCCCACCACTTCTTCGAGGCCAGCAGCGCCACCGGCGTGTAGACGTGGTTGGTGATGGTCAGGTACTTCTGCACCTCGAACATCTTGTTGGCGTACATGTCCACCACCGGGTGCTCGTAGCCGTCCAGCGCGCGGATCTCCAGGGCCGGGTAGACCTCGGTGAAGGCCATCGGCACCGCGTTCATCCCCATGGCCTTGAAGCTGGCCAGCGCCATCGGGCTCTGCATCACCCGCACCTTCAGCCCCTTCATGTCGGCCATCGAAGCCAGCGCACGCTTGCTGTTCGACATGTTGCGGAAGGCCCCGCCGGCCCAGACCAGGCCCTGCATGTTCATGTCGCCCAGGCCGTCGAGCAGCTTGCGGCCCAGCGGCCCGTCGAGCACGTGGGCCGCTTCGGCGTCTGTCGCGAACAGGAACGGGAAGTCGAAGATCTGCAGCTCCTTCTTGCGCGCCGCGATCGGCGACAAGGCGCCCAGGTAGACGTCCTGCACGCCGCTCTGCACGGCGATCAGCATCTTCTCTTCCGAGCCCAGCGTGGCGCTGCTGTACACGTCGATCACCACCTTGCCGCCGGTGGCCTTCTCGACCCCCGCGGCAAAGCGCTTCATCGCCACCGCCCGGGGATGGGCGTCGTTGAAGGAATGGCCGAGCTTGGCCCGTTTGACCTCCTGCGCGCAGGCAGCAGGCAAGCCGGTGAGCCACAAGCCCATGCCAGTGGCGGCGGCGGCGAGGCCCTTGGCGAGCTGGCGCCGGGTGGGGGTCGGGGATGTCATGGAAGTCTCCTCGGTGGTGGGTGGCAGCGGCGCCTGCCGGTGCCCGTGAGCCGAATCCTCAGTCGAAGTTCAGCAGCACCTTCATGGACTGCGACCGGTCGGCCGCCAGCGCAAAGGCCCGGCCCGCGTCGCGGTAGGACAGCGTCGCGGAGATCAGCGGCTTCAGGTCGACCAGGCCCTGGTTGATCAACTGCACCGCCACGCCAAACTCCTCGTGGAAGCGGAAGGCGCCGCGCAGGTCGAACTCCTTGGCCACCACCGTGTTGAAGGGCAGCGTCAGCTCGCTGCCCGAGAGCCCGAGCTGCACGATCACGCCGCGCGGGCGCACCACGTCGAAGGCCGCGCGCAGCGCCCGCTCGTTGCCGCTGCACTCGAAGAGCACGTCGAACTGGCCCTTCTCGGCCGCGTAGCGCGCCAGCGCCTCGGGCTGCTCGGCCACGTTGAGGGTGTCGTCCGCACCGACCCGGGCGGCCTTGCGCAGCGGATGGTCGACCACGTCGGTGGCCACGATGTGGGTGGCGCCGGCCCGGCGCGCGGCGATCACCACCATCGCACCGATGGGCCCGCAGCCGGTCACCAGCACCGAGCGGCCCAGCAGCGGGCCGGCGCGGTTGACGGCGTGCAGCGCCACCGCCAGCGGCTCGGCCATCGCGCCCTCGGCGTCGCTGATGCCGTCAGCCAGCTTGAAGGCCTGGCCCGCCTCGATCACGATCTCCTGGCGGAACGCGCCCTGCACGTGGGGCATGCGCATCGCGCTGCCGTAGTAGCGCATGTCCAGGCAATGGTTTTGCAGCCCGAGCTGGCAGAAGCGGCATGCGCGGCAAGGCTGGCTGGGGCACACCGCGATGCGCTCGCCCGGCGCGAAGCCGGTCGCCGCCGGGCCGGCTTCTTCGATGATGCCGGCCACCTCGTGGCCCAGCACCATGGGCTGCTGGATGCGGATGGCGCCGAAGCCGCCGTGCTGGTAGTAGTGCAGGTCGGAGCCGCAGATGCCGCCGGCGCGCACGCGCACGCGCAGCTGCCCTTCGGCCACGGGCGGCGTGGGAAATTGTTCGACCCGCAGGTCGCCCGGGGCGTGGATGACGAGTGCTTCCATGATGGGAGAGGTGTGTTGAGTGAGGGGCCGTGGGCCGGGTTCAGCGGGTCATCATCTGCAGCGGCCACATGACGATCTGCGGGAACACCACCAGCAGCATCATCACGATGGTCTGGGCGATCATGAAGGGCATCACCCCCTTGATCGCACCGCTCATCGGGATCTTGGCGACGCCGCAGACGACGTTGAGCACGGTCCCCACCGGGGGCGTGACCAGGCCGATGGCGTTGTTCATGATGAACAGCACGCCGAAGTACACCGGGTCGATGCCGGCCTGCTTGAGCACCGGCATCAGCACCGGCGTCAGGATCAGCACCGTCGGCGTGAAGTCCATCGCCGTGCCCACCACCAGCACCAGCAGCATCAGCACGAAGGTCAGCAGCATCTTGTTGCCCATCAGCGGCGCCACCAGCTCGGCCAGCATCTGCGGGATGTTGGCGGTGGTGATCAGCCAGGCCGAGACACCGGCCGCCGAGACCAGGAACATGATGATCGCGGTGGTTTCCGCGGCGCGGTAGAAGAGCTGGAACAGCTGCGCCGGCTTGATCTCGCGGTAGACCAGCAGGCCGACCGCCAGCGAGTAGACCGCGGCGATCACCGCCGCTTCGGTGGGCGTGAAGATGCCGAACTTCAGCCCGCCGACGATGACCACCGGCAGCACCAGCGCCCAGACCGCTTCGCGCGTGGCCTTGATGCGCTCGGCGGTGCTGCGCTTGGGCTCGGCCTGCACCTTGTCATGGCCTATGGACCAGCGCCAGGCGAACATGATCGCCAGCCCCATCAGCAGGCCCGGCACGATGCCGGCGATGAAGAGCTTGGTGATCGAGACGCCGCCGGTCACGCCGTACAGGATCATCGCGATCGACGGCGGAAGCACCGGCGCGATGATGCCGCCGCAGGCGATCAGGCCGCAGGAGCGGTTCACGTTGTAGCCGGCCTTGCGCATCATCGGCACCAGCACCGCGGCCAGCGCCGCCGTGTCGGCCACCGCCGAGCCCGACAGCGAGGCCATGATGACCGCCGCCACGACCGCGACATAGCCCAGGCCGCCGCGGATGTGGCCGACCCAGGACATTGCCATCAGGATGATGCGGCGCGTCATGCCGCCGGCGTTCATGAACTCGCCGGCCAGCATGAAGAAGGGCACCGCCAGCAGCGGGAAACTGTTGGCGCCGTCCCACATGTTCTGGATCACGATCTGGGGATCGGTGATGCCCATGTAGTACATCATCGCCAGGCCGCAGCCGATCAGCGCGAAGGCCACCGGCATGCCCAGCGCCATCAGGCCGAGCAGCGATGTGATGAAGACGAGCATGATCATGGCTTGGCGCTCCCGGCGGTCGGGTGTTGGGCGGTCTGGGCTTGCATCTCGTGCTCGGCTTCGAGAGCCTCGCTCATGCCCTCCTCGTGCACGTCGATCAGCTCGTCGTCGCTCACCTTGCCGGCCAGCAGGCGCAGCAGGTTGGAGGCGCAGATCACGCCGATCGCGGTCCCGGTGAAGTAGCTGACGCCGAAGACCCACAGCATGCTGAGCTGCGCCACCGGCGAGGCATTGCCAGCGATGATGTCGTGCTGCAGCCAGGTGCCGTAGACGATGTAGACGCAGCACACCAGCATCACCGCCTGGCTGATGGCCCAGCAGACCTTGCGGCCGAACACCGGCAGCAGCGCCACCACGATGTCCACGCCGAGGTGGGCGCGCTTGCGCATGCCCACGATGGCGCCGAGGAAGGTCATCCAGACGAACGCGAAGCGGGGAATCTCTTCCGACAGGTCGATGCCGGTGTTGAAGAACAGCCGCAACACCACGTTGCCGAACACCATCACCAGCATCACGATCAGGCAGAGCACCATGACCGCTTCCAACGCGCGCTGCAGCGCATCGGCGATCGCCTTCATTGTCTTGCCCATGGCAGTCCCGGGTTGATTGACAAGGGAGTGCCGGACCGGACCCCAAGGGCCGGCCGGGCACGTCAGGCCGTCAGGCCCTTACTTGCTGGCGCGGGCCGCCGCGATCTCGGCGTAGAAGCCCTTGACGAAGTCGTCGCCGATGAGGGGCGAGAACTTCGCGACCACCGGCTTGACCTTGTCCTGGATGCGGGCCAGCTCGGCGGGGCTGACGGTGTTCATCGTCACGCCGGCTTCCTTGAACTTGGCCGCCACCTCCGCGTTGCCCTCGTCGAGCAGCTTGCGCTGCAGCAGGCCGGCCTCGACGGCGGCCTTCTGCACGCCCGCCTTGTCGGCCGGCGACAGCGTGTCCCAGAACTTCTTCGAGGCGACCAGCGCCACGGGGGTGTAGACGTGGTTGGTCACCGAGATGTACTTCTGCACCTCCTGCATCTTGTTGGCGTACATGTGCAGCAGCGGGTTTTCCTGGCCGTCCAGCGCCTTGATCTCCAGCGCCGGGAACACCTCGGCAAAGGCCATGGGCACGGCGTTGGCGCCTATGGTCTTCCAGGTCTCCAGCGCCACCGGGTTGGCCATCACGCGGATCTTCAGGCCCGAGACGTCCTCTAGCCTGGCAACGCCGTGCTTGCTGTTGGAAAGGTTGCGAAAGCCCATGCCGGTCCAGGTCAGGCCGACCAGGCCGGCGGGCTCGATCTTCTCGAAGATCTTCTTCGACGAGGCGCCCTCGAGCACCGCATAGACCTCGCGCTCGTTCTGGAACATGAAGGGCAGGTCCCAGACCTGCACTTCCTTGACGCGGGAGGACAGCGGCGCCAGCGTGCCGATGAAGAACTCCTGCGTACCCGCCTGCACGGCCTGGAGCTGCTTCTCATCGCTGCCCAGCACGGCGCTGTGATAGACCTGGATCTTGAGGTTGCCCTTGGTGTAGGTGCCGGCCAGCTCGGCGAACTTGTTCATCGCCGCGGCCTGCGGGTGGCTCTCGGGCATCGCATGGCCGATCTTGGCCTTGACCTCGGCCTGCGCGGCCGTGCTGCCCAGCACCAGCGCCAAGGTCGAGAGGGCGGCGATCGCTGCGCGGCGGGTGAAGGAGGCAGGCAGGTGCGGGGTGGTCATCGGCTTGGTGTTCATCGGTGTGTCTCCAACTTGGGGCTTGTGATTGGCATGCAGCGTCGCCGGCCCCAAGCGCCTGCGTCGCTGCGAACTGAAGTGGCTCAGGGCGTCTGCAGGCTGCCGTCGGCCAGCCGGGTCTGGGTCCAGGTGGTCACGCCGCTGTCGCAGGGGTACTTGGCGGCCTCGGACTCAATGAGGTCCACGCCCAGGCCCGGCTTGTCGTTGGCGTAGACATAGCCCTGGCGGAACTCGGGCAGGCCGGGGAAGACGTCGAGCAGGGCTTCGCGCGGGCCTTTCAGCTCCTGGATCACGAAGTTGGGCGGCTCGGTGCCCGACCACTCCTGCACGCCCAGGTTGCGTGACGCGAGGTCGATGTGGATGTTGGCCGCATGCGCCAGCGGCGACATGTCGCCCGGCCCGTGCCAGGCGGTGCGCACGCCGTATTGCTCGGCAAAGATCTGCAGCTTGCGGCCGGGCGTGATGCCGCCGAGCTGGCTCAGGTGCACGCGGACGAAGTCGATCAGGCGCTCGGAGATCAGCGTGCGCCACTCGAAGGGGTGGTTGAAGAGCTCGCCCTGGGCCAGCGGCAGCGTGGTCTTGGCGCGCAGCTGGCGCAGCCATTCGCCGTCTTCCAGCGTGATCGCGTCTTCGAGGAAGAACAGGTCGTAGGGCTCCAGCGCACAGGCGAAGCGGATCGCATCGGCCGGCTTCAGGCGCTCGTGCACGTCGTGGCACAGCGCCACCTCGAAGCCCAGCCGGCTGCGCAGCTCGTCGAACATCTTCACGGTGTCGCGCATGTACTTGCGCGTGTCGAGGTAGACACCGCGCGGCGCGCCGGCCGGCGCATGGGCCGGCGCATCGGCGTAGCTGCCGCCGCCGTAGCCGCCGCTCTGGCAGCGCACGTGGGTGATGCCCTGCTCGCGGTAGCGCTGGATGTTGTCGCAGAGCTCGCTCAGGTCCCGTCCGTCGGCGTGGCGGTAGATGGGCACGCCCTCGCGGACCTTGCCGCCGAACAACTGGTACAGCGGCAGGTTGGCCAGCTTGCCCTTGATGTCCCACAGCGCCATGTCGATGCCGGAGATCGCGTTGTTCTCAATCGGCCCGTTGCGCCAGTAGGCGTTCTGGTGCATCAGCTGCCAGAGCTCCTCGATGGCCTGCGCATCGCGGCCTATCAGCAGCGGCTTCAGGTACGCCTCGACCAGGCACTTGACGGCCAGGTGGCGGTAGGCAAACGTGGCGCAGCCCAGGCCGACCAGGCCGGCCTGGTTGGTCTCGACCTTGACCACGACGAGGTTGATGCCCTCGGGGGCGGTCAGGATGACCTTGACATCAGTAATCAGCGTGCTCATTTCGGGTGGGTGTCTTTGTCCAGGGCGTGCGCGGATCCGGCTCCGCCGGTCCGCTGCGCGAGCCCCTTCGGGGGGCAGCGAGCGCTAGCGAGCGTGGGGGCCTAAAGAACCGAGAGCCAGCCCCCATCCACGTAGATGATCTGGCCGTTGACATAGTTGGACGCGGCCGAAGCGAGGTACACCGCGGTGCCCACCAGCTCCTCGGGCTTGCCCCAGCGCTGCGCCGGGTTGCTGGCCTTGACCCAGGCGTCGAACTGCGGGTTGTTGACCAGCGCCTCGTTCATGTCGGTCAGGATGTAGCCGGGGCCTATGGAGTTGGCCTGGATGTCGAACTGGGCCCACTCCGCGGCCATCGCCTTCGACAGCATCTTGATGCCGCCCTTGGCCACGGTGTAAGGCGCCACGGTGGCGCGCGCGGCCTCGCTGGTGAGCGAGCCGATGTTGACGATCTTGCCGCCGCGGCCGCGGGCCACCATGCGCTGGGCCGCTTCCTTGCCGACGATGAAGGCCGCGGTGAGGTTGGTGTCGATCACGCGCTGCCAGTCGGCCAGCGCCAGCTCCAGCATCGGGGCCCGGTGCTGGATGCCGGCGTTGTTGACCAGGATGTCGATCGCCAGGCCCTGGCGGTCGAATCCGGCGAATGCGGCCGAGACCGAAGCCGGATCGGCCACGTCGAAAGCGGCGCCGTGGGCATCGATGCCTTGGTCCTTCAGCCTGGCCACGGCCTCTTCGACCACCGCCGGCTGGCGGCTGTTGACGACCACCGTGGCGCCCGCTTCTGCCAGGCCCCGGGCCAGCGCAAAGCCGATGCCGCGGCTCGATCCGGTGACGAGGGCCGTGCGGCCGGTGAGGTCGAACAAGCTGCGACTCATGCGCATCTCCTGGCTGACAATTTATATAACGTATGATGTTTGGAAAGGGCTCGAATCGCAAGAGCTTCTAGGGAAATTCCCAATGAATTCCTCAAGCGTGGCGGTCGCATTCTTGCCATTGGTCATACGTGTTATAAACATCGCATGACCGCCCGATCCGCGCCCCGAGCCACCTTCCAGGAGCAGGTCCTGGCGCAGCTCGGCAAGGACATCTGCTCGGGCCGCTACCGGCCCGGCCAGGTGCTGCCCTCGGAGGGCGAGCTTTGCGAGCGCTTCGCCTTCAGCCGCATCGTGATCCGCGAGGCCGTCAAGTCGCTGGTGGCCAAGGGCATGCTGCAGGTGCAGCGGCGCGTGGGCACGCTGGTGCTCGAGACGTCGCGCTGGAACCTGTTCGACCCCGACGTCATTTCGTGGCGCGCCGACTACGCGGGCGTCGATACGACGATGTCGCGCGACCTGGCCGAGCTGCGCCGCATCGTGGAGCCGGCCGCCGTGCGCCTGGCCGCGATACGGGCCAGCGATGAAGAACGCCGCGCGCTGCGTGCCGCCTACATGGCGATGGCGCGGGCGGTGGCCGGCAAGGGCGACTATGTGGCCGCCGACCTGGCCTTCCACGCCACCGTGCTGGCGGCCTGCGGCAACCAGTACCTGCGCCAGATGCAGGAGGCGATGTCGGCCATCTTGCGCGCGAGCTTCAGGATCATCTCGGAGAAGCCGGGCGGCCCCGCCCATTCGCTGCCCATGCACGAGGCCATCTGCGTGGCCATAGAGAACGGCGACGCCGAAGCCGCCGAGCGCGCGGCGCTGGTGTTGATCGAGCAGGCCGAAGCAGACCTGGGCGACCGGCTGCAGGCGCGCAAGTCGCGTGCTGGTGCTGGTGCCGGCGCCGGGGCTGCCGCGTTGCCGATGCCCGCGCGTGTTGCCTGACCGGCCCTGCGAGGTGCCGCGGCCGGCGCGAAGCCCTGCCACCGCGTCGCCTGCCACTCAACTCCATCCGCTGCCATGAAGATCACCGCATTGACGACCTACCGCGTTGCGCCGCGCTGGATGTTCCTGAAGATAGACACCGACGAGGGCATCAGCGGCTGGGGCGAGCCGGTGCTCGAGGGGCGGGCGCTGACGGTCGAAACGGCGGTGCGCGAGTTCGGCGCCACGCTGATCGGCAAGGACCCGCGGCGCATCAACGACCACTGGCAGGCCATGTACCGCGGCCACTTCTACCGCGGCGGCGCGGTGCTGATGAGCGCCATCGCCGGCATCGACCAGGCCCTGTGGGACATCACCGGCAAGGCCCTGGGTGTGCCGGTGCACGAGCTGCTCGGTGGCCGCGTGCGCGACAGGATGAAGGTCTACTGCTGGGTGGGCGGCGACCGGCCGGGCGACGTCGTCGAGAGCATCCAGCGCCTGATGGAAGGCGGCTTCGACACCTTCAAGCTCAATGGCTGCGAAGAGATGGCGATGCTGGACTCCACGCGGGCGGTGGACGCCGCGGTGGCGGTGCCGGCCGGCGTGCGGGCCGCCCTGGGCCATGCGGTCGATTTCGGGCTGGACTTTCACGGGCGCGTCGCGATGCCCATGGCCAAGGCGCTGCTCAGGGAGCTCGAGCCGCTGCGGCCGCTGTTCGTCGAGGAGCCGGTGCTGGCGGAGCAGGCCGAGTGTTACGCGCGGCTCGCCGCCTTCACCGCCATCCCGCTGGCCGCGGGCGAGCGCATGTACTCGCGCTTCGAGTTCAAGCGCGTGCTCGAGGGAGGCGGCATCGCGATCCTGCAGCCCGACCTGTCGCACGCCGGTGGCATCACCGAGTGCCACAAGATCGCCGCGATGGCGGAGGCCTACGACGTGGCGCTGGCGCCGCACTGCCCGCTCGGCCCGGTGGCGCTGGCCGCCTGCCTGCAGGTGGACCTGGTCTCGCACAACGCGGTGCTGCAGGAGCAGAGCATGGGCATCCACTACAACCGCGGTGGCGAGCTGCTCGACTACGTGATCAACAAGGACGATTTCCGCATCGACGCGGGCTACATCCCCGCACTGACGAAGCCGGGCCTGGGTGTGGAGGTCGATGAGGAGCGGGTGATACACGCCAGCCGCCATGCACCCGATTGGCACAACCCTGCATGGCGGCATGCGGACGGCAGCGTGGCCGAGTGGTGAATCGCGCCGGCGAGACCAGCGTCTCGGGGCCGCTGCCCATCAGCCGCTCGGCGCGCAGCGTTCTGGGCGCGCGCCGTTCGCGCGGCCTACTCGATCTGGATGCTGGCGTCGCGCACGATGCGGGCGTAGGTGGCCGTTTCCTTGAGGATGAACGACGTGAAGTCCTGCGGCGAGTCGGGATCGGGTAGGAAGCCCAGGCTGCCGAGCCGCTCCTTCACGAGCGGCGAGCGCATGGCCTTCGCCGTTTCGGCCGACAGACGCTTCAGGATCTCCGGCGGCAGCTGAGCCGGCGCCCACAGCCCGTACCACGACACCATCTCGAAGCCGGCCATGCCGGACTCCGCGACCGTCGGCACCTTGGGCATGGACGGCAGCCGGGCGGGAGTCGTCACGGCGAGAGCCTTGAGCTTGCCGCTCGCGATGTGGGCCGCCGAAGACGGAATGGCATCGATCATCACCGAGATCTGGCCGCCCAACAGGTCGTTGAGCGCGGCCGCGGTGCCCTTGTACGGAATGATGGCGATGTCCAGCTTGCTGTTGTGCTTGATCGCTGCGCCTGCCAGGTGCATCGGCGACCCCGCCGCCGGAATGCCGAAAGCGTACTCACCGGGCTTGGCTTGTGCAGCGGCGATGAACTCGCGCAGATTCGCCGCGGGCACGCTCGGATGGGCCGTCATGACCATGGGCACGGACCCAAGGCGGGAGATCGGCGTGAAGTCTTGCACTGTGTCGTAGGGCACCCGCTTGGCCATCAGCGGCGTCGCAATCAGCGTGGGCGACTGCACCAGGAGCATGTACCCGTCGGCTTTCGACTTGGCGACCGTGTCGCTGCCTATCGTGCCGTTGGCGCCCGCCTTGTTTTCGACGATGAACGGTTGCCCCATTTGCTCCGTCAGGCGCTGCGCCAGCACCCGGGCGACCAGATCGACGGTGCCCCCAGGTACGAAGGGCACGACGATACGCACCGGCTTGTTCGGGTACTCCTGTGCCGCCACCGACCCGAACGCCAGGGCGCCAAGCCAGCCGGCCATCAATGCAAGTTTCACGTCGAGGTCTCCAGCAGGTTCAAGTTCGGGCTAGCAGCCGCAAGGCAGCTTCAAAAGACGCAGCGCGTTGCGGAAATAGATGCCCTCTCGCTCCGGCTCGCTCAGCCCCAGCGAGTCGATGGCTTCGGGGATGGTCCGGATGAACATAGGCCCGCCTTCCGGGTCGAAGGGGCAGTCGGTTGCGAAGACCACCTGCCCGGCACCGAAGAAGTCCAACCCGCAGCGAATGCCCGATCGCCCGCCGGCCAGGGCCGTGTCGGCATAGAACATGCGGAAGTAGTCGATCGGACGGCGGGCCATGCGCTTCAGAAGGCCCTCGTAGTCCTCGCCCGAGGTGCGGCTGCCGAACTGGTCCAGGCCTGGCCCGACGCGGCCATCGAAGAAGGGGATCATCGCGCCCATGTGGTGCGTGATGAGGCGCATGTCCGGAAGCTTGTCGAAGAAACCCGAGAACACCATGCGCGTCATGGCGGCGCTGGTCTCGTAGGGCCAGCCGAAGGTCCACCAGATCTCGAACTGGGAGGTCTTCTCGCTGGCGTAGTCCGCCATGTTCGCCCCGCGGGCCGGGTGCATCCAGATGGGCACGTCGTAGTGGTTCACCGCCCGTTCGAATATGGGCCAGAGTTCGGGTTCGTCCAGCGGCCGCCCATTGACGTTCGTGAAAACCTGGATGCCACGCGCGCCCAGCTTGCCGATCGCGTACGCCATCTCCTCGAGGGCCGCAGCCACGTTGTTCATCGGCAAAGCAGCGACGAAGGCGGGGAACTTGTCGGGGTGGCGATCCCTGATCTCTGCCATGCCCTCGTTGGCAAGGCGGGCCAGCGCGGGCGACTCCTCGGGGCCGGCGACAAACTCGATCGGCGGATTCGACAGCGTGAGGATCTGCTGGTAGTCGGGGAAGCCCTCCATCATGGCGAGCCGAGCGTCCAGGTCGTAGAGCACGGGGATGTTGAGCCAGCGCTTGATGGCGCCTTGATCCTTCGCCAGCGCCTTCATGCGCTCGAAGTAGGCGGGCGGGAAGATGTGCGAGTAGCTGTCGATCTGTCTCATCGGTCGTGCCCTTGGGTTTGATCGGATTCGAAGCGCTCGACCTGCTCATGCGCCCCACGGGATCTGGCTGGCGGCGAAAGGCCGGACGCTTCGGCCAGCGGAGAGTCGATGCGGTCGTCATCGCCACTTAATTCACTATTTAGTGAATCATGACTAAAATGACACTCAAGGTCAAGGGGAGACAGCTCGCTGTGATTCGGTGTTTTCCCCAGGATTCACCGTACATCGCTCGCACACCGAGGCGGCACACCATCGAATGCACGGGTAATCACCAATGCCTTAATTCACCACTTAGAGAATTATGGCGCGTGTGTCTTTTTCCCTTAATTCACCATTAGGTGACTAAAGGGCTCGCCCTGCCCCCTACTGTTCAGCATAGGAACCTCAACATGTCTCAGACTCGCCTCGGAATCATCATGCACGGCGTCACCGGCCGAATGGGCATGAACCAGCACCTGATCCGCTCTATCGTCGCGATCCGCGCACAGGGCGGTGTCTTGCTGTCGAACGGCGACCGCGTCATGCCTGACCCGATCCTGATCGGCCGCAATGCCGAGAAGATGGAGGCGCTGGCCAAGGCGCACGGCATCGCCCGCTGGGGCACCCACCTCGACCAGGCCCTGGCCAGCAAGGAAGACACGGTCTTCTTCGATGCCGGCACAACCCAGATGCGGCCGACCCTGCTGGCCAAGGCGATTCGCGCGGGCAAGCACGTCTATTGCGAGAAGCCGATCGCGACCAACCTGAACGAGGCGGTCGAGATCGCAAGGCTCGCCCAAAAGTCGGGCTTGAAGAACGGTGCCGTGCAGGACAAGCTGTTCCTGCCGGGGCTGCTGAAGCTCGACATGCTGCGTCGCGCAGGATTCTTCGGCAGGATGCTCTCGGTGCGCATCGAGTTCGGCTACTGGGTGTTCGAAGGCGATCTTCAGCCTATCCAGCGTCCGTCGTGGAACTACCGGTCGGAAGACGGCGGCGGCATGATCCTGGACATGATGTGCCACTGGCGCTATGTGCTGGACAACCTGTTCGGCCAGGTCCAGTCGGTGTCGTGCCTGGGCGCTACGCACATCCCCAGGCGCTGGGACGAATCCGGCCGGCCTTACACCGCCACGGCGGACGACGCCGCCTACGCGACCTTGGAGCTGAAGGGCCACAACGGCGAGCCGGTCGTGGCGCAGGTCAACAGCTCCTGGGCAACGCGCGTGCGCCGCGATGACCTGGTGACCTTCCACGTCGATGGCACCGATGGCTCCGCCGTGGCGACGCTCACCGCATGCCGCTCCCAGGCCCGGGTGAACACGCCCCGCCCGGTCTGGAACCCCGATGTGAAGCAGACCATGCCCTTCCTCGACCAGTGGGTCGAGGTGCCCGACACCCAAACCTACGACAACGGCTTCAAGATCCAGTGGGAACACTTCATCCGCCACGTCGTCGAGAACGAACCCTACCGCTACACGCTCGAGGAAGGCGCCAAGGGCGTGCAGCTGGTCGAGGCCGCACTCGAGAGCTGGAAGGAACGTCGCTGGATCGACGTGCCGTCGCTGGCCGTCTGAGGAGAGCCCCATGGACTTGACCCTTCAACTGCCCACCACCGATGGCACCCTGGAGCGCTATGCCCTGAGCCGGAAACAGGCCTGGGCTGCGCCGGCGAAACCGGCCTTCAATCGCATCGCCTATTCCGCGGCGCATGTGGTCGCGGATGCGAGGGCCTCGAACGACCCATGGGTCGACGCGGCGATCGACTGGGACGCGACCATCGCCTACCGGCAGCGCCTCTGGAGGATGGGCCTCGGCGTGGCCGAGGCGATGGACACGGCGCAGCGTGGCATGGGCCTGGACTGGCCCACCTCGCTCGAGCTGATCCGGCGCTCGCTGGACGCCGCCAGGGACGTTCCTGGCGCCATCGTCGCCTCGGGCTGCGGCACCGATCACCTCGCGCCCGAAGCGGCGCGCAGCGTGGACGACGTGATCCACGCATACGAAGAGCAGATGGCCGCGATCGAGAAGCTGGGCGGCAAGCTCATCGTGATGGCGAGCCGGGCGCTCGCCCGCGTCGGCACAGGGCCTGTTCACTACGAGCGGGTCTACGACCGCATCCTGCGCCAGGCCAGGCAGCCCGTGGTGCTTCACTGGCTCGGCGACATGTTCGACCCGGCTCTCCAGGGCTACTGGGGATCGTCGGACGTCGACCTCGCGATGGAGACCGCGCTGGGCATCATTGCGGCAAACCCGGACAAGGTGGACGGCATCAAGATCTCGTTGCTCGACAAGGACAAGGAGATCTCGATGCGTCGCCGGCTGCCACCCGGTGTGCGCATGTATACCGGCGATGACTTCAACTACGCCGAGCTGATCGCGGGCGATGGCGTGGGGGAAGCCATCACCCATCGACAAAGCGACGCATTGCTGGGCATCTTCGATGCCATCGCGCCTGCAGCGAGTGCTGCGCTGTCGGAACTGGCGGCCGGCAATGTCCCTCGCTTCCACGAGATCCTGGCGCCCACCGTGCCGCTCTCTCGCCACATCTTCGAGGCGCCCACCCGGTTCTACAAGACAGGAGTCGTCTTCATGGCCTGGCTCAATGGCCATCAGGACCACTTCGTGATGGTGGGTGGCCAGCAAAGCGCCCGGTCGATGGTCCACTTCGCCGAGCTGTTCCGCCTGGCCGATGCGGCGGGCCTGCTCGAACAGCCGGAGCTGGCTGCGTCGCGCATGAGGAGCCTGCTCGCGGTCCATGGGGTGGGGAGCTGACATGCGCGACTTCTCAGCCGACCACCGCTGGCTCTCGATCAACACGGCCACCGTGCGGGCCCAATGGAAGCTCGACCGCATCATCGGCGAATGCGCCCAGCGCGGCATCCGCGCGATTTCGCCCTGGCGAGACCAGGTCGCCGATGTCGGGCTTGAAAACGTGGCGCGCCAACTGCGCGATACCGGCATCGAGCTGTCGGGCTACTGCCGTGGCGGGATGTTCCCGGCGGCGACGGCACAGGGCCGCCAGCAAGCGCGGGATGACAACCGGCGCGCGATCGACGAGGCCAAGACCTTGAACTCGGCGTGCCTGGTGCTCGTGGTTGGCGGCCTGCCCGGCGCCTTGCAGGGGAAGCCTCTTCACAAGGACATCGCTGCGGCGCGCCATGACGTCCGGGATGGCCTTGCAGCGGCGCTTGAATACGCGCGCGAGGTCGGCATGCCCTTGGCGATCGAGCCGCTTCATCCGATGTATGCGGCGGACCGCGCATGCGTGAACACCATGGAGCAGGCACTCGACCTGTGCGAGCTGCTGGATCCACAGCGCTCCGGTGCCCTGGGTGTGGCGCTGGATGTCTACCATGTGTGGTGGGACCCCAAGCTGGAGGCGCAAATTGCGCGCGCCGGCTCGGATCGTCTGCTGGCGTTCCATGCCTGCGACTGGCTGCTGCCCACGCGCGATCTTCTCAACGACCGCGGCATGATGGGTGACGGGGTGATCGACATTCCGCGAATTCGCGGCTGGGTCGAAAGCGCTGGCTTTGCCGGCTACAGCGAGGTCGAGATCTTCTCGGCACAAAACTGGTGGAAGCGCGAGGGCGGCGATGTTCTGGATACCTGCATAGAACGGCACCGCAGCGCCGTCTGACGGCCAGACGCGGCTTCGCCGGCAAGCCCAGTCCGGCAAGGCCTGAGGCATCCCGGCGTTGAACCGGTGTGGGCGACGAGGGTCATGGCTGCGGCGATCGCTTCGCCGGCGAGCGCCAGGTCGACGAAGCCCCGCAGGTCGATGTAGCCGAGGTTCAGCGGCAGGCGCTCCACGCGGGCCACGCCGAACGCCTGCTGCTCCGACTCGCGGCGGTACTCGGCGCGCTCGGCGGCCGTGGGCCCGTCGCTGCCAGGTGTGCGCTCGG
>DATHWJ010000457.1:0-20454 GCA_035460745.1 Ideonella sp. | reverse complement strand
CGGGCACGAGCGGAGCAGCACGCCCCGGCGGCCGGATCCCTCTCGGACACTAGCAAGTCTCACGTTCCGATACTCTGGCAATCAGCAAAGCACAACCCCAAGCCCTTTCGATGACCGCCACCCCCTTGCCCGCCAGCATCGACGACACCGCTGCCCAACTGCTCGCTCATGACTACGTCGCCGAGCGTGAACTGGCGACGACCGTCTTCCTCGCCCTCAGGCTCCAGCGCCCCCTCTTCCTCGAAGGAGAACCCGGCACCGGCAAGACCGAGATCGCCAAGACGCTCGCCACCATGCTGGGCCGCCCGCTGATACGGCTGCAATGCTTCGAGGGGCTGGACCTGGCCGGGGCGGCGTATGAGTGGAACTATGCGCGGCAGATGATGGAGATCCGGCTCGGGGAGGCGGCGGGCAGTGGGCGGGGTCAACTGGCGGCCGAGTTGTTCTCGGATCGATTTTTGATCAAGCGCGCGCTGCTGCAAGCCATCGACCCCGCCCAGCCGGCGCCGCCGGTGCTGCTGATCGACGAGCTGGACCGCGCCGACGAGCCCTTCGAGGCCTTTCTGCTCGAGGTGCTCTCCGACTTCCAGATCACCATCCCCGAGCTCGGCACCATCAAGGCCACGCAGCCGCCCATCGTGGTGCTCACCAGCAACCGCACCCGCGAGATCCACGATGCGGTCAAGCGGCGCTGCCTCTACCACTGGGTCGGCTTCCCCGACGCGAAGCGCGAGCTGGCCATCCTGCAGCGGCGCGTGCCCGGCGCGCCGCGCGCCCTCTCGGAGCAGATCGTGCTCTTCATCCAGCGCCTGCGCGCGCTGGACCTCTACAAGCTGCCCGGCGTCGCCGAGACCATCGAGTGGACTCGCGCGCTGCTGGCGCTGGACGCGCTGGTGCTGGACCCCGAGACGGTGCAGCACACCCTGGGCGTGCTGCTGAAGTACCAGGACGACATCGCCAAGGTGCAAGGCTCCGAGGCCTCGCGGCTGCTGGGCGAAGTGCGCGAGGCCGTGCGTGCGGCCGGCAGCGGCGCGTAGTTCGCCACGCCACCGGATGCTCCCCGTCCCCAGCCCCGACGCCCTGCCCGGCCATTTGGCCGACAACGTGATGCACTTCGCCCGTGTGCTGCGCGAGGCCGGGCTCGCGGTGGGCACCGACCGGGTGCAGCTCGCGCTCGGCGCGCTGCAGGTGGCCGGGCTGGAGAGCCGGCGCGACTTCAAGGCCACCTTGGCCGCCTGCTTCATCTCGCGGGCCGAGGAGCGCGAGCTCTTCGAGCAGGCTTTCTACATCTTCTGGCGCGACCCCGACCTGCTGGGCCGCATGATGGCGATGCTGCTGCCGCGGGTGCAGGCGAGGGACCAGGCCGCCAGCGCGCCGCCGGAGAATCGCCGGCTGGCCGGTGCGCTCTTCCCCCACCTGCCGCCGCCGCCCGCACCGCCGGTGCCGGACGACCAGGTGGATGTGCAGGTGGCCCTCAGCTTCAGCGAGCGCGAGGTGCTGCGCAAGCAGGACTTCGACACCATGAGCGCCGACGAGTGGCAGCGCGCCAAGCGCGCGCTCGCCCGCCTGCAGCCCTTCTTCGAGCGCCTGCCCACCCGCCGCGGCAAGGCGGCCAGCCACCCCGGCCGCCCCGACTGGCGGGCCAGCCTCGCCGCGATGGGCCGCCACGGCGGCGAGCTCTGGGACATGCGCTGGCGCCAGCCCCGCACCCGCCCAGCGCCGCTGGTGGTGCTGGCCGACATCTCGGGCTCGATGAGCCGCTACTCGCGCATGCTGCTGCACTTCGTGCACACCCTGGGCCACGCCGACCTGCGCGTCACCAGCTTCGTCTTCGGCACCCGCCTGACGCCCATCACCCGCGCGCTGCGCCAGCGCGACCCCGACATCGCCGTGGCGCAGGTCGCGCGCAGCGTGCAGGACTGGTCGGGCGGCACCCGCATCAGCGCCTGCCTGCACGACTTCAACCAGCACTGGGCCCGCCGCGTGCTCGGCGGCAATGCCACCGTGCTGCTGATCTCCGACGGCCTGGAGCATGGCGACACGGCGGCCTTGCGTTTCGAGGCCGAGCGCCTGGGCAAGAGCTGCCGCCGCCTGGTCTGGCTCAACCCGCTGCTGCGCTACGACGGCTTCGAGCCTCGGGCCGCCGGCATCCGCGCGCTGCTGCCGCATGTCGACCGCTTCCTGCCCGCGCACAATCTGCAAAGTCTCGAGGCGCTGGCCGAGGTGCTCGCCGCACCCGCGCAGCGCGTTTCGCGCGGCAGCCGCTCCTCGCCCCTCCACTGAAGCCACCCGGCGACCCCACCCGACACCCCATGGAACTCAGCAACCAGCAAACCCTGCCCGTCTCGCAAGCCATCGCCTGGGAGGCGCTGAACGACATCACGATGCTGCAGGCCGCCATCCCCGGCTGCGAGAGCATCACCCCCTCCGAGCCCAACCAGTACGAGGTGGTCGTGATGGCCGCCGTCGGCCCGGTGAAGGCCAAGTTCAAGGGCAAGCTCAAGCTCTCCGACATCGTCGCGCCCACCTCCTACGTGATCAACTTCGACGGCCAGGGCGGCGCCGCCGGCCACGGCAAGGGCTCGGCCACCGTCAGCCTCGCGGCCGACGGCCCCGACCAGACCACGCTGAGCTACACCGCCAAGGCGCAAGTCGGCGGCAAGATCGCCCAGATCGGCTCGCGCCTGGTCGACATGGCCGCGCAGAAAATGGCCAACGAGTTCTTCAACAACTTCACCCAGGCGCTGCAGGACAAATACGGCAAGCCGGCCGAACCCGCCGCCGCAGAACCCGAGCCCGAAGCGCCCCCGGCCAGCGCGGCGGCGCGGCTGCTGGCCTGGTTCAAGAAGCTGTTCGGCGGTTGAACGAATCCCGGGGCCGGGCGCTCAGAACCCCCCGTAGTCGATGAAGCCCTTGTTGATCTGCCCGATCTTGCGGGCGTCGCGGCGGAAGACGCCGATGCCGTTGCGCGAGCCGTTGTCGTTGGTGTTGCCTTCCACCGTCACCAGCCGGCCGTCGGCCACCTCGATGACCATGCCGGAGTGGCCCAGGCCCTCGCCGAGATCGATGATGAACAGCGCGCCGGGCTGGACCAGGGCCGGGTCGGCGATGGCGCGGGCCCGGGTCACCCGGACGATCTTCGGCGTGTCGCCCGCCTTGTCCCAGTGGTCGAGCACGCCCGCGGTGCGGATGTGCGGGTTGGGCCGGCCCAGCTTCTCGGCGGCCGACTGGTAGCAGAAGTGCGTGAACGCGACGCACCAGGCGAAGCTGCCGCCGGCCGGGTTCAAGCCCACGGCGCGCAGGTAGGCATCGACCTCCGGCCCGCGGTTCGAGCCCAGCGGCCGCTCCATCACGCCGATCTGGCCGACGGCGAACTCGACCGCCGCGGCGGCCAGCGCCGACGACGCCACCTTGCTGGCCGGCACCGTGTCGGCACCGAACAAGGCGCCCCAGGTCAGCGAGCCGATCTCGCCATCGGCCTCCAGCGGCACACCGGTGACGTCCGGAAAACGCGACTGGAACAGCTTGACCGCGCTGCGGGTGCGCTCCTTGTCGAAGACGCCGTCCTCCGGCACCGGCCCGCAGCCCACCGCGTTCAGCCGCTGCTGGATGCGCCTGACGGTCTGCGAATCGGGATGGCCTACCTTGACGACCTGGCCTGGGAAGGCGAACCGCTCTACCGGGCCCAAAGCTGTGTTGACGAGGGGCATGGCAACTCCTGGCTGCACACCAGCGGCGGGATGCCGCCAGCGTGCAGGCAGTGTAGGAATCGAGCGCCCTTCAGGGCATCCCCAATACAGGGTAGCCGGCGCGCGCTGCCGGTCACCCGGGTCGCTCAGCCCTTGACGGGTGCCGGGTAGCTCACCGCCAGCACCTCCAGCGTGTCCAGCCCGCCCGGCGTCATCAGCGAGACCTCGTCGCCCTCGCGGGCCTTCAGCAGCGCCCGCGCGATCGGCGCCACCCAGCTGATCTCGCCGGCCAGGTGGTCGACCTCGTCGATGCCCTTGATGGTGATGGTGCGCTGCTCGCCCTTGCTGTTGGCGTAGGTGACCGTGGCGCCGAAGAAGATCTGGTCGCTGCCATGGTGGGCCGAGGGGTCGGCCACCTCGGCGATGTCCAGCCGCTTGGTCAGGAAGCGGATGCGCCGGTCGATCTCGCGCAGCCGCTTCTTGCCGTAGATGTAGTCGCCGTTCTCCGAGCGGTCGCCGTTCGACGCGGCCCAGTGCACGATCTCGACCACCCTGGGCCGCTCTTCGTCGATCAGCTGCAGCAGCTCGTCGCGCAGGTGGGCATAGCCGGCCGGCGTCATGTAGTTCTTGCCGCCGGTGGGCAACGCGGGCAGTGCGACGCCGTCTTCATCGTCGTCGTCGCCGTCGGGCTCTTTGGTGAAGGCTTTGTTCATCACTGCCAACGGTAGCATCGCGGGCCGCCCCGCGCCTCATGGGCCGCGGCGGGCAGGTCCCGCAGCTTGCGGTTTGTACCATCGGGCCTCCCGTGCCCTCCCCGCTTCCTGGAGCCCATGCAGCGTCGCTTCTTCCTCTCCCACGCCGGCGCCACGCTCGCCGGGCTGTCGTCGGCCCCCGCCCGCGTGCGTGCCGCCGCGGCCTTCGCGGCACCGGCGCCCCTCGTGCCCATCCAGGCCCGC
This sequence comes from Ideonella sp., assembly GCA_035460745.1. GTDB lineage: Bacteria > Pseudomonadota > Gammaproteobacteria > Burkholderiales > Burkholderiaceae_C > Ideonella. The sequence continues at coordinate 15,809 of DATHWJ010000457.1, read as the reverse complement.
GCCGACCGCATCATCGCGGTCAACGTCTGCACCCGCCCGTTTCGCGCCCAGGGCCCGCGCATCGAGGCCGAGACCCTGGCCGGCAAGACGGTGATCCACAACTACGGCCATGGCGGCAGCGGCTGGTCGCTGTCGTGGGGCGCTGCCGCCCTCGCGGTGCGCCTGGCCTTGACCACCGGCGAGCGCCGCCTGGCGGTGATAGGCTGCGGCGCGATCGGCCTGACCAGCGCGCTGGCGGCCCAGCGGGCCGGTTTGCGTGTTCGCATCTACGCCAGGGAGCGCCCGCCCGAGGTGCGTTCGTCCAATGCCACCGGCGTCTGGTCGCCAGACTCGCGCATCTGCACCACGGCGCATGCCACGCCGGCCTTCGAGCGCGCCTGGGAGTTCATGGCCCGCACTTCCTTCCGCACCTACCAGAGCCTGCTCGGGCTGCCGGGCGAGCCGGTGGAGTGGCGCGACGGCTACGTGCTGTCCGACCTGCCCTTCGGCCAGCCCGGCCCCGGGGGCCATGGCGACGACGGCGAGCCCGACTACCCCAGCCTGGAGGCCCGCCTGCTGCCCGACCTGCGGCCCCGCTCGGTGCCGCTCTCGCCGGAGCAACACCCCTTCCCGGTGCCCTTCGCGCGGCGCTACACGCAGATGACCTTCAACCTCGGCGCCTACGCCCGCCTGCTGATGGACGACTTCCTGCGCGGGGGCGGCGAGATCGAGACGCGCGAGTTCAGCAGCCCGCGCCAGTTCGCCGGCCTGCCCGAGAAGACCCTGATACACGCCACCGGCTACGGCGCGCGCGCCTTGCTGGGCGACGAGTCCATCACCCCGGTGCGCGGCCAGACCGTGCGGCTGATCCCGCAGCCCGACGTGAACTACGGCATCGCCTACAACGGCCACAACCTCTTCGTCGTGGCGCGCCGCGACGGCATCCTGGTGCAGGCGCAGGGCGAGCGGGACTTCGGCAATGCCGACGCGGCACCCGACCGAGCCGAAGCCGAGGCGGTCGTGGCGCGGCTGGCGGCGCTGTTTGCCGAGCCCACCCAGGGCCGCCCGTAGGCCACGGGCCGCGCCAAGGCACAAGACCTGCATACTCCGCGGCAGCGAGCGCCACACCCCGCCCGAGAAGCCAGGCAGTACCCCTCCATCCCCATGCCCCCTTCCCGCCCGCCCACACTGCTTCAGAAGACCCTGGGCCCCACCCCCGGCGCCGCCTGGCTGCTGCTGCGCCCCTGGCTGTTCGCCGCCGGCGGCATCGCGCTGGCCTGCGTCGTCGCGCTGGCGCTGCACAACCTGCTGCACACCGTGCGCTACGCCGACGTCATCGCGGCGCTCTCCGCCACGCCCAAGGCCGACCTGCTCTATGCGCTGCTCGCCACCGCGCTGAGCTACCTCGCGCTGACCGGCTACGACGCCTCGGCGCTGCGCTACGCCGGCGCCGAGGTCAAGCGCTCGACCCTGCTGCTGACCTCCTACGTGGCCTATGCGCTGGGCAATACCGTGGGGCTGGGCCCGCTCACCGGCGGCGCCGTGCGCATGCGCCTGTACACCGCGGCCGGCCTGACGCCGGCCCAGGTGGTGCAGACCATCGCCTTCAACACGGCCGCCTTCGGCCTGGGCATGACGGCCTTCGGCGCGCTGGCGCTGCTGTGGGCGGCACCCGAGGTCGAGGGCATCGCGCACGCGCCGGCATGGCTGCTGCGGGCCATCGCGCTGGCGCTGCTGGCGGGGCTGGGCGGCGTGCTCTGGCTCTGCCAGCGCGGACGGCCGGTCAATGTCTTCGGCCGCTGGACGTTGCGGCTGCCGCCGCTGGCGCTGGCCTGGCGCCAGCTCGGCATCTCGGCGCTGGACCTCGCGGCCTCGGCGGCGGCACTGTGGTTTCTGCTGCCCGACGCCGCCGTCGGCCTGCCGGCCTTCGTCGCCTTCTACGCGCTCGCGGTGGTGGTCAGCCTGGTCAGCCACGTGCCGGGCGGGCTGGGCGTCTTCGAGGCCATCATGCTGCTGGCCTACGGCGGCCATGCGCCGCCCGAGGCGGTGCTGGGCGCGCTGGTGCTGTACCGCGGCATCTACTACGTGCTGCCGCTGGTGCTGGCCACCGCGCTGCTGGCGGCCCACGAGCTGCGCTCCGGCGTGGCCGCACCGGTCGGCCGCATGGCGGAGAACCTCTCGCCCAACCTGATGGCGGCGCTGACGCTGGTGGCCGGCGTCTGGCTGCTGATGTCGGGTGTCACCCCGGCCAGCGACGAGGCGGCGCAGCTGCTGGCGATGCGCGTGCCGCTGCCGCTGGTGGAGGCCTCGCACTTCCTGGGCAGCGTGGCAGGGCTGGGGCTGCTGCTGGTCGCGCGCGGGCTGCTGCACCGGCTGGACGCGGCCTGGTGGGCCGCGCTGGGGCTCTCGCTGCTGGCGGCAGTGCTGGCCCTGCCCAAGGGCATCGCGGTCTCGGAGGCGGCGATGCTGAGCACGCTGACCTTGCTGCTGGTGATCTCGCGCAGGCAGTTCGACCGCCGCTCTTCCCTCTTCGCGCAGCGGCTGGAGCCCGAGTGGCTGCTGGCGGTGGGCTGCGTGCTGGTGGCCTGCGTCTGGGTGCTGTTCTTCGCCTACCAGCAAGTGGGCTATGCCAACCAGCTGTGGTGGCAGTTCGAGTTCGACGCACAGGCCCCGCGCTCGCTGCGGGCGCTGACCGCGGTGGTGCTGATCGGCCTGGCCGTCTCGCTCTGGCACCTGCTGCAGGCGCCCGCCGGCGAGTTGCCGGCCCCCACGGCCGAAGACATAGAACGCGCCGCGGCGATCGTCCGCGCCAACCCCGGCTCGGGCGCCTGCGCGGCGCTGATGGGCGACAAGCACCTGCTGTTTTCGCCCTCGGGCAAAAGCTTTCTGATGTTCGGCAAGCAGCGCCGCACCTGGGTCTCGCTGTACGGGCCGGTGGGCGAGCCGGCCGAGTGGGCCGAGCTGGTCTGGACCTTTGTCGAGCGGGCGGCCGAGCATGGCGGGCGGCCGGCCTTCTACCAGGTGCGGCCGGAGACGCTGCCGCTCTACCTGGACGCCGGGCTGCAGGCCTTCAAGCTGGGCGAATACGCCTACGTGCCGCTGCACGACTTCTCGCTCAAGGGCGCCAGCCGGGCCAGCCTGCGCTACGGCATCAACCGCGCGGAGCGCGAGGGCATGAGCTTCGAGGTGCTGCCGGCCGGGCAGGTGCACACGGTGCTGGGCGAGATGCGCAGCGTCTCCGACGCCTGGCTGGCCGAGCAGAACTCGCGCGAAAAGAGCTTCTCGGTCGGCACCTTCAAGCCCGCCTACCTGCAGCGCCTGCCGGTGGCGCTGGTGCGCCGCCAGGGCCGCCTGATCGCCTTCGCCAACCTGCTGGTCACCGACGCCAGGCAAGAGGCCAGCATCGACCTGATGCGCCACGCGCCCGACGCCCCGCCGGCGACCATGGACTTCCTGTTCGCCAGCATCATGCTGTACCTGCATGCCGAGGGCTTCCAGCGCTTCGGGCTGGGCATGTCGCCGATGGCGGGCATGTCCGAGCGGCGCTCGGCGCCGCGCTGGCAGCGCTTCGGCCGGCTGCTGTTCGAGAACGGCGAGCGCTTCTACAACTTTCGCGGGCTGCGCAGCTTCAAGGACAAGTTCGAGCCGGTCTGGGAGGCGCGCTACCTGGCGGCGCACAGCGGCGCCGCACCGCTGCTGGCGCTGACCGACGTGGCCGCGCTGATCGGCGGCGGTGTCAGGGGAAACTTGGGCAAATGACTCTGGGCGGAATGGTTTGAAAACGATGCATGGGATAGTGGCGGCCGCGCTGCTGGCGCTCGCGGCGGCAACAACAACGGCGGCGCGGGCCGAGACGCTGTCGCACGGCTTCTTCAAGGACGTGGAGGTCAGCCGGCCGCGCGGCGAGGTGAAGCAGTTCGTGCTGCTGCTGGCCGGCAGCGGCCGCAAGGGCGCGGCCCCGGCCGGCAACGAGGGCGAAGCCGCCGCGATGGCGCGCACCATGACCGGCGCCGGGGCGATGGTGGCGCGCATCGATGTCGATGCGCTCTACACCCGCCTGGAGGCCGAGGGCGGCACCTGCTCGTTTGCCGACGGCGCGCTGGAGAACCTCGCCCACCATGTGCAGGCCTTCTACAAGCTGCCCACCTACAGCCCGGCGATCGTGGTCGGCCAGGGCCAAGGCTCGGCGATGGCCTACGCGATGCTGGCCCAGGCCGCGCCGGGCACCTTTGCCGGCGGCGTCTCGGTGGGCTTCTGCCCCGAGCTGACGCTGAAAAAGCCGCTCTGCCCCGGCCGCGGCCTGGCGCTGACGCGGCGCACCGACGAGCGCGGCATCGACGACGGCGCCAGGATCCTCGCTGCACCCACGCTCAACGCCCCATGGGTGGCGCTGCAGGCCGAAGACGACCCGCAGTGCGGCGCCAAGGTGGCGCAGGCCTTCGTCGACGGCGCCTCGCCCGGCCAGCTCGTCAGCGTACCCGGCGCCAGCCTGGGCGAGCCCGGCCGCGCCGGCCCGCCGGCCTGGCTGCCCAGCTTCGAGGCTGCCTTTACCCGCCTGGCGGCGACCCACACCGCACTCGCGCCGCCGCCCGCCAGCCTGGCCGGCCTGCCCATCGTCGAGGTGCCCGCCGAGCCGCTTGGCCCCGGCAAGACCAACGACAACGCCGAGCGCTTCGCAGTGCTGCTGTCCGGCGACGGTGGCTGGGCCGGCATCGACAAGGGCCTGGCCGCCGCGCTGGCCAAGGACGGCATCCCGGTGGCCGGCTTCGACTCGCTGCGCTACTTCTGGTCGGCCCGCACGCCGCTCGGCCTGGCGGCCGACCTGGACCGCATCATCCGCTACTACGCCGCCCGCTGGAACCGCCGCCACGTGATGCTGATCGGCTACTCGCAGGGCGCCGACGTGCTGCCCTTCGCGATCAACCGCCTGCCCGCCGCCACCCGGGCCCGGGTGCAGTCCACCGTGCTGCTGGGCCTGGGCCAGAAAGCCTCCTTCGAGTTCCACGTGGCCAACTGGATAGGCAAGAGCGGCGACCGCCCCATCGCCCCCGAAGCCAAGCGCCTCTCGGCCGCCGACACCGTCTGCATCTACGGCACCGAAGAGAAAAACTCGCTCTGCCCGATGCTCGCCCCCCACAGCGCCCGGCCGCTGCCGCTCAGCGGCGGGCACCACTTCGGCGGCGAGTACGACAAGCTGGCGGCGTTGATCGTGGAGCAGAGCCGCAAGCGGTAGAGCACCCGCAGCGCTGGTGGCGTGCTTGCCAATAATAAATAAAGAATTTAACAGTAACGGCTATTTTGTTATATTCTTTGTTATGCCAAAGTCACCTGTCGCCCTGACGCAGATGCCGCCGGCCACCCTGGCGGCACTGGAGCAGCTCGGTGCCGACCTGGCCGTGGCGCGCCTGCGGCGCAAGGAGTCGCTCGCCTCGTGGGCCTCGCGCCTGGGTGTTTCCATCCCGACGCTGATGCGCATGGAAGCGGGCGAGCCAGGGGTGGGCATCGGCATCTATGCGACCGCGCTGTGGCTGATCGGGCGGGGCGGCGCACTGGCCGAGCTGGCCGCGCCGGAAGCAGACCGGGGCGCGCTGGAGCTCGACGTTCGCCAAGCAGTGCAACTGGGCAAGGCACGCGCAAGTGCCTCGGCCGAAGCACGGCAGCGGCGCAAGGAGAGCAAGGTGGCACCAGGCGGCTGAGCCCGATGCCGGCCACCCACTCCCCCACCATGCGGCTCGATCAACTCCACCTCTGGTTCCTGGGCGACCCGGCCAAGCCACGCTGGGTGGGCGAGCTTCGCTTGATGGCCGCGGGCAAGGGCGTGTCCTTGACGTACGCGCCCGCCTGGCTGGACAGCGGATTCGCGCTCAGCGACGACCTGCCGCTGGTCGCGACCGAGCACCTGCCCCGCAGCAAGGGTGTCGCAGCCGGCGCGGTCGACGATGCCCGTCCCGACCGCTGGGGCGAACGCGTGATCCAGTTCATCGACAAGCCGGCCCGCCTGTCGTTGATGGAGTACCTCTACTACGCCGGCGACGACCGTTTCGGCGCGCTCGGCGTCTCCACCTCCGCTGCCGAGTACCAGCCCCGATGGAACGGCCCGCTGCCGCGGCTTGCCGACGCGCAGGCACTGAGCGAGGTGGTGGCGAAGGTCGCGGCCAAGGAGGCGATCAACGAGGCCGAGAAGCGCATGCTGGCCGCGGGCGGCAGCTTCGGCGGTGCAAAGCCCAAAGCCCTCATAGCGATCGACGGCGAACAATGGGTGATCAAGTTCTTCAACAACGAGCCCATCGACGCGCCCCTGATCGAGCATGCCTCGATGACGCTGGCGCTCGCAGCGGGCATCACGGTGGCCGAGACACGGGTGATCGCGCTGGCCGGCGAAAACGCACTGGCCGTCAGGCGTTTTGACCGCGAAGCTGGCCGGCGCATTCACTGCCTCTCGGCAGGCACCGCCTTGCGCGCGCTCGCCGCGGAGGGCCAGGCCCCGGACCTTGGCTATCCCGGCCTGGCGCAATTGCTGCGCCGCTCCGGCGTGAGCACCGATGACGCCCATCGGCAGGACATGCGCGAGCTTTTTCGCCGCATGGTCTTCAACATCCTGATCGACAACACCGACGACCACGAGAAGAACCACGCCTTGCGGGTAGTACAGCCGCAGCGGCAGGGCCGGCTCCGGCTGGCGCCTGCCTACGACGTGCTGCCGACCAACTCCGGGCAAGGGCACCAGGAGTTCATCGTGGGGGAAGACGGCGCCGACTCGACCTTGGGCAATGCGATGTCGCAGTGCGCGCTGTTCGGCCTGCCGCCGCGCGAGGCAGCCCACGAGGTGGCCAAGGTGATCGCCGCCGTGGAGGGCTGGCAGGCGCACTTTGCGGCTTGCGGCGTGAGCAGCGCGGACATCGAGAGCTTGGCGCAACGCATCGACGGCGACGAACTTCGATCGCAACGGCAGGCCTTCGACGCAGGCGGCTACCAGCACCCGCCGAAAAAGCCCCGCCGGAATCCGTTTCGCTGAGCCGCAGCGCGACTACCCCTCCGCCACCTTCCCCCGCGGCCTGCCCCGCGCCACCCGCTGCAGCAGCTCGATCAGCATGGCCTGCTCGGCCGGCGAGAGCACGCGCAGGGCTTCGTGCTCCATGGTCTGGGCGATCTCGCGGGCGCGGGTGATCAGCAGCCGGCCCTCGGGCGTGAGCTGCACCAGCTGGGCGCGGCGGTCGCGCTCGCTACGCTCGCGGCGCACCCAGCCCTGCTCGACCATGCGGTCCAGCGTGACGGCGAGGTTGGGGGCCGAGACGTCCAGCGCCAGGCCGAGCTGCTTCTGGTTGACCTCGAGGTTGGTGTCCACCAGCACCATGATGGAGAACTCCACCGCCTTCAGGTCCAGCGGGCCGAGGTGCTTCTTGAAGGTCTTCTTCAGCTCGACCGAAGCGCGGGTGGCGGCGTAGCCGACGAGGTGCAGCAAGGCAGATTGGTTCAGGGCGCCGGAACGGCTGGGCGGCTGGGGGCTGGGCGCTGCGGGCACAGGCTTGATGTGGGGGGTGGCCATTCAGGCCAATGATAGAGCCGGCAGAAACGGCAGTGGCGCACGCGCCACGGCGATCTCGTTCAATCGATGCTGCAGCTCGACCCCCAGATGGGCGAACTGGTAGGCCGCCAGCTCGCGCTTGGCCTCGTAGAAGCCGCTGTCGGCCCCGCCCGGCTGCGCCAGCGCCGCCGCGGCGACCGCGTCCGCGCGGGCCCAGGCGCAGGCCAGCAGCGCCTCGCCCAGTGCCCGCAGCAAGGCGTCGGCCGCGCGGTAGGCCAGCTCAGGGTCGGCAGCGGCTTCGGCCTGCAGCGCGTGAAAGGCGCTGTGCACGGCCTGCAGGCCCTGCTGCGCGGCAGCGCTGTGCGGCGAGCCTTGCGCCTGCTCGGCGGCCCAGGACAGCAACTGCTCGAAGCGCTCGCCGCCGTCGGGCAGCAGCTTGCGCAGCAGCAGGTCGATGGCCTGGATCTCGTTGCTGCCCTCATAGATCATGGACACGCGGCTGTCGCGCACCACCTGCTCGATGCCGTAGTCGTGCACGTAGCCATGGCCGCCCCAGATGCCCAGCGCAGCGTCGGCGCCCAGGTGGCCGAGCTCGGTCAGCAAGGCCTTGATCACCGGCGTCAGCAGGCTGGCGCGGTCGCCGGCCGCCTGGCTGGCCGGCGGGTCGGGGTGGGCGGCCTGCTCGTCCAGCGCCTGCGCGGCCCAGTAGGCCAGCACGCGGGCACCCTCGGTGCGGGCCTTCAGCGTCCACAGCGTGCGGCGCACGGCGGGATGCAGCGCGATCGCATCGGCCCCGCCCGCAGGCGCGCCCTCGGGCCGGCGCGGCGCGCGCGACTGCAGCCGCTCGGCGGCGTAGCGCAGCGCGTTCTGCGTCGCCGCCTCCAGGTGCCCCAGGCCTTGCAGGCCGACGTGCAAACGGGCCGCGTTCATCATCAGGAACATCGCCGCCAGGCCGCGGTGGGGCTCGCCGATCAGCCAGCCGGTGGCGGCCTCGAAGTTCATCACGCAGGTGGCGCTGCCCTTGAGGCCCATCTTCTTCTCGATGCCGTCGCAGCGCAGCGTGTTGCGCCGGCCATCGGGCAGCAGCTTGGGCACCAGCAGCAGCGAGAGGCCCTTGGTGCCCACGGGAGCCGGTCCTTTTTCGGGGTCCTGCAGCCTGGCCAGCACCAGGTGCACGATGTTGTCGCTCAGGTCGTGCTCGCCGCCGGAGATGAAGATCTTGTTGCCAGTGACGGCAAAGCTGCCGTCAGGCTGCGGCACGGCGCGGCTGCGCAGCAAGCCGAGGTCGCTGCCGGCGTGGGCTTCGGTCAGGCACATCGTGGAGAGCCACTCGCCGCTGGTGAGCTTGGCCAGATAGCGCTCGCGCAGCTCGCCGCCGGCGTGGGCATGCAGGCACTCGTAGGCGCCGTGCAGCAGGCCGGGGTACATGGTCCAGCCGTGGTTGGCCGCGGCCAGCATCTCGTAGAGCGCGGCGTTGAGCAGCTGCGGCAGGCCCTGGCCGCCGCAGGCGGGGTCGCAGGCCAGCGCGGGCCAGCCGCCTTCGACGAAGGCCTGGTAGGCCTGCTTGAAGCCCTGGGGCGTCGTCACCTCGCCGCCCTGCCAGTGGCAGCCCTCCAGGTCGCCCGGGCCGTTCAGCGGCGCCAGCACCTCGCTGGCGAAGCGGCCGGCCTCGGCCAGCACTTGCTGGGCGGTGTCGCTGTCCAGGCCATCGAACGCGCCCATCTGCTGCCAGGCGGCCGGGGCGCCCAGCACCTCGTCGATCACGAAGCGCATGTCGCGCAGCGGGGGGTGGTACTGCCACATGGCCGGCCCTGCAGGGTTCAGGCGCGCTTGGCGCCGAGGTAGGTTTCGATCACGCGCGGGTCCACCGCGAGCTCTCGCGCCGGGCCTTCGAGCGCGATGCCTCCGGTCTCCAGCACGTAGCCGTAGTCGGCCACTTCCAGCGCGGCGCGGGCGTTCTGCTCGATCAGCAGGATGCTGACGCCGGTGGCGCGCAGCGCGGTGATGGTGCGGAAGATCTCCTTCACCACCAACGGCGCCAGGCCCAGGCTGGGCTCGTCGAGCATCAGCACCTTGGGCCGGCCCATCAGGGCGCGGCCCACGGCCAGCATCTGCCGCTCGCCGCCGGACAAGGTGCCGGCCAGTTGCGTGCGCCGCTCCTTCAGCCGCGGGAAGAGGGTATAGACCTCGTCCAGCGTGTCGCGCCAGCCGGCCACGCGCAGCTTCATGGGGCGAAAGCCGCCGAGCACCAGGTTGTCCTCCACCGGCATGCTGCCGAAGAGCTCGCGCTTCTCCGGCACCAGCGCGAGGCCGCCCATCACGCGCTCCTCCAGGCTGGCGCCTGCGATGTCCCGGCCGTCGAACTCGATGCGGCCGCGCGAGGGCAAGACGCCCATCAGCGCGTTCAGCGTGGTCGACTTGCCGGCGCCGTTGGGGCCGATCACGGTGACGACGGCGCCGCGGGGCAGCGTCAAGGCCAGGCCGGACAAGACCTCGGCCTTGCCGTAGCCGGCGTGCAGGTCGGTGACCTTCAGGATGGGTTGGTCACTCATTTTCAGTGCTCGGTTCCGAGGTAGGCGGCGCGCACTGCCGGGCTCGCCTGCACCTCGGCCGGTGTGCCCTCGATCAGCTTGGTGCCGAACTCCATCACCACGATGCGGTCGACCAGGCCCATCACGAAGTCCATGTCGTGCTCCACCAGCAGGATGCTCAGGCCTTCGCCTTTCAGCTGGCGCAACACGCCGGCCAGCGCCTGCTTCTCCTTCAGCCGCAGCCCGGCGGCGGGCTCGTCGAGCAGCAGCAGCGCGGGGTCGGTGGCCAGCGCGCGGGCGATCTCCATCAGGCGCTGCGGGCCGAGCGCGAGGTTGCCGGCCAGCTCGTGCATCTTGTCGGCCATGCCGATGCGGTGCAGCTGCGCTTCGGCCTCGGCGAACAGGCGCTTCTCTTCGCCGCGGTCCAGCCGCAGCATGGCCTTGGCGACGCCGCTGGAGCTGCGCAGGTAGCCGCCCAGCGCGACGTTCTCCAGCACCGTCATCTCCGGGATCATCTTGACGTGCTGGAAGGTGCGCGACATGCCGCGCCGCGCGATCTCGCGCGAGGCCAGCCCGCCCACCGGCTGGCCGCGGAAGCTGACGCTGCCGCCGCTCAGAGACAGCACGCCGGAGATCAGGTTGAAGGTGGTGGACTTGCCGGCGCCGTTCGGACCGATCAGGCCCATGATGTCGCCGGCGCGTATCGAGAAGCTCACGTCGTTGACGGCCACCAGGCCGCCGAACTGCTTGCGCACCGCGTGCGCCTCCAGCAGCAGCGAGCCGGGCTCGGGCTTGTCGCGCGTGGGCAGCCGCGCAGCGTCGCCCCAGTCGCGCTCGCGCCGGCGCACCGGCAGCCAGCGCTGCAGGATGGCCCACAGCCCGTCGGGCGCGTACTTCAGCACCAGCACGATCACCAGGCCGAAGACGATGATCTCGAAGTTGCCGCTGGTGCCCATGAGCCGTGGCAGCAGCACCTGCAACTGGTCTTCGACCAGCTTGACCACCGCGGCACCGGCGAAGGCGCCCCAGACGTGGCCGACACCGCCCAGCACCGCCATGAAGAGGTACTCGATGCCCTTGCCCAGGCCGAACGGCGAGGGGTTCACTGTGCGCTGGAAGTGGGCAAAGAGCCAGCCCGACAAGGCCGCCAGCATGGCCGCCAGCACGAAGGCGATCAGCTTGTAGCGGAAGGTCGAGATGCCCATCGCCTCGGCCATGGTCGAGCCGCTGTGCAGCGCGCGTATCGCGCGGCCGGGCCGCGAGTCCAGCAGGTTGGTCACCGCGATGGCCGCGCCCAGCGCGATCAGCCAGATCAGCACGTAGATGCCGCGCCCGTCGCCCAGGCTGACGCCGAACAGCGAGATCGGCGGCACGCCCAGCAGGCCGTCGTACTTGCCCAGGAACTCCATGTTGGCCATGGTGTAGTTCAGCGCCAGGCCCCAGCAGATGGTGGCCAGCGGCAGGTAGTGGCCCGACATGCGCAGCGTGATCGCGCCGAGCACCAGCGCCACCACCACCGCCAGCGCCAGGCCGATGAACAGCGTGAGCCAGGGCGACACCCCCAGGCTGGTGGTCAGGTAGGCCGAGGTGTAGGCCCCGACGCCGACGAAGGCCGCCTGGCCGAACGAGGTCAGCCCGGCCACGCCGGTCAGCAGCACCAGGCCCAGCGAGACGATGGCGTAGAGGCCGATGTAGTTGAGCTGGGTGATCCAGAAGTCCGGCAGCGGCAGCAGCGGCAGGCTCATCATGACGACCACCAGGATCGCCAGCCCATAGGAGCGCTTGATCATCTCAATGCTCCTCGGTGTGGGGGTTGCGGATCGAGCGCCACAGCAGCACCGGCACGATCGCGCCGAACACGATCACCTCCTTGAACGAGCTGGCCCAGAACGAGCCGAAGCTCTCCAGCAGGCCCACGCCCAGCGCGCCCACCAGCGCCAGCGGGTAGCTCGAAAGCCCCGCGAACACGGCGGCGACGAAGCCCTTGAGGCCGATCAGGAAGCCGCTGTCGTAGAAGATGGTCGTGGTCGGGCCTATCAGCAGGCCGGACAGCGCGCCGATGAAGGCCGCCATCGTGAACGACAATCGCCCGGCGCTGGTCGACGAGATGCCCATCAGCCGCGCGCCCAGCCGGTTCACCGCCGTCGCGCGCAAGGCCTTGCCCCACAGCGTGCGCTCGAAGAACAGCCACAGCATCACGATCAGCGCGATCGAGACCGCGAAGACGATCAGTGTCTGGCCCGAGAGCGTCAGCGGCCCGGCGGAGAAGCGCTCGTCCCAGAAGCTGGGGTTGCGGAAACCCTCGGCGCCGAAGAAGAACAGCGCCAGGCCGGTGAGCGCCAGGTGCACGCCGACCGAGACGATCAGCAGCACCAGCACGCTGGCATCGGCCAGCGACTCGTAGGCCAGCCGGTAGATCAGGCCGCCGAAGGGCGTGACCAGCGCCAGCGTCATCGCGGCTTGCGCCAGCAGCGGTAGCTTCATGGGCGCGGCCCAGATCACCACCAGCGAGATCAAGACCGGGTAGGCCAGCGTCGTCACCACCTGCTTCGCGATGCGTACCGTGGGTCGGTGTTCACGCAGGCCGTTGACGATGTCGGCCAGCGCCGCCAGGCCCGCCATCACCAGCAGGAACCAGACCGTGCCCGGCACCTGGCCCATCTGCAGCATCGCCAGCGTCAGCGCACCGAAGGCAACGTACTCGCCTTGCGGGATGTAGATGACGCGGGTGACCGCGAACAGCAGCACCGTGGCCAATGCCAGCAAGGCGTAGACGGCGCCATTGGTGACGCCGTCGAGCGCGAGGATGCTCGCGATGGAAAAGTCCATTTCAGTACCGCCCGGCCGCCCGAAGGTACTGAAGCGCCCCCATGGGGGGCAGCGAACAAAGTGAGCGTGGGGGCTTCATTTTTTGTTTATTCCACTTTCCAGTCGCCGTTCACAACCTTCAGGATCACACCGGTCTCGGTGGTGAAACCCCAGTGGTTGTCCTTGGTGTAGGCCAGCACGCCCTGCGACACCACCGTGCGCCCCATGGTCTCGATGGCGTCGCGCAGCGCCGCGCGGAACTCCTTGGTGCCCGGCTTGGCCTTCTTCAGCGCGACCGGCACAGTCTTCTCCAGCACGATCAGCGCGTCGTAGCCGTGGGCGCCGAACTGGTTGCGGCTGCCTGCGCCGTAGGCCTTCTCGTACTTCGCGACGAAGTCGGCGGCGATGGCCTTGGAGGGGTGGTTGGCGGGCAGTTGCTCGGGGATCACCGCCGGGCCCGAGACCACGTAGGCGCCTTCGACGTCCTTGCCGCCCACGCGCATCAGGTCGCGCGAGGCCGCGGCGTGGGTCTGGTAGATCTTGCCTTTGTAGCCGCGCTCGATCAGCGCCTTGTGCGGCATCGCGGCGCCGCTGCCCGAGGCCACCACCAGCATCGCGTCGGGATTGGCCGCCACGAGCTTGAGCGCCTGCGCGGTGACGCTGGTGTCGGCCCGCGCGAAGCGCTCGGTGGCGACGATCTTGGGGCCGCCGAGCTGGGCCGACTGGTCCTGGAAGTCCTTCAGCCAGCTTTCGCCGTAGGCATCGGTGTAGCCGAGGAAGCCCACCGTCTTGATGCCCAGCTTCTTCATGTGCTCGATCATCGCGTACGACATCACCGCGTTGCCCTGCGGCAGGCGGAAGGTCCAGGCGTCGCCGCCGGGCGGCAGCACGGCCGGCGACATCGCCAGCTGCACCGTGCCGGACTCGACCGCCACCGGCGCCATCGCGATGGCCACCGGCGTGGCGGCCGAGCCGATGATCACGTCGGCCTTGTCCTCGGTGACGAAGCGCTTGGCATTGCTGGAGCCCTTGCCGGGGTCGGTCGCGTCGTCGAGCACGATGACCTTGAGCTTCTCGCCGGCGATGGTCGCGGGCCAGAGCTTGATGTAGTTGGCCACAGGGATGCCCAGGCCGGAGGCCGGGCCGGTGAGCGAGAGGCTGACGCCCACCGTGATGTCGGCGTGGGCCGCGGCGGTGGCGAGCAGCCCGATCAGTGCAGCGGCGAGGGGTTTGATGGTGGTCAAGATCGGTCTCCGTTCGTTGTTCGAAAAAGCCGGCCGAACTGCTTCAGAAGGCCGGCAAGGTTAACCCGACAAAGGGCTCAGCGCGGCGCCATGCGCAGCGCGCCGTCCAGCCGGATGACTTCGCCGTTCAGGTGGCCGTTGCTCACCACGTGGGCTGCCAGCGCGGCGAACTCCTCGGGCTTGCCCAGCCGCTTGGGGAACGGGATGGCGGCCGCCAGCGAGGCCTGCACCTCGGCCGGCAGCTCGTTCATCAGCGGCGTGGCGAACAGCCCGGGCGCCAGCGTGCAGACCCGCACGCCCCACTGCGCCAGATCGCGCGCCAGCGGCAGCGTCAACCCCACCAGCCCGCCCTTGGAAGCCGCGTAGGCCTCCTGCCCCACCTGGCCGTCGAAGGCCGCCACCGAGGCGGTGCAGACCATCACGCCGCGCTCGCCGTCCTCCAGCGGAGCCAGCTTGACGAAGCGGGCCGCGGCCAGGCGGATCATGTTGTAGGTGCCGATCAGGTTGACGCGCACCACCCGTTCGAAGTCCTCCAGCGGCGCCGGCGAGCCGTCCTTGCCGACGATGCGCTTGGCGCCGCCGATGCCGGCGATGTTCATCAGCACGCGGGCCGGGCCGTGGGCGGCCTCGGCGGCGTCCAGCGCAGCGCTGACCGAGGCCGTGTCGGTGATGTCGCAGCGGCAGGCCAGCCCGCCGATCTCCGCCGCCACGCGCGCGGCGCCCTCGGCGTTGACGTCGAGCACCGCCACCTTGGCGCCCTGGCGGGCCAGCTCGCGGGCCACCGCTTCGCCCAGGCCGGAGCCGCCCCCGGTCACCAGCGCGGCTTGTCCTTCGATCTTCACTTGTGAGTCTCCTCTACCGGTTCACTGCTCAGCCGCGGCGCGGCAATATCACGAAGGGATCGCTGGGCGCTCCTTCGTACAAGGCATCCACCAGCGATGCGCGCTGCGCCAGCACGGCGCGCTGGTTGATCGAGCCCTTGTCCGTCACCTCGCCCTTGTCGATGGACGGCGGCTCGGCCATCACGTGCAGCCGGGCCGGCCGGTTGGCGCTGCCGGTGCCGGCGCGCCAGAGGCTGTCGGCCAGGGCCTGGAAAAACGCCCGCACCGCCGGGTGGTGCAAGACCTCGGGGAAGGGCGTGCCGGCCGGCAGCCCGGCCAGCTTGCGGCACTCGTCGGCGCGCGGCACGATCAGCAGGCCGACCTCGTCGCGGTTCAGCCCGGTGACGACGGCGTCCTGCACGCAGGGGTCGCCGGCCGCGATGATCTGCGCCCGCAGCGGGCCGACGCTGACGAAGGTGCCGGTCGAAAGCTTGAAGTCCTCGGCGGTGCGGCCGTCGAACAGCAGGCCGCGCGCCGGCTCGGCCGGGTCGACGAAGGCCACCGCGTCGCCGGTGCGGTAGAAGCCCTCTTCGTCGAAGGCCTCCGCCGTCTGCTCCGGCGCGCGCCAGTAGCCCGGCATCACGTTGGGGCCGCGAAAGCGTATCTCGGTCTTGGCGCCGGCGCCCTCGCCGTCCACCACCAGCTTGACCTCGACGCCAGGCACCGGCAGGCCGATCTGGCCCGCGCCCGCGTCGGTGCCGACGACGAAGGTGCACGAGGGCGCGGTCTCGGTCATGCCCAGGCCGGTGATGATGCGGATGCGCTCGCCGATGGTGTTCTCGGCGTGGCGGTCCAGCTTGTCCCAGACGGCCTGCGAAAGACCGGCGCCGGCGAACATGAA
>DATHWJ010000456.1:0-19147 GCA_035460745.1 Ideonella sp. | reverse complement strand
GGTAGTTCTGCAACGTGGTGCGCTTCTCGGGCGTCGGGCCTTCGTGCACGCGGAACACCGAGGGGTGCTCGGCACCGGCGATGAACTCCGCGGCGCAGACGTTGGCCGCCAGCATGGCTTCTTCGATCAGGCGGTGGGCATCGTTGCGGGTGCGCTGCACGATCTTCTCGATGCGGCCGTTCTCGTCGCAGACGATCTGCGTCTCGGTGGTCTCGAAGTCGATCGCGCCGCGGCGCTGGCGAGCCTTGAGCAAGGCCCGGTAGACCTCGTGCAGGTTGAGCAGTTGCGGCAGCAACTCGCGCCGCTTGGCTGCCTCCGGCCCGCGCGTATTGCCCAGCACGGCCGCCACCTCGGTGTAGGTCAGCCGCGCGTGCGAGCAGATCACCGCCGGGTAGAACTGGTAGGCATGCATGTCGCCGTCGGCGTTGACCAGCATGTCGCAGACCATCGCCAGGCGCTCGACGTCGGGGTTCAGCGAGCACAGGCCGTTGGACAGCTTCTCCGGCAGCATGGGGATGACGCGGCGCGGGAAGTACACCGAGGTGGCGCGCTCGTAGGCGTCTTCGTCCAGCGGCTGGCCGGGCTTCACGTAGTGGCTCACGTCGGCGATGGCGACCAGCACGCGCCAGCCCTCGAAGGCCGTCTTGCCGCGGCCCGACTTGTGCGGCTCGCAGTAGACCGCGTCGTCGAAGTCGCGCGCGTCCTCGCCGTCGATGGTCACCAGCGGCACGTCGCGCAGGTCGATGCGCTGCTTCATGTCGGCCGTGCGCACGCGGTCCGGCAAGGCGGCCGCCTGGGCCAGCGTCTCGGGCGAGAAGCGGTGCGGCACTTCGTACTTGCGCACCGCGATCTCGATCTCCATGCCGGGGTCGTCGATCTCGCCCAGCACCTCGGTCACGCGGCCCACCGGCTGCGAGTACATCGAGGGCGTTTCGGTCAGCTCGATCGCGACGACCTGGCCCGCCGTGGCGTTGGCGGTGGCGTTCTTGGGCACCAGGATGTCGTGGCCGTAGCGGCGATCCTCCGGGGCCACCAGCCAGGCGCCGTTTTCGTTCAGCAGCCGGCCGATGATGGGCGCCTTGCGGCGCTCGACGATCTCGACGATGCGGCCCTCGGGCCGGCCCTTGCGGTCGTAGCGCACGATGCGCGCACGCACGCGGTCGCGGTGCAGCACGGCCCGCATCTCTTGCGGTGAGAGGTAGAGGCTGGGTTCCTTGTCGTCGCGTTGCACGAAGCCGTGGCCATCGCGGTGGCCTATCACCGTGCCTTCGATCTCGCTCAAAAGAGCGCTGCCGACCGCGGCATCACTTGTCATGTTCTTTGTTTTGATGGTATAGTCCTATCTTTCGTTGGGAAGCACTGGGCAACCGGACAGTTTCAGCGAATGAGCCCAGGTGGCGGAATTGGTAGACGCACTAGTTTCAGGTACTAGCGCTTAGCGGCGTGGAGGTTCGAGTCCTCTCCTGGGCACCAAGCATTATGAAGGCCAGCACGAAAGTGCTGGCCTTTTTGCTTTGTGTGGCCCCCACGCTCGCTGCCCCCCCGAGAGGGCTCGCGCAGCGGACCGGCAGAGCCGGTTCCGCGCACGCCCCTTGGATGGGACGCCTCATGCATTGACCGAGCGTGGGGGCGACATCTAGATTGCAAACTTCTTCGCCAGACCGTCGGGACGCAGGTTGTCGTAGTCTTCGAACGGCTGGTGTATCCACGGGCTGGTCGCCAGCATCTCGACGTAGTAGTCCGGCGTGTAGCTCGATGCCGCCTTGGTCCAGATCACCGCCGAGCGCAGCTCGCTGATCGATGGGATGCCGCGCAGCCGGTCGACCACCGCCTTCAGCGTGATACCGGAGTCGGCCAGGTCGTCCACCAGCAGCACGCGGCCGGCCAGGTCGCCCTTGGGCAGCGTGATGTACTTGGCCATGTCGAGCCGGCCCTGGATGGTGCCGGCCTCGGCGCGGTAGGAGCTGGTCGACATGATCGCCAGCGGCTTGTCGAAGACGCGCGAGAGCACGTCGCCCGGTCGCATGCCGCCGCGCGCCAGGCACAGGATCTGGTCGAACTCCCAGCCCGAGCCATGCACCTTGAGCGCCAGGCGCTCGATCAGCATGTGGTACTCGTCCCAGGACACGTACAGGTGCTTGCCATCGTCGGTGAGCATGGGAATCAGTCTCCAGCGGGGGTCGAAGGTAGGGGTGGAAGGCAGCGCGGCCGTCAGGCCTTGTAGGGGTGGCGCAGCAGGATGGTGTGGTCGCGGTCGGGGCCGGTGGACACCATGTCGATGGGCGCGCCGATGAAGGACTGCACCCGCTCCAGGTAGCGGCGCGCGTTGAGCGGCAGCTTGTCCCACTCGGTGATGCCGGCCGTGCTGCCCTCCCAGCCAGGGAAGCTCTCGTAGACCGGCACGCAGGCTGCGATGTCGTCGGCGTCCAGCGGCAGGATGTCGAGCGACCGGCTGCCCAGCTCGTAGCCGACGCAGACCTTGATCTCCTTCAGGCCGTCGAGCACGTCGAGCTTGGTGATGCACAGGCCGGAGATGCCGTTGATGATGATCGAGCGCTTCAGCGCGGCGGCATCGAGCCAGCCGCAGCGGCGCGGCCGGCCGGTCACCGTGCCGCGCTCCTGGCCGACGGTGGACAGGTGGTGGCCGACGGTGCCGGGTTCATCCATGGGCAGCTCGGTCGGGAACGGGCCCGAGCCGACCCGCGTGGTGTAGGCCTTGGTGATGCCGAGGATGTAGTGCAGCATGTCCGGCCCGACGCCGGAGCCGGCCGCGGCATTGCCGGCGACGCAGTTGCTGGACGTCACGTACGGATAGGTGCCGTGGTCGATGTCGAGCAGCGTGCCCTGCGCGCCTTCGAACAGCAGGTTGGCGCCGCCGCGGCTGGCCTTGTGGATCATGTAGCCCACGTCGGACAGCATGGGCCGCAGGATCTGCGCGACGCGCATCGCGTCGTCGTAGATGGGCTCGAACGCCAGCGGCTTGGACTTGAGGTAGCCGCTCAGCGCGAAGTTGTGCAGCTCCAGCAGCTCGCGCAGCCGCGCAGCGAAGCGCTCCGGGTGCTTCAGGTCCTGCACGCGCAGCGCGCGGCGCGCGACCTTGTCTTCATAGGCCGGGCCTATGCCCTTGCCGGTGGTACCTATCTTGCCGGCGCCGCTGGTCTCGCGAAGCGCTTCGCGCGCCTTGTCTACCTCGACGTGGAAGGGCAGGATCAGCGGGCACGATTCGCTCAGGTACAGGCGCGAGCGCACGTCCAGGCCGGCCTTCTCCAGCCGCTCGATCTCCATCAGCAAGTGGGTGGGATCGACCACCACGCCGTTGCCGATGTAGCAGGCCACGCCGTCGCGCATGATGCCGGAGGGGATCAGCTGCAGCGCCGTCTTCACGCCGCGGATGACCAGTGTGTGGCCCGCGTTGTGCCCGCCCTGGAACCGCACCACGCCCTGGGCATGATCGGTCAGCCAGTCGACCACCTTGCCCTTGCCCTCGTCACCCCACTGGGTGCCGACGACCACCACGTTGCGGCCGCCGGCAGAAGTGGCCGCGAAGGAGGAGCTGTTGGCTTGTTGCATCGTTTCGAAATGAAGTGTGTTGAAAGAGGAGAGACGGGCCGGTGCCGGCAACGCTCAAAGCGCGCGCAGCACCCACTGCCCATCGACCAGGGCCAGTTCGCGGTCGCAGTCGAACTCCTGCGTCTCGTGCTCATGGCCCGGCAGGATGCAGACCACCGTTTCGCCGGCCTGGCGCAGGCGCCGCACCGCGGCGCGCTGGGCCGGGTCTTCGCCCCAGGGAGCGCGCACCGCGGCGCGCAGCGGCCCGCTGGCCGCCACGCCAGACAAGCCCTTGAGGTCCAGGCTGCAGCCCACCGCCGGGCGGTTGCGGCCGAACACCGCGCCGACCTCGTCGTAGCGGCCGCCGCGCACCAGCGCGTCGGTCGAGCCGGCACCGTAGATCGCAAAGCGCACGCCGCTGTAGTAGGCGTAGCCGCTCATGTCCGAGAGGTCGAAGCCGATCTGCACTTCCGGATAGGCCTGGCGCAGGTGACCGGCGAGCCAGCCCAGGTCGTCGAGCGCGCGCACCAGCGGTGCACGCGCCGGCAGCCGCTCGCGCGCCTGGGCGAGCACCTCGTCGCCGCCGTACAGGTCCAGCAGCGCCAGCAGGCCGTCGCGCGCCTGCTCGGGGCAGCGCCGGGCGAGCGCGCGCACTTCGCTGGCGTCCTTGGCGGTGAGCGCCGCCACCAGGTCGGTCAGCGCCACCGCGTCCATCGGCACGCCGGCCAGCACGGCCCGGACGATGCGGGCATCGCCCAGGTCCAGCGTCAGGGACTTGACGCCGGCCGCCTGCAGGCCGTCGAGCGCGAGCTCCTGCACCTCGAGGTCGGCTTCCAGGCCGGCATGGCCGAAGATCTCGGCGCCGAACTGCAGCGGCTCGCGCGTGGCGCGCAGGCCGGCCGGCCGGGTGTGCAGCACCGGGCCGCAGTAGCACAGGCGGGTCACGCCCTCACGGTTCAGCAGGTGGGCGTCGATGCGCGCGACCTGCGGCGTGGTGTCGGCCCGCACGCCGAGCGAACGGCCGCTGAGCTGGTCCACCAGCTTGAAGGTTCTCAGGTCGAGCTCGCGGCCGGTGCCCGACAGCAGCGACTCCAGGTGCTCCAGCAAGGGCGGCATCACCAGCTCGAAGCCGTAGCCACGGGCCAGGTCCAGCCACTCGCGCCGGGATTCTTCGATGCGCCTGGCCTCGGAGGGCAGGACGTCGGCAATGTGCTCCGGCAACAGCCAAGCAGAAGACATGAAAATGGACCGGGGTTAAAAACGGCATTGTACCGGCCGACCCCGGGTGGGAGGGGCTGAAGATGGCCGGGCCGGGCGCCCGCCTCAGGTCTGGAAGACCAGCAGCAGTATCAGCCCCAGCAGCATGCTGGACAGGCCGAGGAAGCGGATCTGGCCATCGCTCATGCGCGTGGCCCGCTCGAAGACCTGGCGCCAGGCCTTGGGGCTGAAGAACGGCAGCAGGCCCTCGATCACGAGCATCAGCGCCACCGCGCCCAGCAGCAGGTCAGCCATGGCCGGCGGCGGCGGCTACTTCTTGGACGCGGGGGCCGAGCCGGCACCCGAGCCCGAGCCGCGCATCGCCTTGAAGAAGTCGGAGCCCTGGTCCACCACCATCACGTCGGACTTGCTGCGGAAGCTCGCCCGGTAGGCCTCGAGGCTGCGGTAGAACTGCGCAAAGCTCGGGTCGCGGCCGAAGGCATCGGCGAACAGCGCCGACGCCTTGGCGTCGCCCTCGCCCTTCACCTTCTGCGCGTCGCGGTAGGCCTCGGCGACGATCACTTCGCGCTGCCGGTCGGCATCGGCGCGGATCTTCTCGCCGTCGGCCGCGCCCTGCGAGCGCAGCTCGTTGGCCACCTGCTTGCGCTCCGAGGCCATGCGCCGGTAGACCGACTCGGTGATGCTGGCGACGAAATCGACGCGCTTGATGCGCACGTCGAGGATCTCGATACCGAAGGCCTTGGCCTCGTCGGCCAGGCGGGCGCGCACGTCGTTCATCACGATTTCGCGCTCGGCGGACAGGACGCCCGCCACGGTGCGCTTGGTGATCTCTTCGTTGAAGGCGGCCTGCACGACCGGGCTGAGGCGGTTCTCCAGGTTGCGCAGATCGACGCCGTTGTTGCGGATGAACTGGCGCGGCTCGCTGATGCGCCACTTGATCAGCCAGTCGATCACCAGGCTCTTCTTCTCGGCAGTGAAAATGGGCCGGGTCTCGGGGCTGTCCAGCGTCTGGATGCGGCGGTCGAGGAAGACCACGTTCTGGAACGGCGGCGGCAGCTTGACCTTGAGGCCAGGCTCGGCGATCACTTCCTTGATCTCGCCCAGTGCGTACACCACGGCGACCTCGCGCTGATCGACCACGAACAAAGTCGACGCGGCCAGCATCAGGACAGCCAGCGCGCCCACCAGAAAGAGTGCAATTCGGTTCATGTTGAAAAGGTCCTTGCGCTCAACGGCCTTCGCGGTCGCGGCCGCGGGCGTTGTCACGTGAGCGGGCGTCGGCGGCGGGGTCCAGGGTCGTGCCGCCCGGGGCCATCGGCGTCGGCGTGGCGACGGCCGGTGCCGCGGCGGCCGGCACGCCGGCCTGCTGCAGCAGCTTGTCGAGCGGCAGGTACAGCAGGTTGGAGCCGTTGCGGCTGTCGACCATCACCTTGCTGACATTGGAGTAGACCTGCTGCATCGCGTCGATGTAGAGCCGGTCGCGGGTCACGCCGGGCGCCTTCTGGTACTCGGCGTAGACCGAGTTGAAGCGCTGCGCATCGCCCTCGGCCTGCGCCACCACGCGCTCCTTGTAGCCCGAGGCCTCTTCGGCCAGCCGGGCCGCGGTACCGCGGGCCTTCGGGATCACGTCGCTGGCGTAAGCCTGGCCTTCGTTCTTGAAGCGGTCGCGGTCGGCACCCGCCTTCACCGCGTCGTCGAAGTCGGCCTGCACCTGCTCGGGCGCCTGCACGTTCTGCAGGTTGACGTTGGAGATCAGCACGCCGGCGTTCAGCCGGTCGAGCTGCGACTGGATGGACTTGACCAGGTCGGCGGCGATCTGGTCGCGCCGCTCGTAGAGCACCGAATCGACCTTGCTGCGGCCGACGATCTCGCGCACCGCCGATTCGCTGGCCTGCACCACGGCCTCGTCGGTGCCGCGGTTCTCGAACAGGAAGGCGCGGGCGTCCTTCAGCCGGTATTGCACGGTGAAGCGGATGTCGACGATGTTCTCGTCCTGCGTCAGCATCGAGGAGTCGCGCAGGCCGGTGGTGGTGCCGACCGCGTTGCGGCCCACTTCCACCGAGCGCAGTTGGGTCACCGAGACCGACTCGTGCTGCTGGATCGGGTACGGCAGGCGCCACTGGATGCCGGCGTCGGCCGTGTAGCTGTACTTGCCGAAGGTGGTGACCACCGCCTGGTTGCCTTCCTGCACGATGAAGACGCCGCTGCCGGCCCAGATCAGCACCACCACGCCGGCGATCAGGCCCACGCCCAGGCCGGCGCTCTTCATGTCGGGCTGGAAGCCCGGGCCACCGCCGTTCGGCTCGTTGCCGCGAGGCGGCTGCGGGCCGCCCTTGCCGCCGAACAGGCCGGAGAGCTTGCGGTTGAAGTCGCGCCAGAGCTCGTCGAGGTCGGGCGGGCCGTCGTTGCGGCCGTTGTTCAGCACCAGCGTGTCCCGGCCACGGCCGGTGCGGCCTTGCCACCACCCTTGCATCAGGGCGCGTGCGGCCCCGGCCAGGGCCGAGAGGCGCGCGTTCAGGCCGGCGGCGGGTAAAGAAGAATCTCGCATGGTCCTGCCAGCAAAAGCTCAAGAAGAAGGGGGACGGCCTACCACCACCGGCGCCGCCGTGAGCGGCGCACCAGCGGGCGGCACGAAGCGGGCAGCCACCGCACTGCCATCAGGCAAGGTGGTGGCCACACCGCTGGAATTCAAGGTGTCGGGCGGCGCGGCGAACTCGGCGATCACGGCGCGCAGCACGTCCAGCCCCTCGCCGGTCAAGGCGCTGACGAAGACCCGCGGCACGCGCAGGCCGGGGCCGCGCTCCAGCACGTCGCGCAGGCCGCGCGGGCGCTGGCTGGGCTCGATGCGGTCCAGCTTGTTGAACACCAGCACCTGCGGGATGCCGCTGGCGCCGATCTCGTCCAGCACCCGCTCGACCTCGGCCTGCTGCTCCTGCAGCACCGGGCTGGAGGCGTCGATCACGTGCAGCAGCAGGTCGGCATCGGTGGCCTCCTGCAGCGTGGCCTGGAAGGCCTCGACCAGCTTGTGCGGCAGGTCGCGGATGAAGCCGACGGTGTCGGACAGCGAGACCGAGCGGCCCGCCTCGCCCAGGTAGAGCGAGCGGGTCGTGGTGTCCAGCGTGGCGAAGAGCTGGTCCGCCGCGTAGGCCCGCGCCTTGACCATCGCATTGAACAGCGTCGACTTGCCGGCATTGGTGTAGCCGACCAGCGAGACGCGGTAGGTGCCGCTGCGCTCGCGGGCGCGGCGCTGCGTGCCACGCTGGCGCTTGACCTTCTCAAGCCGCTCTTTGACCGACTTGATGCGGTCGCCGATCATGCGGCGGTCGAGTTCGATCTGCGCCTCGCCCGGGCCGCCGCGGTGGCCCACGCCGCCGCGCTGGCGCTCCAGGTGGCTCCAGCGGCGCACCAGACGGGTCGAGAGGTATTGCAGGCGGGCCAGTTCGACTTGCAGCTTGCCCTCATGGCTTTGCGCCCGCGCCGCGAAGATCTCGAGGATCAGCGCGGTGCGGTCGGCCACCGAGACGCCGAGATGGCGCTCCAGGTTGCGCTGCTGCGCAGGCGAGAGCGACTGGTCGAAGATGACGCCCTGGGCGTTGTGCGCCTGGACCAGCAGCTTGATTTCGTCGGCCTTGCCCGAGCCGACGAAGAGCGCCGGATCGGGGGCCTTGCGCTTGGCGGTCACCCGCGCGACGACCTCGTCGCCGGCCGATTCGGCCAGCAGCGCGAGTTCGTCGAGCGAGGCGTCGAAGGACGAGCCCGGACCAAAATCCACGCCCACCAGGACAGCCCGCGCCACATCGAAGTCGGTGGGGGCGGAGGATGACGAGGCGGAACTCAAGATGTGAGGGTCCGGGGTCGCCGGTCAGCGACGGCGGGCTTCAGTTGCCTTCGCCCGGTTCGGCGACGTGGAAATTCACGGCGCGGCCGGGTACCACTGTCGAAATCGCGTGCTTGTAGACCATCTGGGTGACGGTATTGCGCAGCAGCACGACGTATTGGTCAAACGACTCGATGTGCCCTTGGAGCTTGATGCCGTTGACGAGGTAAATCGACACCGGCACATGCTCCTTGCGCAGCAGGTTCAAGAAGGGGTCTTGAAGGAGTTGACCTTTATTGCTCACGATATGCTCCGTGTTGGAAACGTGTTGAGTGGATTGTTGGAATGAAAGACCTTAACACACAGGGCGCCACCCAGCAGGCGGCGCCCCGTATAAGGGTCAGACCTAGGTTTCGTCGAAAGGGTTCCGCGAATGCTTCATCTCGATGCGCATCGGGGTGCCGACGAGCTTGAAGTGTTCGCGGAAGCGCCCTTCGAGGTAGCGCTTGTAGCCGTCGGTCACGTGCTCCAGCGAGTTGCCGTGGATCACGATGATGG
Source organism: Ideonella sp. (assembly GCA_035460745.1). GTDB lineage: Bacteria > Pseudomonadota > Gammaproteobacteria > Burkholderiales > Burkholderiaceae_C > Ideonella. The sequence goes on along the minus strand of DATHWJ010000456.1, from coordinate 10,005 downwards.
GCGGGTTCATGCCGCCCTGGTGGGCGTAACGCAGTTTGGGCCGGAAGGTGCCGGCCCGCTTGGGCGCCTGGTGCTCCACCGCCTCCAGCAGCAGCCGGGTCAGCACGGGAGTGGGCAGCTTGGCGGTGGCGGACGCGTGGGCATCGGCGATCGCCTGCCACAGCGGCCCCAGGCCCTGGCGCTTGAGCGCCGAGATGTTGAGCAGCGGCGCAAACTTCAGGAAGGCCAGCCGCTGCTCGATCGAGCGCTCCAGCATCTGGCGCTGGTAGCTGTCGACGGCGTCCCACTTGTTGACCGCCATCACCACCGCGCGGCCTGACTCGACGATGTAGCCGGCGATGTGCGCGTCCTGCTCGGTCACGCCCTGCGAGGCGTCGAGCAGCAGCACCACCACGTTGGCGTCGGCGATGGCCTGCAGCGTCTTGACGACCGAAAACTTCTCGATCGCCTCGAAGACCTTGCCCTTGCGGCGCAGCCCCGCGGTGTCGATCAGCTCGAACTTCTGCCCGGCCCGCTCGAACGGCACGTGGATGGCGTCGCGCGTGGTGCCCGGCATGTCGAAGGCGATCAGCCGCTCTTCGCCCAGCCAGGCGTTGATCAGCGTCGACTTGCCGACATTGGGCCGGCCGGCCACGGCCAGCCGGATCGGCTTGTCGACGCCGGCGCCGTATTCGTCTTCCTCAGGCTCCGGCTCCTCGCCCAGCGCCGCCTCCAGCAGGCTGCGTATGCCCTGCCCGTGCGCCGCCGAGACCGGGTGCGGCTCGCCCATGCCCAACTCGTAGAACTCGGCCAGCAGCGGCGACTCGCTCATGCCCTCGGCCTTGTTGACGGCCAGCAGCACGGTCTTGTTGGCCTGCCGCAGGTAGCGCGCAATGTCGTGGTCCTGGCCGGAGACGCCCGAGCGCACGTCGACGACGAAGATCACCGCGTCGGCCTCGGCCACGGCCTGGCGGGTCTGCTTGGCCATCTCCTTGACGATGCCGGTGAGGCTGTCGGGCTCGAAGCCGCCGGTATCGACGACGATGAACTCGCGGCCGTCCAGGCGGCCGTCGCCGTAGTGGCGGTCGCGGGTCAGCCCGGCGTAGTCGGCCACGATCGCGTCGCGGCTCTTGGTCATCCGGTTGAACAGGGTCGACTTGCCCACATTGGGGCGGCCGACCAAGGCGATGACGGGTTTCACAACAATCCTGGTGGAGCGCGGTGCCAGCGGGCAGGCTCGGGGTGGGAAAAAATGCTACTCGGGGCGGAAGGCGTACAGCCCGCCCTTGCGCGTGACGACCAGCAGCGTGTTGTCGACCAGCACCGGCGCGGCCACGATGGCCGAGCCGTCGGTCGGCAAGCGCAGCAGCGGCAGGCCGCTGTCGCGCGACAGGAAGTGCAGCTCGCCTTCGAGGTCGCCGAAGACCACCGTCTTGCCGATCGCCGCCGGAGCGCTGAGGATGCGGTTCAGCAGGCGCTCGTTGGTCCAGGCGGTCTCGCCGTTGGTGCGGCGGCGCGCCGTGATGCGGTCGCTGGCGTCGGCGCTGTAGACGAAATCGGCGTCGCCACCCACGGCCTCGAGGCCGCCGGTGTTGTTGCTCCACTGCGTGGCGCCGCGCTCGGCATCGACGCAGCCGACCGCGTTCTGGAAGGCGCGCACGCAGAACTGGGCGCCCTGGCGCGACATCGGCCCGACCAGGTCGGCCAGCCGCTCGACCTCGTTGGTGCCGCGCGGCGCCGTCACCGCGGCCTCCCAGCGCACGGTGCCGCGCAGCGGGTCCACGCCCAGCAGGCGCGGGCCCTGGCCGACCAGCAGCGTGTCCTTGTAGGCGGCCAGCACGCCCGTCTGCGACAGCGTCAGCGCGTCGCCCGGGCGGCGCAGCGTCCACAGGCGGCGGCCGTCGAGCGCGTCGAAGGCATGCACGACCCGGTCGACCCCGACCACGAAGACACGCTCGCCGGCCACCAGCGGCGCCGTCACCACGCTGGAGTCGAGCTTGGCGCGCCACAGCACGGCGCCGGCTTCCAGCGTCACCAGCTCGTTGCCGCGCGTCACCACCGAGGCGAAGCGGCCGTCGCTGCCCACGCCCGCCGAGAGCTTGGTGCCGACCGAGCCGCGCCAGGCTTCGCGGCCGGTGGCGGCGTCCAGCGCCAGCACCACGCCGTCGTCGCCGGCGACGAAGAAGCGGCCCTGCTTGGCCGTCACCGCGAGCGGGAAGCTCACGCCGCCGTCGACCCGCTGGCCGGACCAGACCTGCTTGCCGGCGATCTGCGGCGTCAGCGGCTCCAGCGGCGTCGGCTTGGGTTTGTTGGTGGACGAGCAGCCGGCCGCCAGCGCGGCGGCGATCAGCAGCGCGGCGCCGCCGCGCCATTTCGCCTGGGGAACGCCGCTCATGCCTGGCTCCCGGAGGCAGGCTTGTCCGCCTCGGGCGCGGCGCCCAGCGAGGTCAGCTTGGCATCGACGATGCGGCGGTACTCGAGCTGCGCGTCCATCGCCTTCCAGGCGGCCTGGTAGGCCTTGATCGCTTCGGGCTTCTTGCCCTGCGCCAGCAGCACGTCGCCGCGGCGGTCTTCGACCAGGCCGAGGAAGGTTGGCGACGAGACGGCGTCGAGCTGCTTCAGCGCCTCGTCGTAGGCCTTCTTGTCCAGCAGCAGGCCGGCCAGCCGCAGGTGAGCGAGCGCGCGGTACTCGTCGTCGCCGGCCTTGTCGGCCACCCAGCCCAGCGTGGCCTGGGCGGCGTCGGCCTTGCCTTTTTCGAGCTGCAGCTTGGCGGTCAGCAGACCGGCCTGCTGCGCATAGGCGGTGCTGCCGTAGCGCTCCTTCAGGTCGTTGAAGACGGCGTTGGCCTTGTCGGCGTCGCCGGCCTGCACCACGCGGTCGAGCTCGTCGAACATCGCGCTGGCCTGCACGGCCTGCTTGCCCTGCCACCAGTTCCAGCCGTTCCACGCGGCGAAGGCGGCCAGCACCAGCGTCAGCGTCCAGGTGATGAGATTGCCGTAGTTGCGCCAGAACGCCTTGAGCTCGTCGAGCTGTTCCTGTTCTTGCAGATCGAGATGGGTTGCCATGAAACACGGCCCGCCGGGCGGCAGGCGAATAAGCATCGAGAGCCCGGCGGGGCAGCAGCCCCGCCGAACGAAGGGTGGGATTATGCGTCCCGCGAGTGAAGCAAGGTATCTGCCCAGCCGGCCGCGCCGGCCAGCGGCTGCAGCCGCTGCGCAGCGCTGGCGTCGCGCAGCGGTTTGACCTGCACCTGGCCCTGCGAGAGCTCGTCGGCGCCGAAGACCAGCGCGAAGCGCGCGCCGCTGGCGTCGGCCTTCTTGAACTGGGCCTTGAAGCTGCCCGGGCCGTCCTTGCCGGCGGCGTGCATCTGCACGCAGACCCCGGCGGCGCGCAATGCCTCGACCGTCGCGAGGGCCACCGGCAGCGCGGCGGCGTCGGGCACCACCGCATAGGCGTCAGGCGCCACCGCCGGCACCTGGACGCCACTCTCCTCCAGCAGCGCCAGCACCCGCTCTATGCCCAGGCCCCAGCCGACCGCCGGCGCGGGCTTGCCGCCGATCTGCTCGATCAGGCCGTCGTAGCGCCCGCCGCCGCAGACCGTGCCCTGCGCGCCGAGCCGGTCGGTGACCCACTCGAAGACGGTCAGGTTGTAGTAGTCCATGCCACGCACCAGGCGCGGGTTGATCGTGTAGGCCTGGCCCACCGCATCCAGCGCGGCCCTGACGGCGCCCAGGTGCGCCAGCGAGGCCTCGCCGAGAAAGTCCATCAGCTTGGGTGCCGCCTCGACCAGCGCCTGCATCGCCGGGTTCTTGGTGTCCAGGATGCGCAGCGGGTTGCTGTGCAGGCGGCGCTGCGCCTCGGCGTCGAGCTGGCCGGCGTGCTGCTCGAAGTAGGCGATCAAGGCCGCGCGGTGGGCGCGCCGCTCGTCCGGCTGGCCCAGGCTGTTGAGCTCCAGCCGCACGTCGGCCAGGCCCAGGTCGCGCAGCAGCGTGCGCGCCATCAGGATGACCTCGGCATCGACGTCCGGACCGGGGAAGCCCAGCGCCTCCACGCCGACCTGGTGGAACTGCCGGTAGCGCCCGCGCTGCGGCCGCTCGTGGCGGAACATCGCACCGATGTAGAACAGCCGCTTGCCGCCGTCGTACAGCAGCGAGTTCTCGATCACGGCGCGCACCACGCCGGCCGTGCCTTCGGGGCGCAGGGTCAGCGGGTCGCCGTTGAGCTTGTCCTCGAAGGAGTACATCTCCTTCTCGACGATGTCGGTCACTTCGCCCAGGCCGCGCACGAACAGCGGCGTGTGCTCGACCAGCGGCGTGCGCACGTTCTGGTAGGCGTAGCGGCGCATCAGCGCGCGCACCTTGTCGTCGAACCATTCCCAGCGCGCCGAGGCCGGCGGCAGGATGTCGTTCATGCCTTTGACGGCTTTGATTTGTTCACTCATGAGTGGCTCAGGTGGCGGCCGCCGCTGCGGAGGGCGGACGCGGGATGCAATGGTGGCCAGGCCGGCGGTGCGGCGCTCGGCCAGGCCATCGGGCGGCCCGGGCGCCGTCGTGCAGCGCGCGGGCGTTCAGGCGCGGGCAGCGTCAATGCGCCGCGGTCACCGCGCCGAAGCGCCGCTCGATGTACTGCTCGACGATGGTCTGGAACTCGGTCACGATGCCCTCGCCGCGCAAGGTCATCGCCTTCTGGCCGTCGATGAAGACCGGTGCCGCGGGCGCCTCGCCGCTGCCGGGCAGGCTGATGCCGATGTCGGCGTGCTTGCTCTCGCCGGGGCCATTGACGATGCAGCCCATCACCGCGACCTTCATGGTCTCGACGCCGGGGTACTTGCCGCGCCAGACCGGCATCTGGGCGCGCAGGAAGTCGTCGATCTGCTTGGCCAGCTCCTGGAAGGTGGTGCTGGTGGTGCGGCCGCAGCCCGGGCAGGCGGTGACGCTGGGGTTGAAGCTGCGCAGGCCCAGCGCCTGCAGGATCTCCAGCGCCACCACCACCTCCTGGGTGCGCGCTTCGCCCGGCTCGGGCGTGAGCGAGACACGGATGGTGTCGCCAATGCCTTGTTGCAGCAGCACCGAGAGCGCCACGGCCGAGGCCACCGTGCCCTTGGTGCCCATGCCGGCTTCGGTCAAGCCCAGGTGCAGCGCGTAGTCGCAGCGCTGGCCCAGCGCGCGGTAGACCGAGATCAGGTCCTGCACGCCGCTGACCTTGCAGCTGATGATGATCTGGTTGGGGTCCAGCCCGTACTCGCGCGCCTGCGCGGCCGACTGCAGCGCCGACTGCACCAGCGCCTGGTACATCACCTGCTTGGCGTCCCAGGGCTGGGCTCGGTGGGCGTTGTCGTCCATCATCGAGGCGAGCAGCTCCTGGTCCAGGCTGCCCCAGTTGACGCCGATGCGCACCGCCTTGTCGTGGCGCGCCGCCACCTCGATCATCTGGGCGAACTGGCGGTCGCGCTTGTCGCCCTTGCCGACGTTGCCGGGGTTGATGCGGTACTTGGAGAGCGCCTCGGCGCAGGCCGGGTGCTCGCTCAGCAGCCGGTGGCCGTTGTAGTGGAAATCGCCGATCAGCGGCACGTCGATGCCCATGCGGTCGAGCTGGTCGCGGATGTGCGGCACGGCCGCCGCCGCTTCGGGCGTGTTGACGGTGATGCGCACCATCTCCGAGCCGGCGATGGCCAGCTCCTTGACCTGGATCGCGGTGCCGATGACGTCCACCGTGTCGGTGTTGGTCATGGACTGCACCCGCACCGGCGCACCGCCGCCCACCGTGACGATCCGGCTGCCCCAGGCCACCTTGGCCTGGCGCGAATGCCGCGTGGCGGGCAGCGCGGGTTCTATGGGCGTGTCGCCGGTGAAGGTGTTCAGCAAGGTGCTTGTGTCCATGGGCAGCTCGGGTCTCGAGAGATCGTTGGGCGGCGTGGCAGGCCTATTTGAGTTCGAGGCGGGCGACGTTGTCGCGCGTCACCGGCGCGAGGTCCACCGGCTGGCCGCGGAAGAGCAGCTCGGTCGCCGCAGCGTTGCCGATCTTGACACGCACCGGCAAAACCCCATCCAGGCCCACGGCTTCGCCCGGTGCCAGCGTGCGCGCCAGCAGCGCCTCGCCCTTGGCGTCCAGCACTTCTATCCACGAAGCCTCGCGGGCACGCAGTTGCACTGGCGCGGGTGCTGCAGTGCCGACACCGGTATCCACGCCCAGATCGAGGCCGTTGCGTGGCACCGGCACCGGGGCGGGCGGCGCGGCCGGGTCTGTGCCCGGCACCGCGGACGCACCGGCATCGGCGGGCGCCGCACCCGCCGTCTGAGCCGTCGCGCCCTGCCCGCTGGTCAGCGAGCCGTCCGGCTGCACCGCAGGCTCGTTGCTGGCCACGGTGCTGACCTCGGCAGGCAGCTCTTCGGCGGCGGGCGCGGAGGCAGCGCCCAGCAAGGGCCAGGCGATGTTCGGCAGGCTGGACAGGCCGAAGCCCGGCGGCGCCAGCCACAAGGCCGCCGCACCGACCAGCAGCAGCGCCACCAGCGCCAGCACGCCCCGCCCTGCCCTCAGCAGCTCCATGGGCTCGCGCCGCAGCGCGCGTTCGCGGAAGGGCTGGTTCAGCCCGCCGCCCGCCTGGCCCAGCGTGCCCAGCTCGGCGCGCGGCAGCCTGGCCAGCACCGGCACGGGGTCGATCTTGAGCGCGCGGCAGGCCGACTGCGCCAGCGCCCGCGTGAAGGTCACGCCCTGCAGCTCGTCGTAGCGGTCGTCTTCGAGCGCCTCGAGCTTGCGCGGCGTGATCTTCAGCATCATCGCCAGCGCCGCCAGGTGCAGGCCCTGGGCCTGGCGGGCGGCGCGCAGCATGCTGCCGGCGCTGTCCATGGGCTGGGTGTCCGGCGTGGCCTGGCGCGGCGGCTCGAACGGCTCACTCATCGAAGCGGCCTCTCTCGAATGACAGGGTTTCAGGAGCTTGCGGGAAGCGGTTGCGCAACTGCTGGCCCAGCACCCGCACCTGTGCCGCCTGGCCCAGGCGGTTCTCGATGCGGGCGGCCAGCCAGAGCGTCTGCGCGCTCAGCAGGTCGTCCTGCGCGTTGACGCGGCGGATGTAGAAGCGCGCCCGCTCGTACTCGCCGCGCCGGTACAGCACCTCGGAGAGGTTGACGGCGACGGCCGGGTTGCCCGGGTCGAGCTCGTAGGCGCGCGCCAGCGTGCGCTCGGCCTCGGGCCACTGGTCGTTGCGGGCATAGCAGACGCCCTGGGCGAGCAGCGTGCGCTGCGAATCGCGATAGCCCGGCTGGGCGAGGGCCTGGGCGAACTGGGCGTCGGCCTCGGCAAAGCGGCGCTGCTGGCAGAGCAGCCAGCCGTAGTTGTGCAGGGTGTCGGCGTCGCCGGGCTTGAGCTGCAGCGCGCGACGGAAGCTCTCGCCCGCGGCCTGCGGGTCGCCCATGCTGGCCTGGATCAGGCCGCGCAGGTTGTAGGCATCGGCATGGTTGGGCTGGGCCGCCAGCACCTGCTTGATCTCGTCCAGCGCGGTACTGCCCTGCCCGCGGCCGAAATAGGCCGCCGCCAGCTCCATGCGCACCTGCGCACGCCGCGCCGGGTCGGCCTGCTCGGCGGACTCGGGTGCATCGCGGCGCTCGACGCGCGGCGACGACGACACGCAGCCCTGCAGCAGCACGGCGGCAAACAGCCAAAGCGCCGCGGCGGCAGGCCGGCCGGGGCGTCGGGCCGGCACGCTCACGGCGAGACTTTGCGGGCCGCGGCCACAGGGGCAGCGCCCGGCATGCCGACCACGTGCACGGGGATGGGCAGGCGCTTCATGCGCTGCTGGGCGCGGGTGCGGTCCTGCACTTCGCCGGCCAGTTGGCCGCAGGCAGCGTCGATGTCGTCGCCGCGGGTCTTGCGCACCGTCGTCACCAGGCCGCCGTCCTGCAGCACCTTGGCGAAGGCCAGCACGCGCTCGCGCGGCGAGCGCGTCAGCCCCGAGGCGGGGAAGGGGTTGAAAGGGATCAGGTTGAACTTGCAGGGCACGCGGTTCGCGCCCTTGCCGTGCACCAGCGCCAGCAGCGCCTGGGCATGGGCGTCGCTGTCGTTGACACCGTCGAGCATGCAGTACTCGAAGGTGATGAAGTCGCGCGGCGCGGCCTCGAGGTAGCGCCGGCAGGCGGCCAGCAGCTCGGCCAGCGGGTATTTGCGGTTCAGCGGCACGAGGTCGTCGCGCAGCGGGTCCAGCGGCGCGTGCAACGAGACGGCCAGCGAGACCGGGCAGTCCTCGCGCAGGCGGTCCATCATCGGCACCACGCCGGAGGTGGAGACGGTGACGCGGCGGCGCGACAGGCCGTAGCCGTGGTCGTCCAGCATCACCCGCAGCGCCGGCACCAGCGCGTGGTAGTTCTGCAGCGGCTCGCCCATGCCCATCATCACGACATTGGTGATGACGCGCTCGCCGTTGGTGCCGAGGCGCCCGCGCAGGCGGTGCTCGGCGTACCAGAGCTGGGCCAGGATCTCGGCCGTGCCGAGATTGCGGCTGAAGCCCTGGTGGCCGGTGGAGCAGAAGCGGCAGCCGACCGCGCAGCCCGCCTGCGACGAGATGCACAGCGTGCCACGGTCGTCTTCGGGGATGAAGACAGTCTCGACCGCATTGCCGGCGCCGACGTCGAACAGCCACTTGATGGTGCCGTCGGCCGAGACATGCTCGCTCACCACCGGCAGCGCCCGCACCTCGGCCACGCCGGCGAGCTTGTCGCGCAGGCTCTTGGCCAGGTCGGTCATCGCGCCGAAGTCGGCCGCGCCCTTCTGGTGTATCCAGCGGAACAGCTGGGTCGCGCGGAAGCGCTTCTCACCCAGCGTTTCGCAGTAGGCGGCCAGGCCGTCGAGGTCGTGGTCAAGCAGGTTGACGAGGGTCATGACAACACCACGCGGGGATCGACGGTCACAGGCCGGCCGCAGCGCATCAGCGGCTGTAGACGTTCATGCCGGGGAAGAAGAAGCCGATCTCGACGGCAGCCGTCTCGGGCGCGTCGGAGCCGTGCACGGCGTTGGCGTCGATGCTGTCGGCGAAGTCGGCGCGGATCGTGCCCTTCTCGGCCTTCTTCGGGTCGGTGGCGCCCATCAGGTCGCGGTTCTTGGCGATCGCGCCTTCGCCTTCGAGGGCCTGGATCATCACCGGGCCGGAGATCATGAACTCGACCAGGTCCTTGAAGAAGGGGCGGGCCTTGTGCACGGCGTAGAAGGCTTCGGCCTCGCCGCGCGACAGGTGCGCCATCCTGGCGGCGACGATCTTCAGGCCGGCGCCTTCGAAGCGGGCGTAGATCTGGCCGATGACGTTCTTGGCCACGGCGTCGGGTTTGATGATGGAAAGGGTGCGTTCGATAGCCATGTGAGTGTCCTCGTTGTTTCGGAACCGGGTCCGACGTATTGGGCAAAGCCTTGAATTTTAGCCTTGAAGGGTGACTGCAAGCACCGTGGGAGCGCAGCAGCCCCTTCGAGGCGCTGCCGGCCGTTGCCGGCAGCGCGCCGGGCTGTCAGCGCCCGCCGCCGCGCCGGCCGCCGCGGTTGTTGCCGCGGCCCTGCGACTTGCGGGTGAAGGCGTCGGCGCCGATGTAGCCGACCGCCGTCTGCAGCGGGTCCGGGTTGGCCGGCCCGTCGCCACCCTTGCCGCCGCGCGGCTGGTTGGGGTTGCCGAAGCCGCCGCCGCGCTGGCCCTGGGTGAAGCGCTTGTCGTAGGTCTGCTGCAGCGGGTTGGGGATGGGGCCGTTCTCGTACAGGTCTTCGCGCGGGTTCACGCGGGCGCTCTGGATAGCGCGCTTGTCGAAGGTCTGCTGCAGCGGGTTGGGGATGCGGGTCGGGTCACCCGGCTCGCGGAACTCGCGCGGCAGGCTGTCGCCGGTTTGGTTGGCCACGCCGTGCGGGCTGCTCGGGCGCGGGCCGCCGCGGCGATCGTCACGGCGGTCGTCGCGCGGCTTGGGGCCGCGGTCCGAGCGCTCGTTGGACGGCGGGCGCGGCTCGTTGCCGCGCTTGGCCTGCTGGCCCTGGGGCGGGCGCTGGCCGCCCTTGCCGTC
>DATHWJ010000455.1:0-14167 GCA_035460745.1 Ideonella sp. | reverse complement strand
CACAGCAGTTGTTCGCCGTATTGGTGATGCCAGCGCATGGCGCCGGGCCGGTATAGCGCGATGTTCTTGCTCATACGCGCACAGGTCAGAGAGCAGCCGCAATCAGCGACGCCTCTACCCTCGCGCTCCTCAGAACCAGCGCCGCGCGTCAATGTGGGCCTGCGCGGCCGCTGTAACGGATCCCACGGAGCGGTTCGAGACATGAGCATCCTCCCAGACGCACGGGCTCTCGCGCTGTGTCGGGCCCGTTGTGGTTGCTGTCGTTGTTGGCTGAATGTAAGTCCAGCTTACCCGCTGCCCTGCGCGCCGTCCATATCGAATTGTCGAGAGCGAGCGGCTTCAGGAGCTGCCGCAACCCTCGCATTCAAACCATCTGCGAACCATCGATGTGGCCGACACCGCCCACAACACACCTCACCCCACCGTCTCCGCATGATGGCAAGCCACCTCCCGCCCCTCCAGCACCCGCAGCTCCGGCACCTCCACCATGCACCGCTCCGTCGCATACGGGCAGCGCTTGTGGAAGCTGCACCCCGGCGGCGGCGCCAGCGGTGAGGGCAGCTCGCCGGTGATGCGTATCTTCAGCGCCCGCCGTGCCGGGTCGATGCTCGGCGTGGCCGAGAGCAAGGCCCGGGTGTACGGGTGCAGCGGCCGCTTGAAGAGCAGTGCCTTGGGGGCCGACTCGACCACCCGCCCGAGGTACATCACCAGCACCCGGTCGGCGATGTGCTCGACCACGCTGAGGTTGTGCGAGATGAAGACGTAGGCGATGCCGGTGCGCTGCTGCAGGTCCATGAAGAGGTTCAGGATCTGCGCCTGGATGGAGACGTCGAGCGCGGAGGTCGGCTCGTCGGCCACCAGCAGCTGGGGCTGCAGCATCATCGCGCGGGCGATGGCGATGCGCTGGCGCTGGCCGCCGGAGAACATGTGCGGGTAGCGCTCGGCGTGCTCGGGGCGCAGGCCCACCTGCTGCAGCGCGCTGGCCACCTCGACGCGGCGCTCGGCGGCGCTCAGCTTGCGGTTCAGCAGCAGCGGCTCGGCCAGCATCTGCGTGATGCGCTTGCGCGGGTTCAGCGAGGCGTAGGGGTTTTGGAAGACCATCTGCACCTGCTGGCGCATCAGGCGGGTCTGGGCTGCGTCGGCGTTGGCGATGTCCACGCCGCCGAGCTGCAGGCTGCCGCTGGTGGGCTTCTCGATCAGCGTGAGCGCGCGCGCCAGCGTGGACTTGCCGCAGCCCGACTCGCCCACCACCGCCAGCGTGCGGCCGGCGGCGAGCGAGAAGCTCACGCCGTTGAGCGCCTTCACGGTGGCGGGCGGCTGGAACAGGCCCTGCGAGACGTGGTAGTGGCGGGCCAGCGCGTGGGCTTGCAGCACCAGCGGGCCGGCCGGGGTGTCTTGGCTAGCCTGCGGGCCGGCGGCCGCTGGCAGCGCGGCGCTGCTGTCGAAGCCGTTCACCGCGCCGCTCATGCCGCGCTCCCGGCTGCGACGGGCGCCACGTGGCGCGGCAGGATGCAGCGCGCGCTGCCGCCGTCGGGCATCGCCACCAGCGCGGGGTGGGCGGCGCGGCAGGCATCCGCCACGTGCGGGCAGCGCGGCGAGAGCAGGCAGCCGCGGGGCCTGTCGTACTGGCCGGGCACCACGCCGGGCAGCGTGGGCAGGCGGGCGGCGCCGCGGCTGTGCTCGGGGATGGCCGCCAGCAGGGCCTCGGTGTAGGGGTGGTGCGGCCGCTCGAAGAGGGTGGGCACGGTCTGCGTCTCCACCACCTCGCCGGCGTACATCACCGCGATGCGGCGGGCGTGCTCGGCCAGCAGCGCGAGGTCGTGGGTGATGAGTATCAGCGCCATGTCCTGCTCGCGCTGCAGGGCCACCAGCAGGTCCAGCACCTGGGCCTGTATGGTCACGTCGAGCGCGGTGGTGGGCTCGTCGGCGATCAGCAGCTTGGGGTTGCAGGCCAGCGCCATCGCGATCATCACGCGCTGGCTCATGCCGCCGGAGAGCTGGTGGGGGTAGGCCTGCAGCCGCTTGGCGGGGTCGGGGATCTCCACCTTGCGCAGCAGCTCCAGCGCGCGCTCGCGCAGCGCGCTGCCGCTGCCCTTGTGGTGCACCTTCAGCGTCTCCATGATCTGGAAGCCGACGGTGTAGCTGGGGTTCAGGCTCGCGACCGGGTCCTGGAAGATCATCGCGATGTCGCGCCCGATGATGCGCCGGCGCTCGCGCGGCGGCAGCGCCAGCAGGTCGTGCCCGTCGAAGCGCAGCAGGTCGGCCTGCACCCTGCCGGGCGCATCGATCAGTCCCATCAGCGCCAGCATGCTCACGCTCTTGCCCGAGCCCGATTCGCCGACGATGCCCAGCAGCTCGCCGCGCGCCAGGTCGAGGTCCACGCCCTGCACCGCGGTGAAGGCGCCGAACTCGACCGTCAGGTTGCGTATCTCCAGCAGGCTCATGTGGCGCTCTTCAGTCGGGGGTCGAGCGCGTCGCGCAGGCCGTCGCCCATCAGGTTGATCGCCAGCACCGTGCTCAGGATGGCCAGCCCGGGCAGCGTCACCACCCAGTTGGCCCGCTCGATGTAGTCGCGCGCCGAGGCCAGCATGGTGCCCCACTCGGGGGTGGGCGGCTGCGCGCCCAGGCCGAGGAAGCCGAGGGCGGCGGCGGTGAGGATGGCGTCGGAGAAGCCCATGGTGGCGGTCACGATGACCGGCGCCATGCAGTTGGGCAGCACGGTGTCGAACATCAGCCGCAGCGTGCCGGCGCCGGCCAGGCGCGAGGCCACCACGTAGTCCTTGGAGAGCTCGGCCATCGCCGAGGCGCGCACCAGGCGCACGTAGCTGGGCACGGCCACCAGCGCGATCGCGAACATCGTGTTCAGCAGCCCGGGGCCCAGCACCGCCACCACCGCGATGGCCAGCAGCAGGCTGGGCAGCGCCAGCATCACGTCCATCAGGCGCAGGATGCCGGTGCCCAGCAGGCGGGGGAAAAACGCCGCGGCCAGCCCGAGCGCGATGCCCGGCACCAGCGAGAGGCCCACCGCCACCAGGCCGATCATCAGCGAGAGGCGTGCACCGTGCAGCAGGCGCGAGAGCATGTCGCGGCCGATGTCGTCGGTGCCGAGCAGGAAGCGCGGGTCGCCGCCGTTCCAGATCGGCGGCGAGAGCAGCGCGTCGCGGTACTGCTCGATGGGGCTGTGCGGCGCCAGCAGGTCGGCGAAGACGGCGCAGAGCACCACGATCACCAGGTAGACCAGCCCGGCCAGCGCACCCTTGTTGCGCGAGAAGCTGCGCCAGAAGCTGGCCCAGCTCGAAGGCGGCGCGGCCGCCAGGTCGGTGGCGGGGGGCAATACAGCGCTCATTTGGCGTGCCGGATGCGCGGGTTGACCAGCCCATACAGCAGGTCCACCAGCAGGTTGACGACGATCACCAGCGTCGCGGTGATCAGGATGCCGCCTTGCACGACCGGGTAGTCGCGCCGGGCGATGGCGTCGATCAGCCATTTGCCGACGCCCGGCCAGGAGAAGATGGTCTCGGTCAGCACCGCGCCGGCCAGCAGGGTGCCCACCTGCAGGCCGATCACGGTGACCACCGGCACCAGCGCGTTGCGCAGCGCGTGCACGAACACCACGCGGCTGGGCGAGAGGCCCTTGGCGCGCGCGGTGCGCACGTAGTCTTCGCGCAGCACCTCCAGCATCGCCGAGCGCGTCATGCGCGCGATCACCGCCAGCGGGATGGTGCCCAGCACGATGGCCGGCAGCACCAGGTGCGAGAGCGCCGAGCGCAAGGCGCCTTCTTCGCCCGAGAGCCAGGCGTCGATAAGCATGAAGCCGGTGCGCGGCTGGATGTCGAACTCCAGCGCCATGCGGCCCGAGACCGGCAGCGCCAGCGCGGGCGCCAGCTCGCGCATGTAGACCGAGAAGAACATGATCAGCAGCAGGCCCCACCAGAAGATGGGCATCGAGAAGCCGGTCAGCGAGAGGCCCATCACGCCGTGGTCGAGGATGGAGCCGCGCTTGATGGCCGCCAGCACGCCGGCCAGCAGCCCGAGCACGCTGGCAAAGACCAGGGCGCAGAGCGAGAGCTCCAGCGTGGCCGGAAAGAGCTTGCCGAACTCGCTCCACACGGCTTCGTGGGTGACGAAGGACTCGCCCAGGTCCAGGTGCAGCGCCTTCCAGAGGTAGGTGCCGTATTGCTCGTAGAGCGGCCGGTCCAGCCCGAGTTGGCGCAGCACCTGGGCGTGGAACTCGGGGTCGAGGCGGCGCTCGCCGGCCATCACCTGCACCGGGTCGCCGGGGATCAGGTGGATCAGCGAAAACGCGAGCAGCGTGATGCCGAGAAAGGTCGGGACGACCAGCGCGACCCGCTTGAGGATGAAGGCGAACATGGACCTGGCCTTGGGGCTGGGTGGGGTGGGGGCTTCAGGGCTTCAGGCTGACGCCGCGGAAGTCGTTGTTGGTGAAGGGGTCGGGCACGAAGCCCAGCACGCGCCGGTTCACGGCCGTCATGTAGACCGGGTAGACGGCCGGGATCACGCCGACCTCGTCGTAAAGCAAGCGCTGCGCCTGCGTGTAGAGCTCGGTGCGCCGCTTCAGGTCGGTGCTCTTGCGGGCCGTATCGAGCAGGTGGTCGAACGCCGGATTGCACCACTGGCTCTTGTTGCCGCCGGCGGCCACCGCGGCGCAGGTCAGGTTGGGGGTGAAGAAGTTGTCGGGGTCGCCGTTGTCGCTGGCCCAGTTCTGGAAGGTGATGTCGTGCTCGCCGCGGCCGCTGCGCTTGAGCAGCTCGCCCCACTCCATCATCTGCACTTTCACCTTCACGCCTATCCGGGCCCAGTCGGCCTGCATCAGCTCGGCGGCGCGCTTGCCGTCGATCGCGCCGCCGATGCGGGCGAACAGCGTGAGCTCGCTGCCGTCGTAGCCGCTGGCCTTGACGAGCTGCTTGGCCTTCTCCGGGTCGTGCCGGTCGGCCAGGCCCGGGTCGAAGCCCCACATCGCCTGCGGCAGGAAGCTCGCGGCCGGGCTGGCGTTGCCGCCGTAGACCGACTGGATGTAGGTCTTCTTGTCCAGCGCGAGCCAGAGCGCCTCGCGCAGCCGCTTGTCGCTCAGGAACCTGCGCTTCGCGTTGGGCGCGATGTAGGCCACGATCAGCGCCTTGCGGCGCAGCATCTCCACCTGGGGGTCGCCGTCGAAGGCGGCCGCCGTCTCGGCCTTCATGTTGGTGCCCACCAGGCACTCGCCCGCCTTCAGGCGCTGCACCCGCACGCTGGGGTCCACGGTGATCGCGAAGACCAGGTGGTCTATCTTCGGCGCACCGGCCCAGTAGCCGGTGTGGGCCGCGTAGCGGATCACGGCGTCTTTCTGGTAGCTCTTGAAGACGAAGGGGCCGGTGCCTACCGGCTGGGTGTTGAGCTGCTCGCCGCGGCCCGCCTTGAGCAGCTGCGCGGCGTACTCGGCCGAGTAGATCGAGGCCAGCGTGGGCATCGCCATGTCGGCCACGAAGGGCGCCTCGGGGCGGCTGAGCGTGAAGCGCACGGTGAAGTCATCCACCTTGGCGACGGCCTTGACCAGCGAGGACATGCTCATGCCCTCCCAGTAGACGTAGCCGCTCTTGGCGATGGCGTGGGCCGGGCTGGCCTTGTCCAGCAGCCGGTTGATCGAGAACAGCACGTCGTCGGCGTTGAACTCGCGCGTGGGCTTGAACCACGGCGTGCTGTGGAAGCTGACGCCGCGGCGCAGCTTGAAGGTGTAGGCCAGCCCGTCGGGGCTGACGCTCCAGCTCTCGGCCAGGCCGGGCTCGACCTCAGTGGTGCCGGGCTTGAAGTGCATCAGCTGGTCGTAGACGGCCAGGCCGGCCGCGTCGATCGCCAGCGACGACTCGTACTGCACCACGTCGAAGCCTTCCGGCGGGCCCTCGGTGCAGACGGTCAGCGTGCCGCCGGCGTGGGCCGCGGCCAGGCTGGCGCCCAGCAGTGCGCCGGCGGCCCAGCGGCCAGGGTGCGGGAGCTTCATCGCGTCTTTCGGGGTGAGCGGTGATTCTGCGGTGGTTGGGCCCTGGCCGGGTTCACCAGATCCTGATGCGCTTGGCGGTGGGCTTGTAGAGCTTGTCGCCCGGCTGCGTGCCGAAGGTCTGGTGGAAGGCGTCGATGTTGATCGACGAGCCGTTGGCGCGGAATTCGGAGGGCGCGTGCGGGTCCATGGTCAGCAATTGCAAGCTGCGCGCCTCGCGCACGTTTTCGCGCCACGACTGGGCGTAGGCGTAGAAGAAGCGCTGGTCGCCAGTGAGGCCGTCGATCACCGGCGAGGGCTTGCCGCCCAGCGTGAGCTGCCAGGCCTTGTAGGCGATCTCCAGGCCGGAGAGGTCGGCGATGTTTTCGCCCAGCGTGAGCTTGCCGTTCAGCTTGCGGCCGGGCAGCGGCTGGTAGGCGTCGTACTGCGCCACCAGCTGCGCCGTCAGCCGGTCGAAGGCCTTGCGGTCGGCCGCGGTCCACCAGTTGTCGAGCTTGCCGTCGCCGTCGTACTGGCTGCCCTCGTCGTCGAAGCCGTGGCTGATCTCGTGGCCGATGGTGGCGCCGGTGGCGCCGTAGTTGGCCGCGTCGTCGGCGCCCATGTCGAAGAAGGGCGGCTCCAGGATCGCGGCGGGGAAGACGATCTCGTTGAAGCTGGGGTTGTAGTAGGCGTTGACGGTCTGCGGCGTCATGCCCCATTCGGCGCGGTCCACCGGCTGGCCGTTGCGCACGGCGCGGCGCTCGTGCTCGAAGCGGCCGGCGCGCGCGGCGTTGCCCAGCGGGTCGCCGGCGCGCACCTGCAGCGCGGTGTAGTCGCGCCAGCGGTCGGGGTAGCCGATCTTGACGGTGTACTTGGCGAGCTTCTGCTTGGCGCGCTCGCGCGTCTTGGCGCTCATCCACTTCACGCCGTCTATCGAGCTGCCGTAGGCGGCCAGCAGGTTGGCCACCAGGGTCTGCATGCGGGCCTTGTTGGCGGGCGGGAAGTGGCGCGCGGCATACACCTGCCCGACGGCTTCGCCCAGGGCGGTGTCGAGCGCGGCGATGGCCTGCTCCCAGCGCGGCTTGGGCTTTTGCTGGCCGCTCAGCGTCTTGCCGTGCAGCTCGAAGTGCGCCTCGCGGAAGGCCTGCGGCAGCACGTTGGCATGGTCGTCGAGCAGGCGGGCGCGCAGGTAGAGCCGCCAGTCGGCCAGCGGTGTGCGGGCGGCCAGCGCGGCCAGCGCCTTCACGTAGCTGGGCTGCGAGACCGAGAGGCGATCGATGCCGGGCAGCGCCGCGGCGGCGAAGAAGGCCGGCCAGTCCAGCCCGGGCGTGGCCTTGGCGAGGGCCTGCGGCGTCATCGGGTTGTAGGTCTTGACCGCATCGCGGTTGGCCACGCTGGACCACTGGATGCGCGCCAGCTTGAGCTCCAGCGCCAGCACCGTCCGGGCGTGGGCCGCGGCGCGCGGGTCGCCGCTCAGGCCGAACAGCGTCTCCAGGTAGGCGAGGTAGGCGCTGCGCGCCTGGGCCAGGCGCTTGTCGGGCTTGAGGTAGTAGTCGCGGTCGGGCAGGCCCAGGCCGCTCTGGTAGAGGGCCGCGCGGTTGAGGGTGGGCTCCTTGGGGTCGGCATCGACCCAGGCCACCACGGGCGTGTCGACGGTGCCTTGCAGCCGGCCGAAGAGGGCGGCCAGCTCGGTGGGGGTCTTCACGGCGTCGATCTGCGCCAGCCAGGGCGCGAGCGGCGCCAGGCCGGCCTTGTCGATGCCGGCCTTGTCCATGAAGCTGCGGTAGAAGTCGGCCACCTTCTGCTCGGCGCTGCCGGCCGGGTGGGTGCCGGCGGCCAGCTCCTCGACGATGGTGTGAACGCGCTCGTTGGCGCGGTCGACCAGCACGTCCCAGACGCCGAAGGCCGACTTGTCGGGCGGGATGGGCGTGTCGCTCAGCCAGCGGCCGTTGGCGGCGCGGTAGAGGTCATCTTGCGGGCGCACCGCGGTGTCGAAGGTGCTGCGGTCGACCCCGCTGGTGAAGGGCGCTGCGGGCGCCGCGGCGGCGGCCGGTGCTGGCGTTGGCGAAGGCGCCTGGGCGGCCGCGAGGCCGGCTTGCGAGAGCAGCAGCGCGAGCAGCGCAGGCGAGAAGAGAGCGGGCAGTTTCATCGGGTGGTTCCGGTGAGTAGAGGAGAGGCCGCTTTTGGCCGCCGCTCCCGTGGGCGCTGGGTCGTGGGGGTGGCTGCGGGTGTGCAGCCGTCTGGAGCTCACCAGATGCGGATACGGCTCTCGCTGGGCTTGTACATGCCGTCGCCCGGCCGGGTGCCGAAGCTGGCGTGGAAGCCGTCGTGGTTGACGGCGGCGCCGTTGGCACGGAACTGGGTGGGCGAGTGCGGGTCGATGGTGAGCAGCTGCAGCGCGCGCTCGTCGCGCACCTTCATCCGCCAGGCTTGCGACCAGCCGAGGAAGAAGCGCTGGTCGCCGGTGAAGCCGTCGATCACCTCGGCCGGCTTGCCGCCCAGCGCGAGGTGGTAGGCCTTGTAGGCCACCTGCAGGCCGGAGAGGTCGGCGATGTTTTCGCCCAGCGTGAGCCGGCCGTTGACGGCGTGGCCGGGCACCGGCTCGTAGGCGTTGTACTGCGCCACGAGCTGGCTGGTGAGCGCATCGAAGGCCTTGCGGTCTTCCGGCGTCCACCAGTTGGCCAGCTTGCCGTCGCCGTCGTACTGGCTGCCCTGGTCGTCGAAGCCGTGGCTGATCTCGTGGCCTATCACCGCGCCGATGGCGCCGTAGTTGGCCGCATCGTCGGCGCCCATGTCGAAGAAGGGCGGCTCCAGGATCGCGGCGGGGAAGACGATCTCGTTGCCGCCCGGGTTGTAGTAGGCGTTCACCGTCTGCGGCGTCATGCCCCACTCGGCCTTGTCGACCGGCTGGCCGGCCTGGCGGGCCAGGCGCTCGTACTCGAAGCGGCCGGCGCGCGCCTGGTTGCCCAGGGCGTCGCCCGCGCGCACGCTCAGCGCCGAGTAGTCGCGCCAGCGGTCGGGGTAGCCGATCTTGGTGCGGTACTTGGCGAGCTTCTCCTTGGCGCGTTGCTTGGTGACCGGGCCCATCCAGGTCAGCGCCGCGATCGACTGGTCATAGGCGGTGAGCAGGCGGCTCACCAGCACCTGCATGCGCTCCTTGTACGCCGGCGGGAAGTAGCGGGCCACGTAGAGCTGGCCCACGCCTTCGCCCAGGGCGTCGTTCAGCATCTTGGTGGCGAACTGCCAGCGCGGCTGCGGCTCCATCTGGCCGGCCAGCGCCTTGCCGTGAAAGGCGAAATGCGCCTCGCGGAAGGCCTGCGGCAGCAGCTCGGCGCGCGCGTCGAGCAGCCGCATGCGCAGGTAGAGCCGCCAGTCGGCCAGCGGCACGCTGGCCGTCAGGGCGGCCAGCGCCGTCACGTAGCTGGGCTGCGAGACGGAGAGGCGGTCGATGGACGGCAGCGCCGCGGCGCCGAAAAACACCGGCCAATCGAAGCCGGGCGCGGCCTGGGCCAGCTCGGCCACCGTCATCGGGTTGTAGGTCTTGAGGGCGTCGCGCGTGTCCACCTTGGCCCACTGCGCCTGGGCGATCTGGCGCTCCAGCGCGAGCACGCTGGCCGCGCTGCGGGCGGGCTGTGCATCGCCGCCGAGGCGGAACAAGGTCTCCAGGTAGACCAGGTAGGCCGCCCGCGCCTGCGTGAAGCGGGCTTCTTCGCCGAGGTAGTAGTCGCGGTCCGGCAGGCCGAGGCCGCCCTGCCAGAGCAGCGCACGGTTGGTGTCCGGCTCCTTGGGGTCGGCGTCGACCCAGACCGGCAGCGGCGTGGCGACGATGCCTTGCCACTGGCCCAGCAGGCGGGCCAGCCCGGCCGCGGTCTTGACCTCGTCGATCTGCGCCAGCCAAGGCGCGAGCGGCGCCGAGCCGGCCTTGTCGATGGCGGCTTCGTCGAGGTGGCCGCGGTAGAAGTCGGCCATCTTCTGCTGCAGGCTGCCGGCGGGGTGGCTGCTGGCCGCGAGCTCCTCGACGATCTTGCGCACCCGCCCGTCGGCCCGGTCGCGCAGCTCGATGAAGACGCCGTAGGCCGACTTGTCGGCGGGGATCGCGGCCTCCTTGAGCCAGCGGCCATTGGCGGCCTGGTAGAGGTCGGCCTGCGGCTTGACCTGGGCGTCGAAGTTGGCCCGGTCGACGCCGGAGACCATGGGCGGCTGCGCTTGCGCCGCGCCGCCGAAGCAGCTCTGGCAGACGTGGAGCGCGAGCGCGAGGTGGAGCGGTTTCATCATGCGGTGCGGGGCTGGGTTACTTGACGCTCACGCCGTAGAACTGCATGGTGCTGAGCGGGCTCATCTTGAAGCCTTCGACGCGCTTGGACATCGGCTGGTAGACCACCGAGTGAGCCATCGGCAGCCAGGGGGCTTCGCGCTTGACGACCTCTTGCGCCTTCTCGTAGAGCTTGCTGCGCTCGGCCTGGCTGGCGGTCTGCTTGGCCTTGTTGACCAGCGCGTCGTACTCTTTGTCGCACCACTGCGCGTAGTTGGAACCGCCCACCGCGGCGCAGCTCAGCAGCGTGGCGAGGAAGTTGTCGGGGTCGCCGTTGTCGCCGTTCCAGCCGAACATGCCGATGTCGCTCTCGCCCGCCTTGGCGCGCTTGAGGTACTCGGCCCACTCGTACTTGACGATGGTGGCCTTGATGCCCACCTTGGCGAGGTCGGCCTGGATCAGCTCGGCGGCCTGCTGGCCGTTGGGGTTGTAGGGGCGCTGCACCGGCAGGGCCCAGAGCTTGGTCTCGAAGCCGTTGGGCAAGCCGGCCTTGGCCAGCAGCTTCCTGGCCTCGGCCGGGTTGTAGGCGTAGTCCTTGACGGCCTTGTTGTAGGACCACATGGTCGGCGGTATCGGGTTCACCGCCGCCTCGCCGGCGCCCTGGTAGACGGCGGCCACCAGCGACTTCTTGTCGATCGCCATGTTGATCGCGCGGCGCACGTCGAGCTGGTCGAAGGGCTTGTGGGTGACGTTGAAGGAGAGGTAGCCCACATTGAGGCCGGGCAGCGACTGCAGCTTCAGGCTGGCGTCCTTCTTCATCACCTCCACCTCGGCCGGCTTGGGGAAGGCAGAGATCTGGCACTCGCCGGCCTTGAGCTTTTGCGCCCGCACGGCCGAGTCCTTGGTGATCGCATAGATCAGGTTGTCGATCTTGGCCTTGCCGCGCCAGTACTGGTCGAAGGCGCCGTAGCGGATCTGCGCGTCCTTCTCGTAGCGCTTGAAGACGAAGGGGCCGCTGCCTATGGGCTTGGTGTTGAAGTCCTGCACCGTGCCGGCCTTGAGCAGCTGCGCGGCGTATTCGGCCGACTGCACGGAGGCGAAGTCCATCGCCATGTTGGCCAGGAAGGCCGCGTCGACGGTCTTCAGCGCGATGCGCACCGTCATCGCATCGGGCTTCTCGAGCTTGACGATGTTGGTCGGCAGGCCCATGTCGGTGGCGTACTCGAACGAGGCCGGCGCGGCTTTCTGGAAGGCGTTTTCCGGGTTGAGCATGCGGTCGAGCGTGAAGATCACGTCGTCGGCATTCAGCTCGCGGGTGGGCTTGAACCACTCGGTGGTGTGGAACTTCACCCCCTTGCGCAGGAAGAAGGTGTAGACCAGCCCGTCGGGACTCACCGTCCAGCGCTCGGCCAGCGCCGGCTCCACCTTGGTCGTGCCCTGCTCGAACTCGACGATGCGGTTGAAGATGGGCTGCGAGCTGGCGTCGAAGGTGGTGCCGGCCGTGTAGCGCGCCGGGTCGAAACCTTCGGGGCTGCCTTCGGAGCAGTAGATCAGCGTCGTGGCGGCGTGGGCGCCGGTCGTGGCCGCGGCCAGCGCAAGGCAGAGGGCGCTGGCACGCAGCGGCAGGGGTGAGGTCATCGGTGAGCTCCCGGGGATCGATAGTGGCTGCAGTCTAGCTTTGGCCGCGGAGCTGCTCAGAACAGCTGCTGCGCGAGGAACTGCAGGCTGCGGCCGTGGGCCAGCGCGGCGCTGGCGGGGT
Organism: Ideonella sp.; assembly: GCA_035460745.1. GTDB lineage: Bacteria > Pseudomonadota > Gammaproteobacteria > Burkholderiales > Burkholderiaceae_C > Ideonella. Next base: position 2,185 of record DATHWJ010000455.1, on the reverse strand, counting down.
GGTAGGCCGAGCGGGCCCAGCAGTTGAAGCCGTGGCCGGCGCCGGGGTAGACGAAGATCTCGGCCGGCTTGCCCTCGAACGCCTGGCGCACCGCGTCCACCGCGCTGGCGGGGATGTGGTCGTCCTGCGCGCCGTAGTGGAACTGCATGGGGCAGGCCACTTGGGGTGCCAGATCGAGCTGGTTCTGGATGCCGCCACCGTAGTAGGCGACCCCGGCATCGATGCCGGCGATCGCGCCGGCCGCATAGGTGAGCCGGCCGCCCATGCAGTAGCCGATGGCGCCGAGCTTGCGGCCCGCCGCCTCGGGCCTGGCGCGCAGCGCGGCGACGGCCGCCTTCAGGTCGTTGGCCACACGGGCCGGGCTCACGGTGTTCATCAGCTCGTAGGCGCGCTTCTGGTCGGCGCCTTCATAACCGAGCTCCACCCTGGGCGCCTCGCGCCAGAACAGGTCCGGCGCCAGCACCACGAAGCCTGCCAGCGCGTATTGCTCGGCCACGCCGCGGATGTGCGGGTTGACGCCGAAGATCTCCTGGACCAGCACCAGCGCCGGGCCGCTGCCGGCCGGCGGCAAGGCCAGGTAGCCGCCGAACTTGCCATCGGGGCTGTCGATATCGATCCATTGGGTTGTGACGGGGCTCATGGGGGACTCCTGGTGGCAGAACAGGCCCGGGTTGGGCGGCAAGAGGTTCAGACGCTGCGAAGCGTCGAGGGTTCAATGGGCGAAGCAGGTGGCGAGCCTCGCGCCCGCCGGATTCTCAGCCAGCGGGAAGCGGGCCGCCTGCTGCACCCGGCCATTCCCCCGCCAGCATCGCAAACAGCCATTCGTCGCACCAGGCCCCCTTGAACCAGGTGGCTTCGCGCTGGCAGCCTTCTTCGCGGAAGCCGGCGCGGCGCAGCAGCTTGGCGGCAGCGGTATTGCGCACATCGGTGACCGCGATGACGCGGTGGCAGGCCCGCTCGCCGAACAAGTGCCCCAGCAGGGCTCGCAGGCCTTCGAGCGCAAGACCCTGGCCCTGCTGCGCGGGCGCCAGGCTGAAGCCGATCTCGACCTGCTGCTCATCGATGAAGTGCAGCGCAAAGTCGCCGAGCAGGCGGTCGTCGTCACGGCCGGCGAGCGCAATCTGCACCCATTGGCCGACCTGGCCGAAGGGCTCAGCGCACATCCCGCGCCAGAGCCGCTGCGCATCCGCCAGCGCATAGCCCGTGTCCCAGGACTGCAGCGCGGCCACGGCCGGGTCGGCGCGGTAGGCGGCAAAGACGGGCAGGTCGCCTTCCCGGAAGGGGCGCAGCCGGCAGCGTGCGGTGAGGAGGGCGGGCCAGTCCAGGTAGTGCATCGCTGCCAACGACCTCAGTAGGTGCGACCCTTCTTGAATTGTGCGTGGGTGCGGCGCTTCAGGTCGGTGGCCTGCGCCATCGCCGCGAACGTGCCGCCGGCGTGGGCGTGGGTGATGGCCAGTCCCAGTGCGTCGGCGGCGTCCTTGCCGGGCAGGCCAGGCAGCTTCAGCAGCCGCATCACCATCTCCTGGATCTGCGTCTTGGCGGCATGGCCGTGGCCGACGACGGACTTCTTCATCTGCAGCGCGGTGTACTCCGAGACCGGCAGGCCGGCGCTCACCAGCGCCGTCAGCGCCGCGCCGCGCGCCTGGCCCAGCAGCAGCGTGCTCTGCGGGTTGACGTTGACGAAGACGATCTCGACCGACGCCGCGGTGGGCTGGTAGCGCTCGCTGACCTCGCGCACGCCGTCGAAGATGATCTTCAACCGCCCCGGCAGGTCGCCCAGCGCCGCGCTGCTGGTGCGTATCGTGCCGCTGGCGATGTAATGCAGCTGGCTGCCCTCCTGCTCGATGACGCCGAAGCCGGTGCATTGAAGCCCCGGATCGATGCCCAGTACCCTGATCATGGGGTGAGCTGGAAGTACCAGCGTACCGATTGGAAGAACACCGGTGCCGCGAAGGCCAGCGGCGCAATACGGTCGAGCAGGCCCACGGCGCCGGTGACGGAGGCCTGGTTACCCCAGTAGGACACGCCCGCGTCCTTCTTGAGAGCCTGCATCACGAACTCGCCCATGGTGCCCGCGCCGGCCGCGATCAAGGCCATCACGAAAGCCTGCGGCGCCTTGAACGGCGTGATCCAGTAGAGCGCGGCGCCCGCCACCGAGGCCACCAGCGTGCCAACCATCCAAGCT
>DATHWJ010000454.1:0-3011 GCA_035460745.1 Ideonella sp. | reverse complement strand
CCGCCACTTCCGTCACGGATTGGCGCGGGTCGTCACTCAACTTTTCGCCACGCAGCCGCGTAGCAGCTCACTTTCCGATGCAAAAGCGGCTGAAGATCTCGCCCAGCAAGTCGTCGGCACTGAAGCGGCCGGTGATCTGCTGCAGCGCCTGGTGGGCCAGCCGCAGCTCCTCGGCCAAGAGGTCCAGCGCGCCGTCGGCGAGCGCGGCGTGCTCGGCCGCCAGCGCGAGGTGCTGCGCGGTGCGCTGCAGGGCCTGCACATGGCGCGCGCGGGCGATGAAGACGCCCTCCGGTGCGGCCTGCCAGCCGGCGCGCTCGAGCAGCGCGCGGCGCAGCGCATCGAGGCCGTTGCCGGTGCGGGCGGAGAGCAGCAGGCTGCCGGGCGGCACCGCCGAAGCCGCCTCGCCGAGGTCGGCCTTGTTGAACACCTGCAGCAGCCGCGCCGGGTCCACGCCGGCCAGGCGCTGCGCGATCAGCGCATCGGCGTCCCGGTAGGCGGCGTCGCCGACACGGGTCAGGTCGTGCAGGAAGACGATGGCGTCGGCGCTGGCGATGGCGTCCCAGCTGCGGTTCACGCCGATGCGCTCGACCTCGTCGGCCACCAGCGCGTCCTCGCGCAGGCCGGCGGTGTCGGTCACGTGCACCGGCACGCCTTCGATCTGTATCGTCTCGCTGACCTTGTCGCGCGTGGTGCCGGCAATCGGCGTGACGATGGCCAGCTCGGCGCCGGCCAGCGCATTGAGCAGCGAGCTCTTGCCCACGTTGGGCTGGCCGGCCAGCACCACCCGCAGGCCTTCGCGCAGCAGCGCGCCCTGGCGTGCGCGGGCCAGCACGGCGCTCACGCCGGCCTGTATCGCGCGCAGCTTGCCGCGGGCGTCGGCCTTCTCGAGGAAGTCGATCTCCTCTTCAGGGAAGTCCAGCGTTGCCTCGACCAGCATGCGCAGCGTCACGATGCGCTGCGCGAGCGCGTCGACCTCGTGCGAGAACGCGCCGGACAGGGAGCGGCTGGCCGAGCGTGCCGCGGCCTCGGTGCTGGCATCGATCAGGTCGGCCACGGCCTCGGCCTGCGCCAGGTCCAGCTTGTCGTTCAGGAAGGCGCGCTCGGTGAACTCGCCCGGCTCGGCCAGCCGCAGCCCGATGCCGGCGCCGGCTTCCAGGCAGCGCGCGAGCAGCAGCTGCAAGACCACCGGGCCGCCGTGCGCCTGCAGCTCCAGCACGTCTTCGCCGGTGTAGGAGTGCGGGGCGGGGAAGTGCAGCGCCAGGCCGTGGTCTATCGCCTCGCCATCGGCCGTCTTGAAGGGGCCGTAGTGCGCGTGGCGCGGCTGCAGCGGCGCGCCGCCGAGCAGCGCCTCGATCAGCACCGCGAGGCGCTTGCCGGAGGCCCGCACGATGCCCACCGCGCCGCGGCCGGGCGCAGTGGCGATGGCGACGATGGGGTCGTGGTGGCGGGCGAGCGACATGGGGGGATTGTGGGCGATCGCCCCAAACGACAACGCCCCGGGGCCGAGGCGCACGGGGCGTTGCGGGGGGCGGTCAAGCCGGCTTGATCAGGCCACGCCGAGCCGCTTGTTGATCACGTACTGCTGGGCGATGGACAGGATGTTGTTGGTCAGCCAGTACAGCACCAGGCCGGCCGGGAAGAAGAAGAACATGAAGCTGAACATCAGCGGCATGATCCACATCATCTTGGCCTGCATCGGGTCCGGCGGCGTCGGGTTGAGCCACACCTGGAACAGGCTGGACAAGGTCATCAGCACCGGCAGGATGAAGTACGGGTCCTTCGCGGCGAGGTCGGCGATCCAGCCTATCCAGGGCGCGTTGCGCATCTCGACCGACGACAGCAGCACCCAGTACAGCGCGATGAAGAACGGCATCTGCACGAAGATGGGCAGGCAGCCGCCCAGCGGGTTGACCTTCTCCTCCTTGTAGATGCGCATCATCTCCTGCTGCATCTGCTGCGGCTTGTCCTTGTAGCGCTCGCGCAGCTCCATCACCTTGGGGTTGATGGCCTTCATCTTGGCCATCGAGGCGTAGGCCTTGGCGTTGAGCCAGTAGAAGGCGATCTTCAGCAGCACCACCAGCGCGATGATGGACCAGCCCCAGTTGCCGAGCAGCTGGTGCAGGTGGTCCAGCACCCAGAACAGCGGTTTGGACAAGACCGTGAACCAGCCGTAGTCCTTCACCAGCTCCAGGCCCGGTGCGAGGGCTTCGAGCTTCTTTTCTTCTTGCGGGCCGATGAACAGCGTGGCCTCGTGCGTCTTGCTGGCGCCGGGCGCCAGCTCGCCGAGCGGCTGCACCATCGCGATGGTGTAGAGGTTGTCCTTCACCTTGGCGGTGCGGAACTCGCGCGGCGCGTTGCCGGGCACCAGCCAGGCCGAGGCGAAGTAATGCTGCACCATCGCGATCCAGCCGTCGTTGGCCCGGGTCACGTGCTTGGGCGCATCCTGCGGCTCGCGCTTCTCGATGTCCTTGAAGTCGACCTTCTGGAACTTCTTCTCGTCGGTGTACAGCGCGGGGCCGGTGAAGGTGAAGTAGAACGACGACTCTCCCGGCGGCGGGTTGCCGTCGCGCTCGAGCTGCAGGTAGAGCTGCGGCTGCAGCGGCGCAGCGCCGACGTTGCTCAGCTCATGCTTGACGCCGATGGTGTACTCGCCGCGCTTGAAGGTGTAGGTCTTGACCAGCTTGGCACCGCCCACCTCGGGCGACTCGAAGCGCACCACCAGCTCGTTGGCACCGTCCTTCAGCGTGCGCTCGCCCGGCTGGGCCGTGAGCGCGGTGAAGTGGGTCGGCAAGGCACCGGCGCCGTTGCCGGCGATGAAGCCCGTCTGCGCCAGGTAGACCCGCTGCGCGCTGTCGTCCAGCAGCACGACCTGCTGCTGCGCGTCGTTCTGGTCCTTGTACTTCAGCAGCTCGACGCGGCTGACGTCGCCGCCACGCGAATCGAGCGTGATCTTGAAGACGTCGGTCGTGATGGTGAATTTCTCGCTGGCCGGAACGGCCGCCGGGGCGCCC
>DATHWJ010000453.1:0-3485 GCA_035460745.1 Ideonella sp. | reverse complement strand
TCGGCACCGGCGTGACGGCCGGCGCAGTCACCGCCGGCACCAGCAAGCTGGGCGCAGGCGCCGGCGTGAACTTCCAGATCGGCGCCAGCAGCAGCGAGAAGATGCTCGTCAACATCTCGGACAAGCTCGCCACGCTGACCAACGACGTCGGCTCGCTGGGCGCCATCAGCGCCACCTACGACTCCACCGCCACCGCCACCAGCGTCGGCACCGAGCTGACCGCTGCCGGCTCGGCCAACACCATGATCGCCAACATCGACACCGCGCTGAAGGACGTCGGTACCGTGCGCTCGGCCCTGGGTGCCGCCTCCAACCGCCTGGACCACGTCTACAACAACCTGGCCAACATGAGCAACAACACCGCTGCCGCCAAGAGCCGCATCACCGATGTCGACTTCGCCAGCGAAACCGCCAACATGACCTCCAAGCAGCTCCTGCTCCAGGCCGGCACTTCCATGCTCAAGCAAAGCTCCAGCATGAGCCAGCTCGCCCTCTCGCTGCTCAACTAAGCAGCCCCGCGCCGCGCCGCCTCCAGCCAGCCTCGCGGCTGGCTTTTTTGTGGGCGTGCGGCGCGAAATGGCGCTGTTTGCACGGAGTTTTCAAGCCATCCCGCAGGCGATCCGCTGCCTAGACTGATGACCATGAAAGCGACACCCCAAGAGGCCCGCGCGGAACGGCGATGGCATGCCGGCCTGCAAGCGATGAAGGCCAGCCAGTGGTCGAGTGCCGCACGGTCTTTCCAGGATGCGGCCCAGCTGACACCGCGCGACTCGGCGGTCTGGCTGCACCTGGCACGGGCCCGGATGCAGCTCGGCGACCTGCAGAAGGCCATCGGCGCGGCGCGACAGGCGATCGCCCTGCAGCCCGACAACGCGCTGGCCTGCCTGATGTGCGCCGAGTGCCTGGTGCAGCAGAATCGCCATGGCGACGCGGCCGCGGTCTTCGCGGCCTTCCCGCCCGGCGCGCCGCGCGACCACGAATTCCTCTCCGCCCACGCCACGGCGCTGCTCCAGGCCAACCGCCCGCAGGAGGCCATCCCCCTGTTCATCCAGTCGCTCACCCAGAAGATGGACAGCGCGCTGGTGCACTACCGCATGGGGCTGGCGTTCAAGACCCTGAACCGCGAAGGCGAAGCCAGCATCTGCTTCCGCACCGCGATCGCGGTGGACCGCCAGGGCGACGTCCGCGCCCTCGCGCTGCCGCAGTTGCTCTCGACCTGCACCCAGGCCTGCGAATGGAAGCTGCTGGCCGACGACATCGCCGCGCTGATGCAGTGCGTGGACCAGGCCGACGAAGCGACCGCCGGCAACATGACCCCCTTCACGCTGCTGGCCCTGCCCGCAGGCGCGGCGCGCCAGCGCCGCCTGTCCGAGCTGTACACGCGCTTTCACACCAGGCAGTTGAAGGCGCTGCCGGCCCCCGGCGCGCGCCGGCACGGCCGCGTGCGCGTCGGCTACCTGTCGGCCGACTTCCACAACCATGCCACCGCGATGCTGATCACCGAGCTGCTCGAGCGCCGGGACAAGCATCGCTTCGAGGTCTTCCTCTACTCGCACAGCGTCGAAGACGGCTCGCTGATACAGAAGCGGGTGCGCGAGGCGGCCGACCACTACGTCGACGTGACGACCATGACCCACGCCGAGACCGCGCAGCGCATGCGCGCCGACGGCCTGGACATCGCCATCGACCTGAAGGGCCACACCCGCGACACCCGCTTCGAGCTGCTCGCGCACCGCCCCGCGCCCCTCCAGGTGAGCTTCCTGGGCTACCCGGGCACCACGGGCGCGCCCTTCCTCGACTATGTGATCGGCGACCCGGTGGTCACGCCGCTGTCGCATGCGCCGCACTACACCGAACACATCGCGCAGCTGCCCGCCAGCTACCAGCCCAACGACAACCACCGCCCGCTGCCGCCCACCCCCAGCCGCGCCAGCCTGGGCCTGCCCGAGCAGGCGGTCGTGCTCTGCTGCTTCAACCAGAGCTACAAGATCCTGCCCGAGATGCTGGACCTCTGGGTCGCCATCCTGGCCGGCGCACCCGACACGGTGCTGTGGACCCTCTCGTGGAACGAACACGGCCAGCGCAACCTGCTGAAGGAGCTGATGGCGCGCGGCGTGGCCCCCGAGCGGGTGTACTCCTCGCCGCGCCTGCCGCCCGCCGAGCACATTGCCCGGCTGCGCAGCGCCGATCTCTTCCTCGACACCTGGCCCTGCAACGCACACACCACGGCCAGCGAAGCGCTGTGGGCCGGCGTGCCGGTGCTCACGGTGCCGGGCGACACCTTCGCGTCGCGCGTGGCCGCCAGCCTGGTCAACGCCTGCGAGCTGCCCGGGCTCGCCTGCCCGGATGCGCAGGCCTACGTCGCCAAGGCGATCGCACTGGCCCGCGCCCCCGACGAGCTGCACGCGCTCAAGCGCCACCTGGACGACAGGCGCCGGCACCTGCCGCTGTTCGACACCGAGCGCTATGCCCATGACTACCACGCGCTGCTGATGCGCATGTTCGATCGCCATGCCGCCGGCCTGCCGCCCGACCACCTGCCGGCTCAGCCTTCGCTGCAGCCCTAGGCATCCGGGCCGGCACCGCCCCGCCGCACCCCAACTCCCCCACTCTCCGCCCAGCACCATGACAACCAGCAGTACCCACCCCGGGGCGAAACGATGAAGGCCGTGATCCTCGCCGGCGGCCTCGGCACGCGCCTGGCCGAAGAGACCGCCGTGCGCCCCAAGCCCATGGTCGAAGTGGGCGGCAAGCCCATCCTGTGGCACCTGCTCAAGCTCTTCTCGCACCATGGCATCAATGACTTCGTCGTCTGCCTGGGCTACAAGGGCTACGTCATCAAGGAGTACTTCGCCAACTACTTCCTGCACATGTCCGACGTGACCTTCGACCTGGCGGAGAACCGCATGGAGGTCTGCCACCGGCACTGCGAGCCCTGGCGCGTGACCCTGGTGGACACCGGCGAACACACACAGACCGGCGGCCGGCTCAAGCGGGTGCGGGACTACCTCGACGACGACAGCTTCTGCTTCACCTACGGCGACGGCCTGTCCGACGTGGACCTGACCGCGCTGCTGCGCTTCCACAAGGAGCAGGGCCGGCTGGCAACGGTCACCGCCGTGCAGCCGCCGGGCCGCTTCGGCTCGCTCGACATCGCCGACCAGAAGATCACCCGCTTCGAAGAGAAGCCCCAGGGCGACGGCAACTGGATCAACGGCGGCTTCTTCGTGCTGCAGCGCGCCGCGCTCGACTACATCGACGGCAACGACGACACGGTCTGGGAACGCGCCCCGCTGGAGAAGCTGGCGCGCGACGGCCAGCTCTCGGCCTTCACCCACCGCGGCTTCTGGCAGCCGATGGACACGCTGCGCGACAAGATGCGGCTGGAAGACATCTGGCAGCGCGGCGAGGCACCCTGGAAGGTGTGGTCGTGAACGGTCTGCTGCGCCAGGGCTTCGGCGGGCTCTACGCTGGCAAGCGGGTGC
>DATHWJ010000452.1:0-7581 GCA_035460745.1 Ideonella sp. | reverse complement strand
TACCAGTGGCCGCCGGCCGGGTCGTAGACCTCGGCGCGCGGCCAGGCCACGTTGACCATCAGCGCGAAGCCGAACACCACCGCGATCAGGTTCACCAACGTGCCCCACTTTCCGAGGTTGAAGTAGCGCGGGTCCGGCACGCTGTGCACCGGGTGCTTGCGCAGGCGGTGCAACAGCAGCGGCGCGGTGACGAGCAGGTAGGCCAGGTAGACGATCACCACCGCCACGCTGGTGACGGCGGCGAAAACGCCCGGCGTGCCCAGGTTGATCAGCAGCACGCCGATCGCCAGTGCGCAGACGACGAAGCCCGGCAGCAGCGGCGTGTGGGTTCGCGGCGAGACCTTCGACAGCGCACGCGCGAACGGCAGCCGGCCATCGCGCGCCATGCTGAACATGACGCGGACGGCCGAGGCCTGGATCGCCAGCGCGGCCGAGAAGATCGACACCGCCACGATCGCCAGGATCACGCTGCCGACCACATCACCGGCCTGGTGCTTGACGATCCAGGCGATGCCTTCGCTGGACATCTCCGGCGCCGTCAGGTCGGGCGAGGCCATCAGCGCGCCCAGGATCACCAGGCCGCCGCCGAGGGCCGACACCAGCATGCAGCGGGTGATCGCCTTGGGAGCGGTCTCGCGCGGGTTGTTGGTCTCTTCGCTGAGTTCGGCCGCGCTGTCGAAGCCGTACATCACATAGGCCGACATCAGCATCGACGCCAGAAAGGGCCAGACGTAGCTGCCGTTGCCTTGCACGCCGTTGGTCTGCATTACCACTTCCGGGCCGCGCTGGGTGTAGAAGAACAGCACGCCGATGAGCAGCACCACGCCGATGATCTCCAACGTGACGCCGATGGTCGTGATGATCGCCATCTTCTTCACGCCGAACGAGCTGATGGCACCGCAGATCAGGATCGTGATGGTGCCGAGGATGATGGCGTTGGTGGCGCCGGTGGTGGAGTTCATCGAAGCGTCGCCGCCGACGAGCTGAAAGCCGTCCCAGATCGACGGCAGCACCGACTGCATCGCGATCGAGATCGCCGCGACGCTGACGATGTAGCCGATCAGCATGAACCAGCCGGCGAACCAGCCGAGGGGGTCGGTCGAAACCCGCCGCGACCACTGATAGATCGCCCCGGCTATCGGGTAGCGCGCCGCCAGTTCGGCGAACACCAGCGTCACTGCGAATTGGCCGATGAAGACGATCGGCCAGGTCCAGGCAAACGCCGGCCCGCCGAAGCCGTAGCCGAAGGCAAACAGCTCGAACACGGTGGTGAGGATCGAGACGAAGGAGAAGCCGGAGCAGAACGACGCGAACGGCCCGAGTTCGCGTTTCAGCTCCTGCTTGTAGCCCAGTCTTTCGAGGCTGTTGTCGCCACCACCGGGGAAGCCGGTGTTGCCGTTACCGGCGAGGGACGAGGGGAGTATTGCTGACATCATTTTCTCCATTGGGTTGAGAGCGACCTGGTTCCACGGGAGACATGCACCAACGCGCGGCAACACCCCGCCACCGGGCCGCAGGGGGCGGCCAGGAACCCGATGCAATGCGAGTTAGAGCAATCGTTGTGCCGGGGTCGTCCCCGACATCGCGATTCAGGGAGATGCGCTTCGCATCAGCCGGTCAGGGTTCAGCCGTCGTCGGCTTCGAGCTGCAGCACCACCACCTGCTGCCCTGAGGCCACGGCGCCGCCTTCGCGGCAATGCACCCGCAGCACGCGGCCGGCGCGCGGGGCAATGACCGGAAATTCCATCTTCATCGACTCGACGACGATCAGCGTGGCGCCGGCAGCGACCTCGTCGCCTTCGCGCACCGCCACGTTCCAGACGCTGCCCGGAACCGGGCTCGACACGCCGCGTGCGCCCACGGGTAGTGCGTCGTTGTCGACGGGTGCAGAAGCTTCTTCGACCGGGGCTTCACTGGTACCGGCCAGGTGCCAGCGATCACGCTCGGCCTCGAAGGCCTGTTGCTGACGCGCTTTATGGCGCTCGATGTCCACTGACTCCGTGGCCAGCAGCTCGCGCACCTCGCGCAGCCCGAAGCGCCCCTCTTCGATGCGCAGCCGCAGCCGGCCAGCCGGCAGGTCGCGGCGCATCTGCAGCAGCTCGTCTTCGCTGACCGGGTAGAAGCGGATCTGGTCGAAAAAGCGCAGCAGCCACGGCTTGCCGGGTTCAAACTCCAGCGCCCCCTGGCTCGCATCGCGCCAGCGGTTCCACATCTGCACCGTGCGGCCGACGAACTGGTAGCCACCGGGGCCTTCCATGCCATAGACGCAGAGGTAGGCGCCGCCGATGCCGACCGCGTTCTCCGGCGTCCAGGTGCGTGCCGGGTTGTACTTGGTCGTCACCAGGCGATGGCGCGGATCGACCGGCGTGGCCACCGGCGCGCCGAGGTAGACGTCGCCCAGACCCATCACCAGATAGCGGGCCTCGAAGACGGTGCGCCAGACCTCGTCGACCGATTCGAGCCCGTTGATGCGGCGGATGAACTCGATGTTGCTCGGGCACCAGGGCGCGTCGGACCGAACCGACTGCATGTACCTGTCGATGGCCAGGCGGGTGGCGGCGTCGTCCCAGCTCAGCGGCAGCCAGACGGTGCGACTCGGCACCTCGAAGTCCTGGCTTGGCGGCAAGGCGTGTTCGGCCTCTTGCAGCTGGTGCAGCAGCCTTCGGCGCGACAGCACGGCGGGGTCGAAGTGCACCTGCAGCGAGCGGATGCCGGGTGTCAGGTCGATCACGCCGGCCAGGTCGCGCTGCTGCATCGCCAGCATCAGCGCATGGACGCGAAAGCGCAGCTCGATGTCGAGCACCTGCTCGCCGAACTCCACCAGCACGTAGCGGTCGCCAGCCTGGCGGATCACCATCTCCGGCCGGTCGCCGTCGGCCGGCTCGTGCAGCAGCACCGGCGTGTCGGGCTGGCAGCGCCGGCCCTCGACATCGACGCAACGAAAGCGCAGCGTATCGCCGGGCTTCAGCTGGCCCAGTTTCCAGCGTTCCGACGAGTGCACCACCGCTGGGCAGACGAAGCCGCCGAGACTCGGGCCGTCGGGGCCGAGGATCACCGGCATGTCGCCGGTGAAGTCGATGGCGCCGATCGCATAGGCGTTGTCGTGCAGGTTCGAGGGGTGCAGCCCGGCCTCGCCGCCGTCGTGCCGGGCCCATTGCGGCTTCGGGCCGACCAGGCGCACGCCGGTGCGGCTCGAGTTGTAGTGCACCTGCCAGTCGGTGGCGAAGAAGGTCGCGATGTCGTCCGGCGTGAAGAAGTCGGGCGCGCCGTGCGGGCCGTAGAGCACGCCGATGTCCCAGTGGTGGGTGAAGCCGGGCGGGCTTGGCAAGGCCGCGGCGGGCTCGCCCTCGATGCGACCGCCCACATGCAGCATGTCGCCCGCGCGCAGCGTGCGGCCCCCGTGGCCGCCAAACTGCCCGAGCGCGAAGGTGGCGCGGCTGCCCAGGTAGAGCGGCACGTCGAAGCCGCCGCGCACCGCCAGGTAGCTGCGCGCACCGCCGCCCTCCACGGCGGCCAGCTTCAGCACGCTGCCGGGCTTGGCAGCATGGGGTGCCCAGAGCGCCACCGGCTCGCCGTCCAGCGTCGCGCCCATCGCCGCGCCGGTTACCGCGAACACCACCTCGCCGTGGAAGCGCAGGCTGGGCCCGGTGAGCGTGCATTCCAGCGCCGCGGCGTCGCTCGCATTGCCCACCAGCCGGTTGGCAATGCGCATCGCCTGGTCGTCCATGGGCCCCGAGGGCGGCACGCCGACGGCCCAGTGGCCGGTGCGGCCGGGCCAGTCCTGCACGCTGGTCTGCACGCCCGGCTCCAGCACCTCCAGCGCCTGCGGCTGGTAGCGCAGCTCGCCCAGGCTGCGGGTCACGATGCGGCCTTGCTCGAACACCGGCTGCGCGGCGACGTGGCGCAGGTAGCGCAGGTTGGTCTCGATGCCGGCCAGCCGGGTCGCGGCCAGCGCGGCGCGCAGCTTCACCACCGCTGCCTCGCGGGTCTCGGCCGTGACGATCAGCTTGGCCAGCATGGGGTCGTAGCTGGCCGGCACCTCGGTGCCGGCTTCGACCCAGCCATCGACCCGCGCGTCATCGGGGAAGACGACCTCGGTCAGCAGGCCGGCGCAGGGCTGGAAGTTGCGCGCCGGGTCTTCGGCATACAGCCGCACCTGTATCGAGGCGCCGCGCGGTGCCGGCGCCTCCAGCGCGAAGGCCTCGCCGCGCGCCAGCTTCACCATCCACGCCACCAGGTCGATGCCGGTGACCTGCTCGGTCACGCCGTGCTCGACCTGCAGCCGGGTGTTGACCTCGAGGAAGTAGAACTCGCCGCTCTCGGCATCGAGCACGTACTCCACCGTGCCGGCCGAGCGGTAGCTCACCGCCTGGCCCAGCCGCACCGCAGCCGCCAGCAAGGCCTCGCGCGTGGCGGGCGCCAGGTGCGGCGCGGGCGTCTCCTCGATCACCTTCTGGTTGCGCCGCTGCGCCGAACAATCGCGCTCGCCCAGCGCCACGACGCGGCCCTGGCCGTCGCCGAAGATCTGCACCTCGATGTGCCGCGCATGCTCGACGAACTTCTCGACGAACAGCCCCGCGTCCTTGAAGTTGGCCTGCGCGAGCCGCGCCACCGCCTCCCACGCCGCCGCGAGCTCAGGCTCGCTGCGCACCAGCCGCATGCCGATGCCGCCACCGCCGGCCGTGCTCTTCAGCATCACTGGGTAGCCGATGCGCGCGGCCTCGCGGCCCGCTTCTTCCGCGTCGCGCAGCAGGCCGCTGCCGGGCAGCAGCGGCACGCCGTGCTGCAGCGCCAGCTCGCGGGCGGTGTGCTTGAGGCCGAAGGCGCGCATCTGCGCCGCGCTGGGGCCGATGAAGGCCAGGCCGGCGGCTTCGCAGGCGTCGGCGAAACCGGGGTTTTCGGAGAGAAAGCCGTAGCCGGGGTGGATGGCGCCGGCACCGGTCTCGCGCGCCGCGGCCAGGATGCGCTCGGCGTTCAGGTAGCTCTGCGCGGCGGGGGCGGGGCCTATGCACACGGCCTGGTCGGCCATGGCGACGTGGCGCGCGTCGGCGTCGGCTTCCGAATACACGGCCACGGCTTTCAGGCCCAGGGCATGCAGGCTGCGGATGACGCGGCAGGCGATGGCGCCGCGGTTGGCGATCAGGACGGTGTCGAACATGAGGCGTGGCCCTCGCTGACGGGTCGTCCCGCGGGGTTTCGACGGGGCGCCGGGTCGTCCCGGGCCGGGGTTTGGGTTTGTGCCAGGAAAGCGCGAAGAGGGACGCTCAATCCCACACCAGCACCCTCGCCGCTGTCGGCGCATAGCCATTGCAGGGGTTGTTCAACTGCGGGCAATTCGAGATCAGCAGCCACAGCGCCATCTCCGCGCGCAGCTCGACATATTTGCCCGGTGCCGACACGCCGTCAGCGAACGTCAGCCCCCCCTCGGCCGTCACCGGCACATTCATGAAGAAATTGACGTTGGGCCCCAGGTCCCGTTTGCCCAACCCCAGCTCCGGCCGCTGCTGCAAGGCCAGCAGGAAGTTGTCACGGCACGAGTGCATGTATCGCTTGCCCAGTGCATAGCGCACCTGGTTGCTCTCCGAAGAGCAGGCCCCGCCCAGCGTGTCATGCCGCCCGCAGGTGTCCGCCACGATGCTCAGCATCGCGCGGTTCTGGTTCGACCTCAGCACCGACCCGGTCGTCAGGTAGATGCCGCCCTGGCTCAGCATGGTCTGCATCGCGCTGTAGCGCTCGCCCGGCTCGTCGCGGCTGTAGAAGAGCGCATCGATGGCCTGGTTGCCTTCCAGGTCGACCAGGCGCAGCGTCTGGCCCTGGCCGATCGCGACGAGGTAGGGCTCGCCGGCCGGCACGGTGTGGTCGTGCACCGCGTCCTTCGGGTCGCGGGCGCTGTCTTGCAGCCGCAGCGCGGCGGCGGTGGTGGAGGTGGCGGTCAAGCTGTTCATCGGGGCCTCGCTCACAAATAGTGCTGGTCGCTGTTGTGGATCGCCCGCGCGTTTTCAGGGCGGAAGCTGCGGCAGTGGTCGTCGGCCGGCGCCGGCCCGCTGCGCCAGGCCGCCATGCCGACCCGGCGGGCCGCGTAGATGGGGGTCGGGTCCAGCGCGTGCGGCGCGGTGGCGTAGGCGATCAGCACGTCCATCTCGAAGCGCAGCTCCACCATCGCACCGGCCCGCGCGTGGCCGAGCGCGAACTCGAAGCGGCCCTCGGCGTCGACGCTGACCTTGCTGAAGAAGTTGACCGGCGCGATCAGGTCGTGCGGCGCGAGGCCGTGCTTGGCGATCTCGACCAGCAGGCTCTCCTTGCCGGCGCGCGCCATCGCGTTGCGGTGCGTGGCATAGGGCTGCGCCGGGTACCTGGCGGCCAGGGTCTCGGCGTCGAGCAGCGAGCCCAGCGGGTCGTGCCAGCCCAGCGAGTCCTGCGTGATCGAGGCCATTGCGCGGCCCATGTCGCTCATCAGCACGTGGCCGCGGGTGTAGTGCGCCGTGTGCTGGGCCTTCAGCGAATCGGGCATGTTGTAGCGCTCCAGCTTGTCGGCCGCGGCGTAGAGCACCAGGCTGAAATTGGCGCCGTCTTCCAGCGCGACCAGGCGCAGGCTGGTGCCGCGCCGCACCAGCCGCGACCCGTGGCCGCCGGCCGGCACCACGTCGGACCAGAGCACCAGCTCGGCCTTCAGCTCGGGGGCGAAGTTCTTCCACAGCGTGGGCTGGTCAACCGGCTGCGAGGCCGGCGGGTTGTCGAGGGTGTGGTCGGTGTGTTTCATCGGTGGGTCTCTTTGGCGAGTCAGGCAGCCGACGACTGGCTCAGCTTCTCCAGCAGGTCCAGGTCGGTCTTCATGCCCGAGGTCTCGCGGATGCGGTCGAGCAGCGTGCGCTTGAGGCCGAGGAACTCGGGGCTCAGCCGCATCGCCTGCGTGCGCAGCCTGGGCAGCGGCACTTCGTAGACGGTGTCGATGCGGCCCGGCCGCGGCGCCATCAGCACCACGCGGTGGCCCAGGTAGATGGCCTCCTCGACGTCGTGGGTGACGAAGACGATGGTGCTGCGCTCCTGCCGGTGCACATGGGCGATCAGGTCGTGCATCACCTCGCGGGTCTGCGCATCCAGCGCGCCGAAGGGCTCGTCCATCAGCAGGATGGGCGGCCGGCTCATCAGCGCGCGGGCGATGGCCACGCGCTGCTGCATGCCGCCCGAGAGCTGGTTGGGGTAGGCCTGGGCGACGGCGCCCAGGCCCATCAGCTCCAGCAGCGCCTGCGCCCGGCCGGCGGCGGCCTCGACGTCGCTGCTGGTGCGGCCCTCGGTGTGCACCGCGAGCTGCCGCACGAAGCGGATGTTCTGCATCACCGTCAGCCACGGGTAGAGGCTGTAGTGCTGGAACACCATCGCGCGGTCGGGGCCGGGGCTGCTGACCGCGCGCTGCCGCACCTCCAGCGCGCCCTGGTCGTGCTGCTCCAGGCCGGCGATGGTGCGCAGCAGGGTGGACTTGCCGCAGCCCGAGGCGCCGACGAAGGTGACGAACTCGTTGGGCGCAATGGCCAGGTTCACATCGACCAGCGCCGGCGCCTTGGCGCCGAGGTAGGTCTTGCC
>DATHWJ010000451.1:0-1531 GCA_035460745.1 Ideonella sp. | reverse complement strand
GCACCCGCTTGGCATAGACTGCGCGGCCCATGCCGCACACCCCCGCCCCCGACGCAGAAGCTTCCCCAACCCCGCGCGCCGCGCCCCGCGTCGCGGTGATAGGCGGCGGGCCGGCAGGCCTGATGGCGGCCGAGGTGCTGGCGGCGGGCGGCGCGCAGGTCGATGTCTTCGACGCGATGCCGTCGGTCGGCCGCAAGTTCCTGCTGGCCGGCAAGGGCGGGCTCAACCTGACGCACTCGGAGCCGCTGGAGCGCTTCGTGGCGCGCTACGCCGAGCGCGCGGGCGAGGTGGGCGGCTGGCTGGCCGGCTTCGGCCCGCAGGCGCTGCGCGACTGGGCGGCGGCGCTGGGCATAGACAGCTTCGTCGGCAGCTCGGGCCGCGTCTTTCCCACCGAGATGAAGGCCGCGCCGCTGCTGCGCGCCTGGCTGCACCGGCTGCGAGGGGCCGGCGTGCGCTTTCACATGCGGCATCGCTGGCTGCCCGGTTCGCTGGCGGCTGGCTCCGCAGGCCCGCATCGTTTGAGCTTCACGGCGCCGGGCGGCGAGAGCGAATTCGAGGCCGATGCCGTCGTGCTGGCGCTGGGCGGCGCCAGTTGGGCCCGGCTGGGCTCCAATGGCAGTTGGGCCGAGCCGCTGCGCAGTCTCGGGGTGGAGGTGGCGCCGCTGCGGCCGGCCAATTGCGGCTTCGATATCGGCTGGAGCGAGCACCTGGCGGGCAAATACGCCGGCGCGCCGCTCAAGACGGTGCGGCTGGAATTCACCGACCGCCTCGGCCAGCACTTCCAGCGCACCGGCGAGTGCGTGGTCACGGCCACCGGCATCGAAGGCAGTCTGGTCTACGCGGCCTCTGCGCTGCTGCGCGAGGAGATCGCCGCGCTGGGTGCGGCCGAGCTCACGCTGGACCTGCTGCCGCAGAAGACGCTGTCCGAACTGACGGAAGCCTTGGCCCGCGGCCGCGGTGCGCGGTCACTGGCCAACCACCTGCGCGAGCAAGCCGGGCTGGCGGGCGTCAAGGCCGGCCTGCTGCGCGAGGGCCTGACGGCGGCCGAGTGGGCCGAGGGCTCGCGCGACAGCGCCTGGCTGGCGGCACGCATCAAGGCGCTGCCGCTGCGGCTGCGGGCCGCACGGCCCCTCGACGAAGCCATCAGCACGGCCGGCGGCGTGCGCCTCGAAGCGATGGACGGCGGCTTGATGCTGGCCGCCGCGCCCGGGGTCTTCTGCGCCGGCGAGATGCTGGACTGGGAGGCGCCGACCGGCGGCTACCTGCTCACCGCGGCGATGGCCAGCGGCCGCGTCGCGGCCCACGGCTTGCTGCACTGGCTGACAGAGCGAGACAGGGAGACCGCATGATCACCGTCCACCACCTGAACAACTCCCGCTCGCAGCGCGTCTTGTGGCTGCTCGAAGAGCTGGGCCTGCCCTACGAGATCCGCAAGTACCAGCGCGATGCCACCACCATGCTGGCGCCACCCGAGCTGCGCGCGGTGCACCCGCTGGGCAAGGCGCCGGTGATCACCGAGGGCGACACCACG
>DATHWJ010000450.1:0-16425 GCA_035460745.1 Ideonella sp. | reverse complement strand
CTGCACCCGCTGCGTGCGCTTCGGCCAGGAGATGGCCGGCGTGATGGAGCTGGGCATGATCCACCGCGGCGAGCATTCCGAGATCACCACCGTGCTCAACGACACCGTGGATTCGGAAGTCTCGGGCAACATGATTGACCTGTGCCCGGTGGGCGCGCTCACCAGCAAGCCCTTCCGCTACAGCGCCCGCACCTGGGAGCTCTCGCGCCGCAAGAGCGTCAGCCCGCATGACTCCACCGGTGCCAACCTGATCGTGCAGGTCAAGAACCACCAGGTCATGCGCGTGGTGCCGCTGGAGAACGAAGACGTCAACGAGTGCTGGATCGCCGACCGCGACCGCTTCAGCTACGAGGCGCTGAACAGCCCTTCGCGCTTGACCGCGCCGATGATCAAGCAGGGCGGCCAGTGGCAGACGGTGGACTGGAACGTCGCGCTGGGCTACGTGGCCGACGGCCTGAAGCGCGTCAAGACCGAGTTCGGCGCCGAGAGCATAGGCGCGCTGGGCAGCGCGCACAGCACGGTCGAAGAACTGCACCTGCTTAGCCAATTGGTGCGTGGCCTGGGCAGCGACAACATCGACCACCGCACCCGCCACGCCGACTTCAGCGCGGCAGGCGAGGGTGCCCGCTGGCTGGGCACCAGCATCGCTTCCCTGTCCTCGCTGGAGCGCGTCTTCGTGGTCGGTTCCTTCCTGCGCAAGGACCATCCGCTGTTCGCGCAGCGCATCCGCCAGGCCACCCGCCGCGGCGCCAAGGTGATGAGCCTGAACGCGGCGCATGACGACTGGGCACTGCCGGTCGCCGCCACGCTGACCGCCGCGCCCGACGCCTGGGCGCAGTCGCTGGCCGACATCGCCGGCTATGTGGCGAAGAGCAAGGAAGTGGCCGCCCCGCTCGCCGGTGGCGAATCCCCCGCCGCTGAAGCCATCGCCACCGCGCTGCTCTCGGGCGAGCGCAAGGCCATCCTGCTGGGCAACGCCGCTGCGCAGCATCCGCAAGCGTCGGCGCTGCTGGCGCTGGCCAACTGGATCGGCGAGCAGACCGGCGCCACCGTCGGCTACCTCGGCGCCGCCGCCAACAGCGTCGGTGCCCAGCTGGTCGGTGCACAGCCTGCCCACGCCGGCCTGAACGCCGGCCAGATGCTGAGCCGCCCGATGAAGGCGCTGCTGCTGCTGAACATCGAACCGGCGCTGGACGCCGCCGATGCCGCCGCCGCCACGGCCGCGCTGAAGGGCGCCGGCCTGGTCGTCGCGCTGACGCCGTTCAAGGACGCCGCGGTCGACAACGCCGACGTGCTGCTGCCGATCGCGCCGTTCACCGAGACCGCCGGCAGCTTCGTCAACGCCGAAGGGCGGCTGCAAAGCTTCCACGGCGTCGTCAAGTCGCTGGGCGACAGCCGGCCGGGCTGGAAGGTGCTGCGCGTACTGGGCAACCTGCTGGGCCTGCCGGGCTTCTCGCAGGAGTCGCCCGAAGAAGTCCGCGCCGAGGCGCTGGGCGACGTCGCCGCCCTGGCCTCGCGCCTGGGCAATGGCTCCGTTGCAGCGATCAGCAGCCTGCCAGCCGCCAGCGGCAACGGCCTGCAGCGCATCGCGGACGTGCCGATCTACGCCACCGACAGCCTGGTGCGCCGCGCCAGCTCGCTGCAGATGACGGCGGATGCCAAGGCGCCGGTCGTCGGCCTGCCGTCCAGGCTGTGGGCCGAGTTGGGCCTGCGGCCAGGCGCCCGCGTCACCGTCAGCCAGGGCGCGGCCAGCGCCGTGCTGCCGGCACGTGAAGACACCACGCTGGCCGCCAACGCCGTGCGCGTGCCGGCCGGCCATGCCGACACCGTGGCCCTGGGCGCCATGTTCGGCCCGATCGTCGTGGCCGCAGCCTGACGCCGGATTGAGCTGAAACCAAGAACACGGAACGCCCATGCTCGATACCTTCCAACAACACGGCGCGATGCTGCTCGGCGGCACGCTCTGGGCCGTCGTCTGGACCCTGATCAAGATCATCGTGGTGGTCGCACCGCTGATGGGCTGTGTCGCCTACCTGACGCTCTGGGAGCGCAAGGCGATCGGCTGGACCCAGATCCGCCCGGGCCCCAACCGCGTCGGCCCCTACGGCCTGCTGACGCCCATCGCCGACGCGGTCAAGCTGATCTTCAAGGAGATCATCCGCCCGACCGCCGCCAACAAGGGCTTGTTCTTCATCGGCCCGGTGATGACCATCATGCCGGCGCTGGCCGCCTGGGCGGTGGTGCCCTTCGGCCCCGACGTGGCGCTGGCCAACGTCAATGCCGGCCTGCTGTTCCTGATGGCGATCACCTCGATGGAGGTCTACGGCGTGATCATCGCCGGCTGGGCGTCCAACTCCAAGTACGCCTTCCTCGGCGCGCTGCGCGCGTCCGCCCAGATGGTCAGCTACGAGATCGCGATGGGCTTCGCGCTGGTCGTCGTGCTGATGGTCTCCGGCAGCATGAACATGACCGACGTGGTGATGCAGCAGAACCAGGGCCGCTTCGCCGGCATGGGCATGTCGGTGTTGTCGTGGAACTGGCTGCCGCTGCTGCCCATCTTCTTCGTCTACTTCATCTCGGGCCTGGCCGAGACCAACCGCGCGCCCTTCGACGTGGTCGAAGGCGAGTCGGAGATCGTCGCCGGCCACATGATCGAGTACTCGGGCATGTCGTTCGCGATGTTCTTCCTGGCCGAATACGCGAACATGATCCTGGTCTCGACGCTGACCGTGCTGCTGTTCCTCGGCGGCTGGCTGAGCCCGTTCGCCTTCCTCGACTTCATCCCGGGCTGGATCTGGCTGGGGCTGAAGGTGTTCGTGGTGGTCACGATGTTCCTCTGGGTGCGCGCCACCTTCCCCCGCTTCCGCTACGACCAGATCATGCGTCTGGGCTGGAAGATCTTCATCCCCGTCACGCTGGTGTGGCTGGTCGTCGTGGGTCTGTGGATCCAGTCGCCCTTCAACATCTGGCCGTAAAGACGAGGAGGCATTCCCATGACTACCGCGACTCCCGTCAAAGACCTGTTCTCCAGCTTCCTGCTGACCGAGCTCTGGAAGGGCCTGGCACTCACCGGCCGGCACTTCTTCCAGCGCAAGATCACCGTGCAGTTCCCGGAAGAAAAAACCCCGCTGTCGCCGCGCTTTCGCGGCCTGCATGCGCTGCGCCGCTATGAAAACGGCGAGGAGCGCTGCATCGCCTGCAAGCTCTGCGAGGCGGTCTGCCCGGCGCTGGCCATCACCATCGAGTCCGAGGTGCGCGACGACGGCTCGCGCCGCACCACGCGCTACGACATCGACTTGACCAAGTGCATCTTCTGCGGCTTCTGCGAAGAGAGCTGCCCGGTCGACTCCATCGTCGAGACCCACATCTTCGAGTACCACGGCGAAAAGCGCGGCGATCTGTACTTCACCAAAGAGATGCTGCTCGCGGTGGGTGATCGCTACGAGAAGGAAATCGCCGCCAACAAGGAGGCCGACGCCAAGTACCGCTGAGCCGGCTCGGCCGCCGCGCCGGTCTCGCGACCGTGCCGCCGGCCACCGCTAGCCGCTGCCTGCCCGCGCGCAACCACCATGACCACACCCTCCGCCCTGTTCTACATCTTCTCCGCCGTGCTGCTGGTGGCCGCCTTCATGGTGATCACCGCGCGCAGCACGGTGCATGCCGCGCTGTACCTGGTGCTGTCGTTCTTCAATGCCGCCTGCATCTGGATGCTGCTGCGGGCCGAGTTCCTGGCGATCGCGCTGGTGCTGGTCTATGTCGGCGCGGTGATGGTGCTGTTCCTCTTCGTCGTGATGATGCTGGACATCAACACCGACAGCCTGCGCGAAGGCTTCTGGAACCACTTTCCGCTGGCCGGCTTCATCGGCGCGCTGATCGCGCTGGAGATGGCGCTGGTGCTCAAGGGCGGCTTCCGCCTCAGCGCCGCGCCGCTGGAGACCGCCGAGGCACTGCAGAAGGGCAACACCCGCATGCTGGGCATCGAGATCTACACCCAGTACCTCTATCCGCTGCAAGTGGCTGCGGTGCTGCTGCTGGTGGCCATCATCGCCGCCATCGCGCTGACTCTGCGCCAGCGCAAGGACAGCCGCCACCTGAACCCCTCGGAGCAGGTGCGCGTCAAGGCCAAGGACCGCGTGCGTGTCGTCAAGCTGGCGCCGACCATCGAAGCGCCGTCGCTGCCCAAGGCCGCTCCGCAGACCCCCGAAGGAGGCAAAGCATGACCCTCGGCCCCATCACCCTCGGGCACTACCTGTCGCTGGGCGGCATGCTGTTCGCCCTGTCCGTCGTCGGCATCTTCCTGAACCGGCGCAACCTGATCGTGCTGCTGATGGCCATCGAGCTGATGCTGCTGGCGGTCAACATGAACTTCGTCGCCTTTTCGCACTACCTGGGCGACATGGCGGGCCAGGTGTTCGTGTTCTTCATCCTGACCGTGGCCGCGGCCGAGTCGGCCATAGGCCTGGCGATCCTGGTGGTGCTGTTCCGCAACCGCGCCACCATCGCGGTCGACGAACTCGACACGCTCAAGGGCTGACGCTCGACAGACCCCAAAGGCCCACAAGAACATGTCTGCCCAACTCTCGCAAAACCTGCTCCTCACCGTGCCGCTGGCGCCGCTGGCCGGGGCCATCCTGGCCGGCCTGTTCGGCAAGGCCATAGGCCGGCGCGGCGCGCATGTGTTCACCATCCTCGGCGTCTTCATCGCCTTCGTGATCTCGGCGATGGTGCTGAAGTCGGTCGCGGTCGACGGCGCCCGCTTCAACGCTACGATCTACGAGTGGATGAACGTCGGCGGCCTGAAGATGGAGGTCGGCTTCCTGATCGACGGCCTGACCGCGATGATGATGTGCGTGGTGACCTTCGTGTCGCTGATGGTGCACATCTACACCATCGGCTATATGGAAGAGGACCCCGGCTACCAGCGCTTCTTCAGCTACATCTCGCTGTTCACCTTCTCGATGCTGATGCTGGTGATGAGCAACAACTTCCTGCAGCTGTTCTTCGGCTGGGAGGCGGTGGGCCTGGTGAGCTACCTGCTGATCGGCTTCTGGTACAAGAAGCCGACCGCGATCTTCGCCAACATGAAGGCCTTCGTGGTCAACCGGGTCGGCGACTTCGGCTTCATCCTGGGCATCGGCCTGATCGTCGCCTTCGCCGGCACGCTGAGCTATGCCGAGACCTTCGCCAAGGCCGGCGAGCTGGCCAAGATAGGCTTCGCCAATCCCTTCGGCGGCCCCGAATGGATGCTGATCACGGTGACCTGCATCTGTCTGTTCATCGGCGCGATGGGCAAGAGCGCGCAATTCCCGCTGCACGTCTGGCTGCCTGACTCGATGGAAGGCCCGACCCCGATCTCGGCGCTGATCCACGCGGCCACGATGGTGACCGCCGGCATCTTCATGGTGGCCCGCATGTCGCCGCTGTTCGAGCTCTCGGACACCGCGCTCAACTTCGTGCTGGTGATAGGCGCGATCACCGCGCTGTTCATGGGCTTCCTGGGCATCATCCAGAACGACATCAAGCGCGTGGTCGCGTACTCCACGCTGAGCCAGCTGGGCTACATGACGGTGGCGCTGGGCGCTTCGGCCTACTCGATCGCGGTCTTCCACCTGATGACGCATGCCTTCTTCAAGGCCCTGCTGTTCCTCGGCGCCGGCTCGGTCATCATCGGCATGCACCACGACCAGGACATCCGCAACATGGGCGGCCTGCGCAAGTACATGCCCATCACCTGGATCACCTCGCTGTTGGGTTCGCTGGCGCTGATAGGCACGCCGTTCTTCGCCGGCTTCTACTCCAAGGACTCGATCATCGAGGCGGTGCACGAGAGCCACCTG
The DNA here is from genome assembly GCA_035460745.1 of Ideonella sp. Taxonomy (GTDB): domain Bacteria; phylum Pseudomonadota; class Gammaproteobacteria; order Burkholderiales; family Burkholderiaceae_C; genus Ideonella. The sequence continues at coordinate 10,588 of DATHWJ010000450.1, read as the reverse complement.
CCGGGCGCCGGCTTCGCGTACTTCGCGGTCATCGTCGGTGTCTTCGTGACGGCGTTCTACTCGTTCCGGATGTACTTCCTGGTCTTCCACGGCAAGGAGCGCTTCCACCACAAGCCCTTCCCGGGCGAGCACGACCACCACGACGAGCATGGCCACGCGGAGCACCACGACCCGCACGAGTCGCCCTGGGTGGTGACCGCGCCGCTGGTGCTGCTGGCCATCCCCTCGGTGGTGATCGGCTTCCTGACCATCGCGCCCATGCTGTATGGCGATTTCCTGAAGGATTCGATCTTCGTCAACGGCGAGTTGCACCCGGCGATGAAGGTGCTGAAGGAGGAGTTCCACGGCGCCACCGCGATGGCGATCCACGGCTTGAGCGCGCTGCCTTTCTGGCTCGCCCTCGCCGGCGTGGTCGTGGCCTACGTCTTCTACATGCTCAAGCCCGAGATCCCGGCCGCCCTCGGCCGCACGCTCTCGCCGCTGGTGCGCGTGCTCGAGAACAAGTACTACATGGACTGGTTCAACGAGAACGTGCTCGCCGCCGCCACCCGCAAGCTCGGCTGGGGCCTGTGGCGCGGCGGTGACGTCACCATCATCGACGGCGGCCTGGTCAACGGCTCAGCCCGCGCGGTCGGCGGCTTTGCCGGCGTCGTGCGCACGCTGCAGACGGGCTACCTCTCCTGGTATGCGCTGGTGATGGTATTGGGGATCTTCGGTCTGATGACCTGGCAACTGTGGCCCTATCTGATGAGCCTCATGGTTCGCTGAAACTGGGCGGAGAACAAGAATGGGTCTTTTGAGCGTTGCCATCTGGCTGCCGATCGCGATCGGCGCCTTGTTGTTGGCAGTGGGGCGTGACGACAACGCAAACACCGTGCGCTGGATCGCGCTGGTGGGTTCGTTGGCGGCTTTCCTGGTCACGGTGCCGTTGCTGACCGGCTTCGACACCGGCACCGCCGCGATGCAGTTTTCCGAGAACCTGCTGTGGATAGAGCGCTTCAACGTGCGCTACCACCTCGGTGTGGACGGCATCTCGGTCTGGTTCGTCTCGCTGACGGCCTTCATCACCGTGATCGTCGTGATCTCGGCCCGGCAGGTGATCACCGAGCGCGTCAACCAGTGCATGGGCGCCTTCCTGATCCTGTCGGGCGTGATGGTGGGGGTGTTCAGCGCGCTGGACGGCCTGCTGTTCTACGTCTTCTTCGAGGCCACGCTGATCCCGATGTACATCATCATCGGCGTCTGGGGTGGGCCGCGCCGGGTCTATGCGGCATTCAAGTTCTTCCTCTACACGCTGCTCGGCTCGCTGCTGATGCTGATCGCGCTGATCTACCTGTACTACAAGTCGGGTGGCAGCTTCGAGATCCTGGCCTGGCACCAGTTGCCGCTGCCGCTGGATGTGCAGTCGCTGCTGTTCTTCGCCTTACTGGCCGCCTTCTCGGTCAAGGTGCCGATGTGGCCGGTGCACACCTGGCTGCCCGATGCCCACGTCGAGGCGCCCACCGGCGGCTCGGTGGTGCTGGCCGCCATCATGCTGAAGCTGGGGGCCTACGGCTTCCTGCGCTTCTCGCTGCCCATCGCGCCCGACGCCAGCCGCCACTGGGACTGGCTGATCATCGCGCTCAGCCTGATCGCGGTGATCTACATCGGCCTGGTCGCGCTGGTCCAGCAGGACATGAAGAAGCTGGTGGCCTACTCGTCGATCGCCCACATGGGCTTCGTGACGCTGGGCTTCTTCATCTTCAACGAGCTGGGCGTCTCTGGCGGCATCGTGCAGATGATCTCGCACGGCTTCGTCTCGGGCGCGATGTTCCTGTGCATAGGCGTGCTGTACGACCGGGTCCACTCGCGCGAGATCGCCGATTACGGCGGCGTGGTGAACACCATGCCCAAGTTCGCCGCCTTCGCGCTGCTGTTCGCGATGGCCAACTGCGGCCTGCCGGGCACTGCCGGCTTCATCGGCGAGTGGATGGTGATCCTGGGCGCGGTGAAGTTCAACTTCTGGATCGGCGCGCTGGCGGCCACGGCGCTGATCTTCGGCGCGGCGTACACGCTGTGGATGTACAAGCGGGTCTACTTCGGCGAGGTCACCAACGACCACGTGCGCAAGCTCACCGACATCAACGCCCGCGAGTTCACGATGCTGGCCATCCTGGCCATCGCGGTGCTCGCGATGGGCCTGTACCCCAAGCCCTTCACCGACGTGATGCACGTCTCGGTGACCGAGTTGCTCAAGCACGTGGCCACGCCCAAATTGAACTGATATGACGACCCCCACGACCGTTGCGCTGGCCGACCAGATGAACTGGCTGGTCATCTATCCCGAGATCTTCCTGCTGATCGCGACCTGCGTGGTCGCCATGGTGGACCTCGGCGTCACCGACCCCAAGCGCACGCTGACCTTCTGGCTCACGCAGGCCTCGCTGCTCGTCGTCGCGGTGCTGCACCTGGTCGCGATGCAGAGCGGCCTCAGCGTCGCCGAAGGCTCGCCGGCCTCGCTGTACGGCATGCAAGGCCTGGTCGTGTCCGACCCGATGGGCCACCTGCTGGCGCTGTGCGCGGCGCTGGCGATGATGCTCACGCTGGCCTATGCGCGGCCCTACATCGGCGACCGCGAACTGCTCAAGGGCGAGTTCTTCACCCTCTCGCTGTTCGTGCTCCTGGGCATCTCGGTGATGATCTCGGCCAACAACTTCCTGGTCATCTACGTCGGCCTGGAGCTGATGACGCTGTCGCTCTACGCGCTCACCGCACTGCGCCGCGACCACGCCGTGGCCACCGAGGCGGCGATGAAGTACTTCGTGCTCGGCGCGCTGGCCAGCGGCTTCCTGCTCTACGGCCTGTCGATGATGTACGGCGCGACCCGCTCGCTGGACCTCTCGGAAGTCTTCAACGCGATCCAGACCGGCAAGATCAACGCCACCGTGCTGACCTTCGGCGTCGTCTTCGTCGTCGCCGGCCTGGCCTTCAAGCTCGGCGTCGTGCCTTTCCACATGTGGGTGCCCGACGTCTACCAGGGTGCGCCGACGGCGGTCACGCTGCTGATCGCCGGCGCCCCCAAGCTGGCGGCCTTCGCGATCACCATCCGCCTGCTGGTGGAGCGGCTGAACGGTCTGGCGCACGACTGGCAGCAGATGCTGATCGTGCTCTCGGTGATGTCGATGGTGCTGGGCAACCTGGCCGCCATCGCGCAGAGCAACCTGAAGCGCATGCTGGCCTACTCGGCCATCGCGCAGCTCGGCTTCATGCTGCTGGGCTTCACGCCCACGGTGATAGGCGCCAACACGCTGTCGGCGGCCAACGGCTACAGCTCGGCGATGTTCTACCTGATCACCTACGTGCTCACCACGCTGGGCACCTTCGGGCTGCTGATGCTGCTGGCACGGCAAGGCTTCGAGAGCGAAGAGATCACCGACCTGGCCGGTCTGGCGCGCCGCAGCCCGTGGATGGCCGGCGTGATGTCGGTCTTCATGTTCTCGCTCGCCGGCATCCCGCCGATGGTCGGCTTCTATGCCAAGTTCGCGGTGCTGCAGGCGTTGATCACCACCAACGTCACCGGCTACATCGTGCTGGCCACCGTGGCTGTGCTGCTGTCGCTGATCGGCGCCTTCTACTACCTGCGCCTGGTCAAGGTGATGTACTTCGACGAGCCGACCGACCCGGTCGGTGTCGCCAGCCACGGCGGCGTCGGCATCCTGCTGGCTTGCAACGGTGCCGCGGCGCTGGTGCTGGGCCTGCTGCCGGACGGCCTGATGGCCCTGTGCCGCGACGTGATCGTGGCGGCGTTGGCGAGCTGATGCTGGGTCGGCAGCGTCGCGCAAGCTCCTGGCCGGGCCGCTCGCCCGGTGCGGGTCCGGCGCGGGGCCCGGCATGAGCCAGTCGGCGTCGGTATGGATCGTGCTGGTGGTGGCCGTGGTCGCCGCCAACCTGCCATTCTTCACCGAACGCCTGCTGCTGGTCGGCCCGCGGCGCGCGCCCAAGGCCTTCGGCTGGCGGCTGCTGGAGCTGATCCTGATGGCGGCGCTGACGCTGGGCGTGGGCCTGGCGCTGGAGACCTCGATAGGCCAGCGTTCGCCGCAGGACTGGGAGTTCTACGCGGCAGCCGGCTTCCTGTTCCTGACGCTGGCCTACCCCGGCTTCGTCTGGCGCTATCTGCGCAAGCATCGCAACCCCACGGCATAACACCACGGCACCCACCGCATGACCGACTCACATCTCGTCGAGGTGGCGACGCAGCGCGAGCAGTTGCTCAAGGGCAACTTCCTCGACGTGCGGCGCGACACCATCCGCCTGCCCAACGGCAACGAGGCGACCCGCGAGTACATCGTGCACCCCGGCGCGGTCACCATCGTGCCCATCCTGGACGACGGCCGGCTGGTGCTGGAGCGCCAGTTCCGCTACCCGGTGGGGCAGGTGATCCTGGAGTTCCCGGCCGGCAAGGTCGATCCCGGCGAAAACCGCCTCCACACCGCCATCCGCGAGCTGGTCGAGGAGACCGGCTACCGCGCCGCCGAGTGGGCGCTGGCCGCCAAGCTGCACAATGCCGTGGCCTACTCGACCGAGTCCATCGAGATCTACTTCGCCCGCGGGCTGACGCTGGGCGAACGCAAGCTCGACGACGGCGAGTTCCTCGAGGTCTGCATCTGCGACGAGGCCGAGCTGGAGCGGCTGGCCGCCCGCGGCGAGCTCACCGACGCCAAGACGCTGATCGCGCTGCTCTGGCTGCAGAAGTGGCGTTCCGGCCAGTGGGCATTGGACTGGCAGCCTGCACCCGCGATCCCCGGCTCGTGATAATGGCTGCATGAAGGTTCTCGACCTGCGTTGCGGCCAAGGCCACGGCTTTGAAGGCTGGTTTGCCTCGGAAGACGACTTTGTCCGGCAGCACGAACAAGGCCTGGTCGAGTGCCCGCTGTGCGGCGACAAGGCCATCGCCCGCCTGCCCAGCGCGCCGCGGCTGAATCTCTCCGGCGCCAAGGCCCCGGCGCAGCCCCAGCCGCCGCAGCAAGCCTCCAGCCAGGCCGTCACCACCACCGCCGCCAACCCGTCAGCCGCCGGCCTGCAAGCGCTCTGGATGCAGGCCATGCGCGAGGTCATCAAGAACACCGAAGACGTCGGCACCCGCTTCCCCGAAGAAGCCCGCCGCATCCACTACGGCGAGACCGAAGCCCGCGGCATCCGCGGCCAGGCCACGCCGGAGCAGCGGGCCGAGCTCAGCGAGGAGGGCATCGACGTGCTGCCGCTGGCCATCCCCGACGCGCTCAAGGGCCCGGCGCACTAGGCTGTCGGCCCCAAGACGCCTACCGAGGGGAGCAGGTCCGCTTGGGAGCGGCCCGGCTCGGACCTGTTGGCCCGGCTGCGTCGGTTCAGACCATCCGCCCCGGATTCATCACACCTTGCGGATCCAGCGCCGCCTTGATCGCCCGCATCATGCCCAGCGCCACTGGCGACTTGCGCTCCGCCAACTCGTCGCGCTTCAGCGCGCCTATGCCGTGCTCGGCCGAGATCGAGCCGCCGAGGGCCTGCACGGCGTCGTAGACGCGGTGGTTGATCGCGGCCTCGTTGTCGGCCAGGAACTGGGCGGGGGGCACGCCGACCGGCGCCTGCACGTTGTAGTGCAGGTTGCCGTCGCCCAGGTGGCCGAAGGTGACCAGGCGCACGCCCGGGAAGGCCTGCACCAGCGCAGCGCCGGTCTGCCGCACGAAGGCGGGGATGGCCGAGACCGGCAGCGCGATGTCGTGCTTGATGTTCAGGCCTTCTTCGCTCTGCGCCAGCGGGATGGATTCGCGCAGGTGCCACAGCGCGTGCGACTGCGCCAGGCTCTCGGCCACCGCCGCGTCGGTGATCAGGCCGGCCTCCAGCGCCGACTCCAGCAGCGCCTCGAAGCGCGCACGGGCCTGGCCCTCGTCGCGCTCGGCCAGCTCCAGCAGCACGGTCCACTCGGAGGGCGGCAGCGGCCGGGGCAGCTGCGGGTAGTGGGCTGCAACCAGCTCCAGCGAGAAGCGCTGCATCACCTCGAAGCCGGTCAGCCCGGCGTCGAGCTGACGGCGCGCCAGCTCCAGCAGGCCGACCGCGGCGTCCATCGACTCGCAGGACGCCAGCGCCGTCACCACCGCACCGGGTTTGGGGTAGAGCTTCAGGGTGGCCGCGGTGATGATGCCCAGCGTGCCTTCGCTGCCGACCAGCAGGTCACGCAGGTCGTAGCCGGTGTTGTCCTTGCGCAGGCCGCTCAGGCCGTCCCAGAGCTCGCCATGCGGCGTCACCACCTCCAGGCCCAGGCAGAGCTCGCGCGCGTTGCCGTAGCGCAGCACCTGGGTGCCGCCGGCGTTCGTCGCCAGGTTGCCGCCTATGCTGCAGCTGCCTTCGGCGGCCAGGCTGAGCGGGAACAGCAAGCCCTGCGCGTCGGCCGCCTCCTGCAGCGCCTGCAGCACGCAGCCGGCCTCGACCGTCATCGTCAGGTTCGCGGCGTCGATCTCGCGCACCTTGTTCAGCCGCATCAGGCACAGCAGCACCTGGGCGCCGCTGTCGTCCGGCACGCCGCCGCCCACCAGGCCGGTATTGCCGCCCTGCGGCACCACGGCCACGCGGTGTGCGGCGCAGCAGCGCATCACCGCCGCCACCTCGCTCGCCGTGCCCGGCCGCACGACCGCCAGCGCGCGGCCCCGGTAGCGCTTGCGCCAATCCACTTCATAGGCCGACAGGTCGCCGTCGCACAGCACCTGGGCCTCGCCGACGATGGCGCGCAAGTCGGCCAGCAGCGCTGCCGTCATGCCGCCCTCTTGGCGGGTTCGACAGGTTCGGCAGACTCGGCGGCCCGACTCTGCGCCGCCCGCTTCAGGCGCCAGCGCACCTGCACCGCGCAGGCCACGAACAACACCACGCAGAGCAGCACCTCGATCGCGGCCAGCCCCGCGCCGATCCCGCGCTCGCTGGTCGCGCGCACCAGCCCCTCGGTGCAGTAGAGCCACACCATCAGGCTGACCCAGCGGTAGGTGTACATCCTGTGCTTCAGCAGGCCGGCCAGCGGCACGGCCAGGGGCAGCACCTTGAAAGCCAGCGTGCCGTTGCCGGTGGGCGCCAGCCAGAGCTCCCACAGCAGGCCCAGCACGATCAAGCCCAGCAGCGAGCCGACCGCCAGGATCCGCGTCCAGCGCGTCACCGCGTCGGGGCTGGCGGCGAGAGGCGGCGAGGGTGCCTGAAGGGGGCTTGCGGCGTGGGTCGCGGAAGGGGCCGGGGACATGGCTGGCATGATAGCCGCCATGATTTCGACGACTGCCCTGCGCGGGCACTGGCGTGAGCGGGTGGCCGGGTCTTTGGAGACCCTGCGGACCTGGCCCTGGTACGAGACCGTGCGCACCCTGCGGCTGCGCTTTCGCGACGACCGCCTGGGCCTGACGGCCGGCAGCCTCACCTTCACCACGCTGATCGCCATCGTGCCGCTGCTGACGGTGATGCTGGCCGTCTTCACCGCCTTCCCGATGTTCTCCAACTTCCAGGAGGCCTTGCAGAAGTACTTCCTGCAAAGCCTGGTGCCGGACAACATCGCCAAGCCGGTGATGGGCGCGCTGACCCAGTTCGCCAACAAGGCGCACCGCCTCGGTGCGGCCGGCCTGGTGGTGCTGCTGGTCAGCGCGCTGGCGCTGATGCTGACCATAGACCGCACGCTGAACGGCATCTGGCGCGTGCACAAGCCGAGGCCGCTCGCCCAGCGCGTGCTGGTCTACTGGGCCGCGGCCACGCTGGGGCCGCTGGCGCTGGGCATCAGCCTCAGCCTCACGTCGTACGCGATTTCGGTCTCGCGCGGCCTGGTCGGCGCCATGCCGGGCAGCGTCAGCTTCGTCCTCGACATCTTCGAGTTTTCGCTACTGGCGGCCACCATGGCCGGGCTCTTCCACTACGTGCCCAACACCCATGTGCGCTGGCGCCATGCGATGGCCGGCGGCCTGTTCGTCTCGGCCGGTTTCGAGTTCGCCAAGAAGGTGCTGGCCTGGTACGTGAACTCGGTGCCCACCTACTCGACCATCTATGGCGCCTTTGCCACCGTGCCCATCTTCCTGCTCTGGATGTACCTGGGCTGGGTCATCGTGCTGCTGGGTGCGGTGATCGCGGCCTACGCGCCCAGCCTGCAGATGCGCGTCAAGCGCCAGCCCGACACCCCCGGCTACCGCTTCACGCTGGCCTTGTCGGTGCTGGGCCAGCTCGCCGGGGCGCGCGACGCCCCGCAGCGCGGCCTCGACGCCTCGCAGATCGCCGCCGCCCTGCGCATAGACCCGCTGCAGATCGAGCCGGTGCTGGAGTCGCTGACCGAGCGCGACTGGGTGGCGCGGCTGGACGAAGAGGGCGGGCAGCGCCATGTGCTGCTCTGCGACCCGGCCAAGACCTCGGCCGCCGACCTGATCGACGCGCTGCTGCTGTCGCCCGACGAACGGGTGCGGGCCTTCCGCCAGAACGCAGGCTTCGAGCGCATGACGCTGGCGGAACTGCTGCCGAGCTGATCAGCCGCTGTGCAGCACGACCAGCAGGGCCTGCGCCACGCTGCGACCCGTGTTGCGTATCGAATGGCTCTGGTCGACCGCATAACGCGCCGTGTCGCCCGCCTTCAGCCTGGTCACCGCGTCCGCCGAGCGCACTTCCAGCGTGCCGCCCAGCACGCTGAGGTGCTCGCGCGAGCCCGGCTCGTGCGCTTCGGACTCCAGGGCGCCGCCCGGCTGCACCGTCAGCTCATACCACTCGAACTGGCCGGCCAGCTCGATGGGGCCGAGGATGCGCAGTTCGCACAAGCCGTCCGGCGTGCGCAGCGAGGGGGTGGCGTGCGCCGCCACGGTGGAGATCGCGGGTATGGCGGGTTTGTCGCTGCCACCCAGCAACTCGGCCAGCGGCACGCCCAGCGCATTCGCCAGCCGCCACACCACGGCCACCGTGGGATTGGCCTGGTTGCGCTCGATCTGCGACAACATCGACTTCGAGACACCCGCCTGGCGCGACAACTCGTCCAGCGACAAGGCGCGGGCCTGCCGCAGGGCGGCCAAGGTTTCGCCGACGCGGGGCGGCTCGGGCGGGGTGGGGCGGGGTGACATGAACAATGAACAGCGAGGGCTTGACCAGCGGCGATTTGTTTATGATACTGCACACTCGTTCGATATATCGAACTATCGACATTCTACCGAACATCGTTCACTGCACACGCCATGTCCACTGACACCACCGCCTTCTACGGCCACCTGCAGCAAGAGCTGCAAGGCATACGCGACGCCGGCCTCTACAAGGCCGAGCGCATCATCGCCACGCCGCAGGGCGCCGAGATCCGCACGGCCGATGGCCGCGAGGTCATCAACCTCTGCGCCAACAACTACCTCGGCCTGTCCAGCCACCCGCTGGTCATAGAGGCGGCCCACGAGGCGCTGCGCACGCACGGCTACGGCCTCAGCTCGGTGCGCTTCATCTGCGGCACGCAAGACCTGCACAAGACGCTGGAAGCGCGCCTGGCCCGGTTCCTCGGCACCGAGGACGCCATCCTCTACGCCGCCGCCTTCGACGCCAACGGCGGCCTGTTCGAGCCCTTGCTCACCGAGGCCGACGCCATCATCAGCGACGAGCTGAACCACGCCTCCATCATCGACGGCATCCGCCTGTGCAAGGCCCAGCGCTGGCGCTACAAGCACAACGACATGGCCGACCTGGAGCGCTGCCTGGCCGAGGCGCAGGAGAAGGGCGCCCGCTTCAAGCTGGTCTTCACCGACGGCGTGTTCTCGATGGACGGCACGGTGGCGCAGCTCGACAAGATACGCGCCCTGTGCGACCGCTTCGGCGCGCTGCTGGGCGTGGACGAGTGCCATGCCAGTGGCTTCATGGGCGCCACCGGCCGCGGCACGCACGAGCACCGCGGTGTGTTTGGCAAGATCGACATCATCACCGGCACGCTGGGCAAGGCGCTGGGCGGCGCGTCCGGCGGCTTCACGGCGGCGCGCAAGGAGGTGGTGGACCTGCTGCGCCAACGCTCGCGGCCCTACCTCTTCTCCAACACCGTCGCGCCGTCCATCGTCGGCGCGTCCATCGCGGTGCTGGACCTGCTGGAGTCGTCCACCGCGCTGCGCGACAAGCTGGAAGCCAACACCACCTATTTCCGCGCCGCCATCAGCGCCGCCGGCTTCGAGATCAAGCCGGGCGACCACCCCATCGTGCCCATCATGGTCTACGAAGCCGTCAAGGCGCAGGCCCTGGCCGCGCGGCTGCTGGAGCTGGGCGTCTACGTGGTCGGCTTCTTCTTCCCGGTGGTACCCAAGGGCCAGGCGCGCATCCGCGTGCAGATGAGCGCCGGCCACGAGCGGGCACACCTGGAGCGCGCGGTCGCGGCCTTCACGCAGGCGGGCCATGAACTCGGGCTGATCAAATGAAGGCGAAAGTTCTCATCATCGGCGCCAACGGCCAGATCGGCACCGAGCTGGCCGAGGCGCTGGCTGCGCGCGACGGCGCCGCCACGGTCGTCACCAGCGACCTGGCGCCGCAAGGCCGCGTGCCGGGCGTGGCCCACGAGGCGCTGGACGTGACCGACGCGTCGGCGCTGACGGCGGTCGTCGAGCGCCACGGCATC
>DATHWJ010000449.1:0-2744 GCA_035460745.1 Ideonella sp. | reverse complement strand
GCGCCCGGGCCGGGCGAGAGGCTGATCGCGACGGTGGCGATGGAGAAGGTGAGCCATGTGAGGAATTCCGTGGGGTGCGGGGGCTTCAGCGGTCGGTCGGCGCAGTGTAGTAGGCGCCGGAGAAGCCATGACCCGGCAGGGCCGGCAGGCCCGGCATGCCGGTTTCGCCCTTCGCCACGCATCCAAGTGTGTTCGGCCCGGGTGGCCGCGGTGGCCGAGAATCGCCGCTCCCCCTTGCCCCGTACTTGCCCCCATCGCGCCCATGTCCCGTACCAAGACCGTCTACAGCTGCACCGAATGCGGCGGCACCAGCCCCAAGTGGCTGGGCCAATGCCCCCATTGCCGGGCCTGGAACACGCTGCAGGAGACGGTGGCCGAGCCGGCTACCAGCGACGCCGCGCCCAAGAACCGCTTCCAGGCGCTGGCCAAGTCGCAGCCGGTGGTCACGCTCAGCGAGGTCGAGGCCAGCGAGGTCGAGCGCACGCCCACCGGGCTGGACGAACTCGACCGCGTGCTCGGCGGCGGCATCGTCGAAGGCGGCGTGGTGCTGATCGGCGGCGACCCCGGCATCGGCAAGAGCACCTTGCTGCTGCAGGCGGTGGACGCGCTCGCGACCCGCATGGTGGTGCTCTACGTCACCGGCGAAGAGTCGGCCTCGCAGGTGGCCCTGCGCTCGCGCCGGCTGGGCCTGGCCGGCAAGGCGGTGCGCGTGCTGGCCGAGATCAGTCTGGAGCGGGTGCTCGCCACGATCGAGGCCGAGCGGCCGGCCTTCTGCGTGATCGATTCGATACAGACCATGTACTCCGAGCAGCTCTCCAGCGCACCCGGCTCGGTCTCGCAGGTGCGCGAGTGCGCCGCGCAGCTCACCCGCACCGCCAAGGCCACCGGCTGCGCCATCGTGCTGGTCGGCCACGTCACCAAGGAGGGCGCGCTGGCCGGGCCGCGCGTGCTGGAGCACATCGTCGACACGGTGCTGTACTTCGAGGGCGACACGCACTCCAGCTTCCGCCTGGTGCGGGCGATCAAGAACCGCTTCGGCGCCGTCAACGAGATCGGCGTCTTCGCGATGACCGAGCGCGGCCTCAAGGGCGTGGCCAACCCCAGCGCGATCTTCCTGTCCACCCATGCCGAGCCGGTGCCCGGCTCCTGCGTGCTGGTCACGCTGGAGGGCACGCGCCCGCTGCTGGTCGAGATCCAGGCCCTGGTCGACTCCGGCGGCCCCAGCCCGCGCCGCCTCAGCGTGGGGCTGGACCGTGACCGCCTGGCGATGCTGCTGGCGGTGCTGCACCGCCACGCCGGCGTCGCCTGCATGGACCAGGACGTCTTCGTCAACGCCGTCGGCGGCGTGCGCATCAGCGAGCCCGCGGCCGACCTGGCCGTGCTGCTGGCCATCCAGAGCAGCCTGCGCGGCAAGCCGCTGCCGCGCGGCTTCATCGCCTTCGGCGAGGTCGGTCTGGCCGGCGAGGTGCGCCCCGCCCCGCGCGGCCAGGAGCGGCTCAAGGAAGCCGCCAAGCTCGGCTTCTCGGTGGCGGTGGTGCCCAAGGCCAACGCCCCCAAGAAACCCATCGAGGGGCTGACCATCCACGCGGTGGAGCGCATCGAGCAGGCGATCGATGCGCTGCGGGCGTTGATATGAGGATGGCGGGGCGTGCCTGAAATGGGCATATCCATGCCCAAGATGGGTATGAGCTCGCTTCCGTCCCGGGTGGTGCCATCTTGGCTGATGCACTCTTCTCCAGCACACAACAACCCGTACCGAGCCGGCTCTTCGGTCAGCCGGATCGAAGCTGCTACGCCACCGACAACCCAAGGTCTGGCTTGGTTCCTCGGTGGCGGTGGTACCCGAGGCCAACACCTCAAAGGAGCCGTCGTGCACGCGATATCTGCCCTGCGGGCGTTGATACAGGGTGTTGTGGCTGCCAGTTGTGTGCTTGCTCCGCAGCAGCTCAAGTATTACAGTTGTTATAACGTTGCGCCGTTGCACGCGTAGGAGAGTCTCATGTCCACCGCACTCAAGATCACCCAAATCGGCAACTCGCTGGGCCTGATCCTGCCCAAGGACATCCTCGCGCGCTTGCGGCTCGAAAAGGGGGACACCGTGCATGTGGTGGAAACGCCCGATGGATTGAAGATGCTGCCCTACGACCCTGCTCTTGGCGAGCAACTCGCACTGGGCCGCGAGTTCATGCGGGAGTACCGGGACACGTTCCACGAGCTGGCCAAGTGACGTGGCGTTGGATAGACCGTCGCGCGCTTGAACTGTTGCACGACGAGAGCCTCGCGGAGCATGGGGGTGCCCCCGGTCTGCGCGATGGTGGTCTGCTGGAGTCGGCGCTCGCGCGGCCCCACCATCTGCTGGCCTACGGTGAGCCTGACCTGAGCGAACTCGCTGCGGCCTATGCAGTGGGGTTGGCCAAGAATCACGGCTTCGTCGATGGCAACAAGCGAGCGGCATTCTTGTCGATGGGCCTCTTTCTCGCGTTGAACGGCCAACGGCTCGTCGCGACGCAGCTGGATGCGACTGCAACGATGCTCGCAGTGGCCACAGGCGAGCTGGATGAGGCATCCTTGGCTGCATGGATCCGCTCGCATATCCACTCTCGCTGAGCCACCGATGACAAGCCGCTTCGCCCCTCGCCCCACCCCACCCTACTACGCGGTGATCTTCACCAGCCAGCGCAGCGAGGCCGACGAGGCCGGCTATGGGGCGATGGCCGAGCGCATGGCCGAGCTGGCGGCGCAGC
>DATHWJ010000448.1:0-14371 GCA_035460745.1 Ideonella sp. | reverse complement strand
CTCGCTGCACATCGCCGGCCGCCACAACGTGAAGAACGCCGCCGCCGCGGCCGCCTCGGCGCTGGCCGCCGGCGTGGCATCGGAGACGATCGCGCAGGGCCTGGCCGCGTTCACGCCGGTCAAGGGCCGCTCGCAGGTGCGGCCGTTGATGGTGCACGGCCAGCCGCGCACGCTGATCGACGACACCTACAACGCCAACCCCGATTCGGTACGCGCCGCGATCGATGTGCTGGCCGAGTTGCCCAACCCGCGCTGGCTGGTGATGGGCGACATGGGCGAGGTGGGCAACCAGGGCCCGGCCTTCCACGCCGAGGTGGGCCGCCATGCGCAGGCCAAGGGCATCGAGACCGTGTGGTGCGTGGGCGAGCTGATGCGCCACGCAGTGCAAGACACCGGCGCCCGCTACTTCGCCACCGTGGCCGAGTTGCTCGCGTCGATCGACGAAGCGCCGCCTTACGCGTCGGTGCTGGTCAAGGGCTCGCGCTTCATGAAGATGGAGCAGGTCGTTGCAGCGCTGCAGGCCACGACCCCCCAGGCCGCCTCGCAGGACAACGCAGGAGGCGCGCCGCATGCTGCTTAGCCTGTCGCAGTGGCTGCAGACGCTGTACCCCGACCAGTTCGGGTTTCTGCGCGTCTTTCAGTACCTGACCTTCCGTGCGGTGCTCGCCGCGGTCACCGCGCTGCTGATCGGCCTGGCTTTCGGGCCCTGGGTGATACGCCGCCTGACCGAGCTGAAGATAGGCCAGCCCATCCGCGAGTACGGCATGCAAAGCCACCTCGCCAAGCGCGGCACGCCCACCATGGGCGGTGCGCTGATCCTGATCGGCATCGGCACCTCCACGCTGCTGTGGAGCGACTGGAGCAACCGCTTCGTCTGGATCGTGATGCTGGTGACCTTCGGCTTCGGCGCCATCGGCTGGATGGACGATTGGCGCAAGGTGGTGCTGAAGGACCCCGAGGGCATGCGCTCGCGCGAGAAGTTCTTCTGGCAGTCGCTGATCGGCATCGTCGCCGCGCTTTACCTCGCGTTCAGCGTTTCGGAGACCTCCAACCTCCGGGTGATCGAGCTCTTCATACGCTGGGTGCAGAGCGGCTTCTCCAACGAGTTGCCGCCCAAGGCCGACTTGATGGTGCCCTTCTTCAAGACCGTCAGCTACCCCTTGGGGGTTTTCGGCTTTATCGGGCTGACGTTTTTCGTCATTGTCGGCGCCAGCAACGCCGTCAACTTCACCGACGGGCTGGACGGCCTGGCCATCATGCCGGTGGTGCTGGTGGGCTCGGCGCTGGGCATCTTTGCCTATGTGACGGGCAGCTCGGTCTACTCCAAGTACCTGCTGTTTCCCTACATCCCCGGGGCCGGCGAGCTGATGATCTTCTGCGCCGCGATGGCGGGCGCCGGCCTGGCCTTCCTGTGGTTCAACGCCCACCCGGCCCAGGTCTTCATGGGCGACGTCGGCGCGCTCTCGCTAGGCGGCGCGCTGGGCACCATCGCCGTCATCACGCGGCAGGAGATCCTGCTGGGCGTGATGGGTGGCATCTTCGTCGTCGAGGTGCTCTCGGTGATGATCCAGGTCAGCTGGTTCAAGTACACCAAGCGCAAGTTCGGCGAGGGCCGGCGTTTCTTCAAGATGGCGCCGCTGCACCACCACTTCGAGAAGTCGGGCTGGAACGAGACCCAGGTGGTCATCCGCTTCTGGATCATCACGATGCTGCTGTGCCTGATCGGCCTGGCGAGCCTGAAGCTGCGCTGATGAACGCCTTGCACGAACTCCCCGTGTTGATCCTGGGCCTGGGCGACTCCGGCCTGGCGATGGCGCGCTGGTGCGCGCGCCACGGCGCGCTGCTGCGGGTGTGGGACTCGCGTTCGAACCCGCCGCAGGCGGCTGCGCTGGCGGCGGATGTGCCGGGTGCCGTGCTGTTCAGCGGCGCGCTGGCGGCCGAGTCGCTGCTGGACGCGAAGCTGGTGCTGAAGAGCCCGGGCCTGGCGCCTGGGGACGAGCGCATCGCGCCGCTGCTGCAAGCGGCCCGCGCCGTCGGCATCGCGGTGCAGGGCGAGCTGGACCTCTTCGCCCGCGCGCTGGCCGAGTTGAAGGCGGCACGGCGCTACGAGCCCAAGGTCCTGGCGATCACCGGCACCAATGGCAAGACCACCACCACCGCGCTGACGGCGCTGCTGGTGGAGCGGGCCGGCCGCCGCGTGGCCATCGCCGGCAACATCGGCCCGACCATGCTGGATACGCTGAGCGCGGCGCTGGACTTGGAGCCGGCGCCGGAGACGGCGCTCGAGGTGCTCGTCGAGGCGCAAGCCGTGCCCGAGCTGCCGGCCTCACCCGAGATGCTGCCTGCCGAGACCGAGGCCGAGGCCGAACCGGCCGCCAACGACGAGATGCTGGAGCCGGACGACGACGTGGTCGATCCGCTGGAACTCACCGAGCTGGCCGCGCTGGACGGCGCATCCGAGCCGGCCGATGCGCCCATGGCCGCCGCGCTGCTCGAGGACGAAACCCCGCTGGTGCTGGCCCCGCCGCCGCCCGCGGCCCCGGTCTTCGAGCACCTGCCCGAGGTCTGGGTGCTCGAGCTTTCCAGCTTCCAGCTCGACGGCGTGCAGGGCTTCGAGCCCAGCGCCGCGACGGTGCTGAACATCTCGCAAGACCACCTGGATTGGCACGGCAACCTCGCCGCCTACGCCGCCGCCAAGGCGCGCGTCTTCGGCCCGCAGACCCTGATGGTGATCAACCGTGACGACGCGATGGTCGAGGCCATGGTGCCCGCCCCCGTGCTCGTCAAGACCGGCCGCGGCCGCCCGACCCGCGCCCTGACGCGCCCGGTGCTGCGCTTCGGTCTCGACGCCCCCCACAAGGCCGGCGACTTCGGCCTGGTGACCGAAGGCGGCATGGCCTGGCTGGTGCGCGCCTTGCCCGCCGACGAAACCATCAAGCGCCGCAAGGACGAAGAGGAAGAGATCCACCTGCAGCGCCTGATGCCGGCCGACGCGCTGCGCGTGCGCGGCCGCCACAACGCCGCCAACGCGCTCGCCGCGCTCGCGCTGGCCACGGCGATAGGCTGCGCGCTGGCCCCCATGCTGCACGGCCTGCGCGAGTACCGCGGCGAGCCGCACCGCGTCGAGCTGATCGCCCAGGTCGGCGGCATCGAGGCCTTCGACGACAGCAAGGGCACCAACGTAGGCGCGACCGTCGCCGCGCTGAGCGGCCTGGGTGCCGACAAGGCGCCGTCGCGCCTGGTCGTGATCCTGGGCGGCGACGGCAAGGGCCAGGACTTCACGCCGCTGGCAGCGCCCATCGCCCGCTACGCCAGGGCCGTGGCCACCATTGGCCGCGACGCCGAAACCATCGCGCAGACCCTGGCGGCCACCGGCGTGCCGCTGCAGCGCCACGCGACGCTGGAGGCCGCCGTGCCGTGGTGCTTCGAGCAGGCGCAGCCGGGTGACGCCGTGTTGTTGAGCCCGGCCTGCGCCAGCCTCGACATGTTCCGCAATTACGCCCACCGGGCAGAAGTGTTCGCCGACGCCGTGCAGGCGCTGCTGGCTGAGCGCGGGGAGATCGGCACATGAAGCTCTCGGCCACGGCTCCCGGCTTCGCCGGCTGGCGCGAACGTGTCGGCAGCCTGCTCTTCTGGAACAAGAAGGAGGGCGACGAGCACCTGCCCATCCGCGACTGGATCCGCGTGGGCGGCAGCAAGCCCACGCAGGTGGCCGGCTTCGACCAGGCGATGGTCTGGGTGGTGCTGGCGCTGCTCGCGCTGGGCCTGGTGATGGTGTACTCGGCCTCGGTCGCGCTGCCGGACAGCCCGAAGTTCTCGCGCTACCTGCCCACCCATTTCCTGACCCGCCACGCGATCGCGATCGCCATCGCCTTCGCCACCGCACTGGTCACCTTGCAGGTGCCGATCTCGGTCTGGGAGAAATGGGCGCCGTGGATCTTCGTCGCATCGCTGGCGCTGCTGATCGTGGTGCTGCTGCCCTTCATCGGCAAGGGCGTCAACGGCGCGCGCCGCTGGGTGCCGCTGGGCCTGATGAACTTCCAGCCCAGCGAGCTGGCCAAGCTGGCCATCGCGATGTACGCCGCCAGCTACATGGTGCGCAAGATGGAGGTCAAGGAGAACTTCATCAAGGCGGTCTGGCCGATGGCGGTGGCGCTGGCCGTGGTGGGCGTGCTGCTGCTGGCCGAGCCCGACATGGGCGCCTTCATGGTGATCGCGGCGATCGCGCTGGGCATCCTGTTCCTGGGCGGTGTCAATGGCCGGATGTTCTTCCTCAGCGTCGCGGTGCTGGTGGGCGCCTTCGTGCTGATGATCGTCTTCAGCGAGTTCCGCCGGCAGCGCATCTTTGCCTACCTCGACCCCTGGAACCCGGACTACGCCCAGGGCAAGGCCTACCAGCTGACGCATTCGCTGATCGCCTTCGGCCGAGGCGAGCTCTTCGGCCAGGGCCTGGGCGACTCGATCGAGAAGCTGCACTACCTGCCCGAGGCCCACACCGACTTCCTGCTCGCGGTGATCGGCGAAGAGCTGGGGTTCTTCGTCGTGCTGGGCGTGATCGCGGCCTTCTTCTGGCTGACCCGCCGCATCTTCGTGATCGGCCGCCAGGCCATCGCGCTGGACCGCGTCTTCGCCGGCCTGATGGCGCAGGGCATAGGCATCTGGATAGGCGCGCAGTCCTTCATCAACATGGGCGTGAACCTCGGCCTGCTGCCCACCAAGGGGCTGACCTTGCCGCTGCTGAGCTTTGGCGGCTCGGGGATCCTGATGAACCTGATTTCGCTGGCGATCGTTCTTCGCGTCGATCAAGAGAACCGGCAACTCATGAGGGGTGGGCGGGCGTGACACGTCATCTGGTCATCATGGCTGCAGGCACCGGAGGTCACGTGATCCCGGGCCTGGCCGTGGCGCGCGAAATGCAGGCCCGCGGCTGGCAGGTCAGCTGGCTGGGCACGTCCACCGGCATGGAGAACAAGCTTGTGCCGCCGACCGGCATCGCGATGGACACGCTGGCCTTCACCGGCCTGCGCGGCAAGGGCCTGCTGCACACCCTGACCGGCGGCCTGCGGCTGCTGAAAGCCTTCTGGGATTCGATGCGCATCCTGCGCCGCCGCTCGGCCGACGCGGTGCTGGGCATGGGCGGCTACGTCTGCTTCCCCGGCGGCCTGATGGCCTCGGCGCTGGGCAAGCCGCTGGTGCTGGTGAATGCCGACGCTGCCCTGCTGATGAGCAACAAGGCCTTGCTGCCGGTCGCCGACCGGGTCGCCTTCGGCTTCGACGGCCCGGCGGTGGCGGGCATCAAGCGCGCCTTGGTGACCGGCAACCCGGTAAGGGCCGAGATCGAGGACATGGCCGCGCCTGCCGAGCGTTTTGCCGGCCGGCAAGGCCCGCTGAAGCTCTTGCTGGTGGGCGGCAGCCTGGGCGCCAAGGTGCTGAACGAGACCCTGCCCGACGCGCTGGCCGCCCTCTCGCCGGCCGAGCGCCCCAGCGTCACCCACCAGACCGGCGCGGCCCACCTCGAGAGCGTGACCGCGCGCTACGCCGCGCTCGGCGTGCAGGCCGAGATCCTGCCTTTCGTCGACAACATGGCCGAGCGCCTGGCCCATTGCGACCTGATCGTCTGCCGCGCCGGCGCGATCACCGTCAGTGAGCTCTGCGCGGCCGGCGTGGCGAGTGTTTTGGTGCCGCTGGTGGTCAGCACGACCTCGCATCAACGCGACAATGCAGGCTTGATGGCCGGACATGGCGCTGCAGTGCATTTGCCCCAGACTGAATTGACCCCCCAACGCCTGGCCGACGTGCTGCGCAACCTGAACCGCGAGACCCTGCTGGCCATGGCGCAAAAAGCGCGGGCCCTCGCTCGCCCCAAGGCCGCATCGCGTGTGGCCGATGAGATCGAACGCCTGGTGAACCCCCGGAGGGCCATGGCATGAAACACGCCGTCAAGCACATCCACTTCGTCGGCGTCGGTGGCGCCGGCATGAGCGGCATCGCCGAGATCCTGCACAACCTGGGCTACACGGTCTCGGGTTCCGACCAGTCGTCCACGGCGACCACGCGCCGCCTGGCCGAGCTCGGCATCCGCATCCACACCGGCCACGACGCAGACCACATCCGCGGTGCCGAGGCGGTCGTCACCTCGACCGCCGTGAAGGGCGACAACCCCGAGGTCATCGCTGCCCGCGCCCAGCGGGTGCCGGTGGTGCCGCGCGCGGTGATGCTGGCCGAGCTGATGCGGCTGAAGCAGGGCATCGCCATCGCCGGCACCCACGGCAAGACGACCACCACTTCGCTGGTCACCAGCGTGCTGGCCGAGGCCGGGGTCGACCCCACCTTCGTGATCGGCGGCCGGCTCAACAGCGCCGGCGCCAACTCGCGCCTGGGCGCTGGCGACTACATCGTCGTCGAGGCCGACGAATCGGACGCCTCCTTCCTCAACCTGATGCCCATCCTGGCCGTCGTCACCAACATCGACGCCGACCACATGGACACCTACGGCCACGACTTCGCCAGGCTGAAGAGCGCGTTTGTCGAGTTCCTGCACCGCATGCCGTTCTACGGCGCGGCCATCCTGTGCGGCGACGACGCCGGCGTGCGCAGCATCGTGCCGATGATCTCGCGCCCGGTGGTCACCTACGGCTTCGGCGAAGACGTGCAGGTGCGCGCGGTCGAGGTGCAGGCGCTGGAGGGCGGCCAGATGCGCTTCATCTGCCAGCGCCGCAACGGCGTCGCGATGCCCGACCTCGCCGTCACGCTGAACCTGCCGGGCGTGCACAACGTGTTGAACGCGCTCGCGGCCATCGCGGTGGCGACCGAGCTGGAGCTGCCCGACGCACCCATCGTGCGCGCGCTGGCCGCCTTCGACGGCGTCGGCCGCCGCTTCCAGCGCTTCGGCGAGCTGCCGGCGCTGCAGGGCGGCGAGTTCACGCTGATCGACGACTACGGCCACCACCCGGTGGAGATGGCGGCGGTGATCGCGGCGGCACGCGGCGCCTTCCCCGGCCGCCGGCTGGTGCTGGCCTTCCAGCCGCACCGCTACACCCGCACGCGGGATTGTTTCGAGGACTTCGTCAAGGTGATGGGCCAGGCGGATGCAGTGCTGCTGACCGAGGTGTACGCCGCGGGCGAGGCGCCCATCGTCGCCGCCGACGGCCGCTCGCTGGCCCGCGCGCTGCGCGTGGCCGGCAAGGTCGATCCGGTCTTCATCGACGACGTCAATGAGCTCTCGCAGGAGATCCGCGCCTTTGCCAAGGCGGGCGACGTGCTGATCACGATGGGCGCCGGCACCATCGGCGGCGTGCCGGCGCAGGTGGTCGAGCTGGCGAAGGGGGCGGTATGAACATCGATGTGAAGTCGCTCGGAAAAGTGGCGGTGCTGATGGGCGGCGATTCGGCCGAGCGGCCGGTCTCGCTGATGTCGGGCAACGGCGTGCTGGAGGCCCTGCGCTCGCTGGGCGTGGACGCGCACGCCTTCGACCCCAGCGAGCGCGAGCTGGCCGAGCTCAAGCGCGAGGGCTTTGCCCGCTGCTTCGTCGCGCTGCATGGCCGCCACGGCGAAGACGGCACGGTGCAGGGCGCGCTGGAGCTGCTGCGCATCCCCTACACCGGCTCCGGCGTGATGGCCTCCAGCATCGCGATGGACAAGGTCATGACCAAGCGCATCTGGATCGCAGAGGGCCTGCCGACGCCGCAGTACCGCTGCCTGAAGAAGGCCGAGCATGCGCGCGAGATCGTGCGCCAGGTGCCGGACCAGCTGGGCCTGCCGCTGATCGTCAAGCCGGCGCGCGAGGGTTCGTCCTTCGGCGTCACCAAGGTCGCCGGCTACTCGGGCATGAACGAGGCCGTCGCGCTGGCCGCGCAGTTCGACCCCGAGGTGCTGTGCGAGGAGTTCATCGAGGGCGAAGAAGTCACCTGCGCGGTGCTGGGCGAGGGCGACGGCGCGGTCGCGCTGCCGGTGGTGCGCATCCAGGCGCCCGACGGCAACTACGACTTCGAGCACAAGTACATCTCCAACGACACACGCTACCTCGTGCCTAGCGGCCTGCCCGAAGCCGAGGAGGCCGAGATCCAGCGCCTGGTGCTGCAGGCCTACCGGCTGCTGGACTGCCGCGGCTGGGGCCGGGCCGACATCATGATCCGCGGCGCCGACCGCAAGCCCTTCCTGCTGGAGATGAACACCTCGCCCGGCATGACCAGCCACTCGCTGGTGCCCAAGGCGGCCCAGGCTGCCGGCATGGGCTATCCGCAGCTCTGCCTGTACCTGCTCGCCGGCGCTGCCCTGGACACCGACGCCAAGACATGAAAGCCGCGAAGCTGCCCGCCGACATCCGCATGATGAACACCACCTCCACCCTGGTGTTCGTCGTGGCGGGC
This sequence comes from Ideonella sp., assembly GCA_035460745.1. Taxonomy (GTDB): domain Bacteria; phylum Pseudomonadota; class Gammaproteobacteria; order Burkholderiales; family Burkholderiaceae_C; genus Ideonella. The sequence continues at coordinate 6,002 of DATHWJ010000448.1, read as the reverse complement.
TGCGTGCTGCTCGCAGCGGCCGCGCTGTGGCTGGCCCGCCAGCCGCAGTTCGCGATACGCAGCATCAAGCTCGAAGGCGACGTGAGCCGCAACAACCTGAACACCATCCGCGCCAACGCGGCGCCGCGCCTGGCCGGCAGCTTCTTCACGCTGGACCTGCAGGCGGCCCGCCATGCCTTCGAGAGCGTGCCGTGGGTGCGCCATGCGGTGGTGCGGCGCGTCTGGCCCGACCGGCTGGTGGTGCAGATGGAGGAGCACCACGCGGTGGCCATCCTGAAGGACGAGAGCGGCAACGACCGGCTGGTGAACTCCTATGGCGAGGTCTTCGAGGCCAATGTCGGCGACGTCGAGGACGACCGCCTGCCCGAGTTCGACGGCAGCGACGAAGCCGCGCCGGCCCTGCTCGCGATGTACAAGCGGCTGCTGCCGCTGCTGCGCCCGCTGGAGGCGACGCCCGTGCGGCTGAGCCTGTCGGAGCGCGGCTCCTGGCTGGCCGAGCTGGATACCGGGCCGGTGCTCGAGATGGGCCGCGGCAGCGAGGCCGAGGTGGCGCAGCGGGTCCAGCGGCTGGTGAGCACCGTCAGCGGCGTCGCCTCCGCCCGCCAGCAGACCTGGACTTATGCCGACCTGCGCCACACCGACGGGTATGCGCTGCGGCTCAAGGGTTCCCCATCCGCCGCGACGCTGGCCGCCAGCGCGGCGGCCCGGCTTGCCAACAACGTCGCCATGAGTGCGTCAGCAACACACTGAGGGAAAGGCGCATGGCCAAGGAATACAAGAATCTGGTGGTAGGGCTGGACATCGGCACCGCCAAGGTGATGGCGGTGGTGGCCGAGGTGCTGCCGGGCGGCGAGCTGCGGGTCGCCGGGCTGGGCGTGTCCGCCTCGCACGGGCTCAAGCGCGGCGTCGTGGTCAACATCGACGCCACCGTGCAGTCCATACAGCAGGCCTTGAAAGAGGCCGAGATGATGGCCGCCTGCAAGATCGAGAGCGTCTACACCGGCATCACCGGCAGCCACATCCGCGGCCAGAACTCCACCGGCATGGTGATCGTGCGCGACAACCGCGAGGTCACGCCGGTCGATGTCGCGCGTGTCATCGAGACCGCCAAGGCGATCAACATCCCCAACGACCAGCGCCTGCTGCTGGTCGAGTCGCAGGAGTTCATCATCGACGGCCACGAGGTGCGCGAGCCCATAGGCATGAGCGGCAGCCGGCTGGAGGTCAAGGTCCACATCGCCACCGGCGCGCAGAGCGCGGCGGAGAACATCCTCAAGTGCGTGCGCCGCTGCGGCCTGGAGGTGGACCAGCTGGTGCTCAACCCCACGGCCTCGGCCGGCGCGGTGCTGACCGAGGACGAAAAAGACCTCGGTGTCGCGGTGGTGGACATCGGCGCCGGCACCACCGACGTGGCCATCTTCACCGGCGGCTCGATACGCCACACCGCGGTGATCCCTATCGCCGGCGACCTGATCACCAGCGACATCGCGATGGCGCTGCGCACGCCGACCAAGGACGCCGAGGAGATCAAGGTCGAGTACGGCGTGGCCAAGCAGATGCTGGCCGACCCGCAGGAGCAGGTCGAGGTGCCGGGCCTGGGCGACCGCGTGCCGCGCATGCTGAGCCGCCAGGCGCTGGCCGGCGTGATCGAGCCGCGTGTCGAGGAGATCTATTCGCTGGTGCACCAGGTGATACGCGATTCGGGCTACGAGGAGCTGCTCTCCTCGGGCATCGTGATCACCGGCGGCACCGCGGTGATGCCGGGCATGGTCGAGCTGGGCGAGGACATCTTCCTCAAGCCGGTTCGCAAGGGCCTGCCCATCTATTCGGGCGCGCTGTTCGACATGGTGGCCAACCCCCGTTCGGCCACCGTGATGGGTCTTCTCGAAGAAGCCCGGCTCGCCCACACGCGCGGCCACAAGGCCCAGCAGCAGGCGGGTTCGGTGAAGACGATGTTTGGCAAGGCGAAGGATTGGTTCCTGGGCAATTTCTGATGAAGTTCAACCCCGGGGCCGCAAACGACAACCTGTTTTTCCACGGCAAGAGGCTCGACACGAAGCCTCATGTTTCTCTCTCAACTGATACGGCAACTGCACACGGCAAAAGGAGCTCCACATGGCCATCGAAATGATCGAAGAGTTTGACCAAGGCACGCAGATCAAGGTGATAGGCGTCGGCGGCGGCGGCGGCAACGCGGTCGAACACATGATCTCGCAAGGGGTCCAGGGCGTGGAGTTCATCTGCGCCAACACCGACGCGCAAGCGCTCAACCGCAGCGCCGCGCCGCAGCTGGTGCAATTGGGCACCACGGGCCTTGGCGCCGGCTCCAAGCCCGACGTCGGCAAGAGCGCCGCCGAAGAAGCGGTGGAGGCGATCCGCACCGCCATCACCGGCGCGCACATGCTGTTCATCACCGCCGGCATGGGCGGCGGCACCGGCACCGGCGCGGCGCCGGTGATCGCGCGCGTGGCCAAGGAGATGGGCATCCTGACGGTGGGCGTCGTCACCAAGCCCTTCGACTTCGAGGGCGGCCGGCGCGGCAAGCAGGCCGACCTGGGCGTCTCCGAGCTGGAGGCCAACGTCGACTCGCTGATCGTGGTGCTGAACGAGAAGCTGCTCGAGGTCCTGGGCGACGACGTCACCCAGGACCAGGCCTTCGCGCACGCCAACGACGTGCTGAAGAACGCCGTCGGCGGCATCAGCGACATCATCCACATCCCGGGCCTGGTCAACGTCGACTTCGAAGACGTCAAGACCGTGATGAGCGAGCCCGGCAAGGCGATGATGGGCACCGCGATGGCCTCGGGCCCGGACCGCGCCAACAAGGCCGCCGAAGCGGCGGTGGCCTGCCCGCTGCTGGAGGGCATAGACCTCTCCGGCGCCCGCGGCGTGCTGGTGCTGATCGCCGCCGCGCGCTCGACCTTCAAGCTGGCCGAGAGCAAGAACGCGATGAACACCATCCGCCGCTACGCCGCCGAAGAAGCCCACGTGATCTACGGCACCGCCTACGACGACAGCCTGGGCGACCAGCTGCGCGTCACCGTGATCGCCACCGGCCTGTCGTCGGCCCGCCGCGCCCAGGCACCGCTGACGGTCGTCCAGACCAACCCGATGCTGCGCACCGGCACCGACAACCTGCCGCTGCTGCACCAGCCGCTGGGCGGCGGCTCGGGCGGCCAGCAAAGCTACGAGCACCTCTCCACCCCCAGCGTCTGGCGCACCGGCCGCACGCAGGCGGCGGCCAAGGTCGAGGCGCTGAGCTCGAACGGGATGGAGGAGATCGAGATCCCGGCATTCCTGCGCAAGCAAGCGGATTAGATGGGGCACCCGGTGCCGCGGGTACGCGGCACCACCCGCCGGGCGGGTTGCGCAGCCGCCTTGGGGCGGCCCGGCGCCGGCTGCGGGCGCGCGCAAGCCGACTCGGACAAGGGCGCCTTCGGGCGCTTTTGTCATTGATGACCGCGGGTTTGTCCCCTGTTCGGGTGACGCATGGTTGAGCCGATGCCGTCTCGCTGGCGATGCGGGGTCGTGGGCAGGGTGGTGGTGGCGGCCTGCCGGCCTACACTGCGCCCCACATGAATCCCATCTCCGTGGTCATCGTCGAAGACGACGAACGCTTCCGTGCGGCGTTCGCGTCCGTCGTGGCCGAGGCGGCCGACCTGCACCTGGCCGGCACGGCGGGGGATTTGCCGCAGGGGCTGCAACTGCTGCGCGAGCACAAGCCCGACGTGCTGCTGGTGGACCTGGGCCTGCCCAGCGGCAGCGGCATCGAGCTGATCCGCTTTGCCCACGAGTGCCTGCCGCAGACCGACGTGATGGTGATCAGCGTCTTCGGCGACGAGCCGCACGTGATGGCCTCGCTGGAAGCCGGCGCCACCGGCTACCTGCTGAAGGACACCCGCGCCGCCGACCTGACCGACCAGATCCGCTCGCTGCACGCCGGCGGCAGCCCGATCAGCCCGGTGATCGCGCGCCAACTGCTGCTGCGGCTGGCGCCCGAGGCCACGCCCAACCCGGCGCAGGCCGGCGAGCCGCTGCTCTCGGCCCAGGAGCGCCAGGTGCTGACGCTCAGCGCCAAGGGCTTCAGCTTCGAAGAGATCGCCCGCATGCTCAACGTCTCGCGCCACACGGTGATGACCTACGTGAAGCGCAGCTACCGCAAGCTGCAGGTGCACTCCAAGACCGAGGCGATCTACGAGGCGCGCAAGCTGGGGCTGGTGAGAGATTGAGCCCCCACGCTCCCTGGCGGTCGCTGCCCCCCGAGGGGGCTTGTGCAGCGGACCGGCGGAGCCGGATCCGCGCACAGTCCTTGGGGGTGGTGCTGCTAGCGACGTCGGGGCTGTTTGTTTTCGATTGGAGCGCTGAGCTGGGGCGGCGGTTGGCGGTGGCGGTCTTGGCCATGCTGTTCAGTGGCCTGGCATTGGCCCAGCCGGCGCAGCGCTTCGAACGGGCCTGGCAGGCCGAGCAGCCCTACACGCCGGCCTTGACCACCCCGAGTGCCGAGGTCGATCTGCGGGTGGACGCACCGCCGCCGGACGACACCGCGGCCTGGCAGCCCGTGAGCCTGCCGGTGTCCACGTCGCGCCAGGTGCCGCGCTCTGGCGGCGCGCCGCAGTTGCAGGTGCGCTGGTATCGCGTCATCTACACCGTGCCGGCCGGGCTGAAGGAGCCGCTGGCGCTGTACCTGCCGCGGGTGTCGGGCGGGGCGGTGCAGGTGATCCAGTTCGACGCCGGCCACTGGCAGATGCGCTGGGACGGCAGCGACCACCGGCGCGAGCAGTGGAACCGGCCGATCTGGGTTGATCTCGGCCCGGCGCCGCCGGCCGGCACGCGGCTGGACCTGGCGGTGGGCGTGGTGCACGAGGCGGGCGCCGGCCTGCGCGTCGCGCGCATCTGCGTCGGCCCGCGCGACGAGCTGGAGGGGCGGCTGGGCTGGCGCCGGCTGCTGCAGATCGTCGCGCCGCAGGTCGGCAGCATGACCTTCCTGGCGCTGGGCACGTTTTCCTTCATCTTCTGGCTGGGCCGGCGGCGCGAGCACGCCTACCTGCTGTTTTCGCTCTCGTCGGTGGTCTGGCTGCTGCGCAACCTGCACTACTACATCGACATGCCGACCGACCCGGCGGTGCTCAGCTGGTTCTGGTGGACCACCAATGCCTCGCTCTCGTGGGTGATGGTGCTGGTCTACCTCTTTGCCTTCCGCTTCGACCCGCGGCGCTACCCGTGGCTGGAGTGGAGCCTGGTGGGTTTCGTCATTGCGATGACGGTGGCGACCGCGCCGTTCTCGTGGTCGCCGATCAGCTCGCTGCTGCAACAGCACCTCATCAACACGGTCGTCGCGCTGGGGGTCACCGGCTGGCTCACGGTGGTGGCCTGGCGCGGCGGCGGACCGGAGTTCCGGCTGATCGCCGCGGCGCTGTGGGTGGCCGAGGCCTTCGGGCTGCACGACCTGCTGCTGGTGGCCGGCCGCATCACGCCGGAGAGCATCTACCTGCTGCCGTTCGCGAGCCTGGTGCTGCTGCTGTCCTTCCTGAATGCGGTGCAGAGCCGCTACGCGCAGGCGATCGACCAGGTCGAGCGCACCAACGCCCAGCTCGAGGGCCGGCTGGCCGAGCGCGAGGCCGAGCTGCGCGCCAACCACGAGCGGCTGCGCGGCATCGAGCGCGAGCAGGCGCTGCTGCTGGAGCGCCAGCGCCTGATGCGCGACATGCACGATGGCTTGGGCTCGACGCTGATGTCCTCGCTGGTGCTGGTAGAGCAGGGCAAGCTCGACAGCGCCGCGGTGGCGCTGCTGCTGCGTGAGTGCGTCGACGACTTGCGGCTGGTGATCGACTCGCTGGAGCCGATAGGCCACGACCTGGTCACGCTGCTGGCGTCGCTGCGCCACCGCCTTGGCAGCCGGCTCGAATCGGCCGGGCTGCGCATGCTCTGGGAGGTCGAAGACCTGCCGCCGCTGGAGTGGCTGCACCCGCCCGATGCCTTGCACGTGCTGCGCATCGTGCAGG
>DATHWJ010000447.1:0-4990 GCA_035460745.1 Ideonella sp. | reverse complement strand
TCAAGGAAACTTGGGGCGGCCCGGCGCTTCCTTGAGAGACCGCAGGCCCGCGTACCGCCCAGGCGACACGCTGCGACAGCTTGTCACGCAAGCCTCTCCGCTGCCCCACTTTGCGGACGGCAGGCCCGGCCCGCGGCTTGTGTGCACGGCCCGACTCTGCTGCAATGCGCGCCGGATGCCGCCACTTCGGCCGGCACCGAGCAGGCCTTGGGCCGGGGAGATCGATCATGGGACTGTTGGATTCAGTGGTGGGCATGCTGGGCCAGAACCAGACAGGCGGCGCCGGTGCCGGCGGCAACGCCGCCTTGATCAGCGCGGTGATCGGCATGCTGGCCAACAACAACCAGGGCAGCAGCAGCGGCGGCGCGCTGGGCGGCCTCGGCGGCCTGGCCGGGCTGGTGAGCCAGCTGCAGCAAAGCGGCCTGGGCGACATCGTCGCCTCGTGGGTCTCGACCACCGGCCAGAACCTGCCGGTCTCGCCCGGCCAGCTGCACAACGCGCTGGGCGACGACGCCGTCGGCGCCCTCAGCCAGCAGACCGGCCTGCAGCAAGGCGACCTGCTGAGCCAGCTCAGCCAGATCCTGCCGCAGGTGGTGGACCAACTCACCCCGCAGGGCCAGGTGCCCGCGCAAGATGACCTGGGCGATCTGAGCAACGTGTTCGGCGCCTTCCTGAAGCGCTGACGGGCGCTGCGGGCAGCTGGCCGGGCCGTGGTGCCGCGGCCGGCCTGCCCCTAACTTGCAGGTTTCAACGTCTTGTTACGCCCCCCGCTGCTGCCCTAAACTCAGCCGGTTCTAGGCATTCGATCAACTTGAGGAGGGAGCCGCCATGCGGTCAGCAGTCAACAACAGCGAACCCGTGTTTTCTTGTGTGCCGATGCTGAAGCTTGGCCTGGTGGCTGCGGCGGCCATGGCCCTGGCGGGCTGCCTGGCGACGGCCCCGCAGTCGGGCGGTGCCAGCGCCACCGCTGCCACCGGCTCGGCCGGCGGCAGCACCACCAGCGGCGCCAGCGCCCAGCTGGAGACCTGCCCTGAAACCATGGGCACCATCCGCATCGACGAGCAGACCAATGCCAGCTGGTACAGCGCCTATGCGTCGCAGTACCGCATGGGCTCCACGGTGCCGGCGCTGCGCTTGCTGATACAGCAATCCAACTGCTTCGTGATCGTCGACCGCGGCCGCGGCTTGGCCGCCGGCGCCGCCGAGCGCAACCTGATACGCGGCGACGAAGGCCGCGCCGGCAGCAACTTCGGCGGCGGCCAGATCGCTGCCGCCGACTACACCATGATCCCCGAGGTGATGCTGTCGGACCGGGGCGGCACCCGCGGCGGCGGCGGGCTGGGCGCCATCGGCGGCCTGTTCGGCAGCACCGGCGCGGCGCTGGGCGCGGTGGCCGGCAACTTCTCCACCAACGAAGCGGGCACCATCCTGACGCTGATCGACAACCGCTCGTCGGTGCAGTTGGCGGCCTCGGAGGGCTATGCCAAGAACACCGACTTCGGCGCGATGGGTGCGCTGTTCGGCGGCGGTGCGGCGGCCGGCGCTGGCGCCTTCACCAGCACGCCGCAAGGCAAGGTGATCCTCGCGGCCTTCATGGACGCGTACAACAAGATGGTGCAGTCGGTGCGCAACTACCAGGCCCAGACCGTCAAGGGCGGGCTGGGCGCTGGCGGCCGCATGGGCGTGCAGGGCGGCAGCACGCCGGCCTCCAAGGAAGTGACCAAGCCGGCGACACCCGCGCCGGCACCCACCGTGCCGCCGAAGAAAAAATAACCGACTGCCCCTGGGAACGAGGGAGGAAAGCCTGATGCCACCCACACACCTGCAGTACCTCCGCCCGCGCAGCACCCGGGCGCGGCTGGGCGCGACGCTGCTGGCCGGTACGGCCCTGCTGCTGGCCGCTGCGCCAGCCGCGGCGGCCGAGTTCTCGCTCTACCTGAAGTGCCAGGGCAAGGCCAGCGCGGGCGGCAAGACCACCCCCAGCCACCTCGACCTCGCGCTGCGCGACAACAACCAGACGGCGCTGATACAGCGCTCCAACGCGCTGCCGGTGGGCGAGCGGCTGAAGTACAACGTCTCGCCCATCACCTACAGCATGACCTACCGGGTGCCGGGCACCGGCTCCGCGGTTTTTTACGACTGGTGGCGCGGCAGCCTGTTCGTCTGGCAACCCAGCCTCAAGCGGGTCGCCATGGTGCGGGTCTCGATAGACCGGCAGACCGGCAACCTCAGCGGCGAGCTGCTGAACGCCGAGGACCAGCAACTGGGCTCCCTCAGCATGGCCTGCGAAGCGGTCGAAGAAGACGCACTGCCGGCCCCGAAGTTCTAGGAGGCTGTCGGGCTTAGGGATGGCTGCGCGTTGCCGCGGTAGACCCAGCCCAGGGCGTGCGCGGATCCGGCTCCGCCGGTCCGCTGCGCGAGCCCCCTTGGGGGGCAGCGACCGCCAGGGAGCGTGGGGGCTTCGTTCAGCGCCGCATCGAACCGCTGACCAGGTCGAAGCGGAACATCCGGCACTCGATGGGCCCGTTCCACATCGGCACCCGCCGGCTCTCCTTCAGCCGCATCAGCGTGGGCAGCTTGGCCTCGGGCGTCAGCACGTGGGCGGTCCAACCCGCGTAGGCCTTTTTCCAGTGGCTGGCCAGGCGGCTGTAGAACTCGCCGGCGTCGGCCGCGCCTTCGAACTTGCTGGCCTCGCTCAGGCGGCCAGTTTCGCGGCCGGCGTCCCTGGGCGCCGAGCCCTGGCCCTTGGGCGCGATGCGCTCGCCGTAGGGCGGGTTCAGCAGCATGGTGCCGCGCTCGGCCGGCGCGGGGCGCTGCAGCGCGTCGGCGGTCTTGAACTCGATCGCGTGCAGCACGCCGGCCCGCTCGGCGTTGCGGGTCGCGAAGTCGGTCATGCGGAACGAGACGTCGCCGGCCCAGATCGGCACCTCCGGCGCGTGCACGTCGGCACGGGCCTTCTCGCGCAGCATCTGCAGCAGGCCGAGCTGGTCGCGAAACGGCAGCAGCTTCTCGAAAGCGAAGCGGCGCTGCAGGCCGGGCGCGATGCCGCAGGCGATCTGCGCCGCCTCGATCGCGATGGTGCCGGCACCGCAGCAGGGGTCGAGCAGGCCGCCGCCCTCGGCGCGGCCGGTCCAGCCGGCGGCCGCGATCATCGAGGCGGCCAGCGTCTCTTTCAGGGGCGCTTCGCCCTGCACTTCGCGCCAGCCGCGCTTGAACAAGGCCTCGCCGGAGAGATCGACCGAGAGGCTGGCGTGCGCCGGGCCGGCGTGCAGCACCAGCGCAAGATCGGGGAAGCGGGTGTCCACGCTGGGACGCTCGCCGGTGGCGTCGCGCATGCGGTCGCAGACGGCGTCCTTGATGCGCAGCGCCGCGAAGTTCAGGCTCTGCAGCGGCGAGCGGTAGGCCGAGGCGTCCACGCGCAGCGTCTGGCGCGGCGTGATCCAGTCGGTCCAGCGCACCTGGTGGGCGAGGTCGTAGAGGTCGTTCTCGTGGCCATAGGGCCCTTCGGCGACCTGCCACAGCACGCGCTGCGCAAGCCGGCTGCCGAGGTTGAGCTTCATCGCGGCCGACAGGCCGGCCTCGACATACACCCCGCCGCGCCCGGCCTCGATCACGGTGCCGGGCTCGAGCAGGCCGCGCACTTCGTCGACCAGCCAGGGCTCGGTGCCGGCCGAGCAGGGCAGGAACAGCGTGCCGGTGCTCAGCGTGCTCGCCTGGCTGGGCTCGCGCGGCACACGCCGCTTGGGGACCGGTTGGATCATGGTCACAGCGCTTTGCGCAGGTTGGCCGGCGCGATCTTCAGCGCCTCGCGGTACTTCGCCACCGTGCGGCGCGCGACCTGGATGCCCTGCTCTTCGAGCATGTTGGCGATCTGGCTGTCGGAGAGCGGCTTGTTGACGTTTTCGGCCGCGACGAACTGCTTGATCAGCGCCCGCACCGCGGTGCTGGAGGCATTGCCGCCGGCATCGGTGTTGAGCGAGGAGCCGAAGAAGTACTTCAGCTCGAAGGTGCCCGAGGGCGTGGTCATGTACTTGGCGGTGGTGACGCGCGAGATGGTGGACTCGTGCAGCCCCAGCTCGTCGGCGATCTCGCGCAGCACCAGCGGCTTCATCGCGATCTCGCCGTGGGTGAAGAAGTTCTTCTGCCGCTCGACGATGGCCTGGCTGACGCGCAGGATGGTGTCGAAGCGCTGCTGGATGTTGCGGATGAACCAGCGCGCCTCCTGCAGCCGCGCCGAGAGCCCCCCGGAGGCGCCGTTGCGCTGGCCGCGGATGGCCTGCGCATAGAGATCGCTGACGCGCAGCTTGGGCATCACGTCGGGGTTGAGCGTGGCCTTCCAGTTGCGGCCGGACTTGATCACGATCACGTCCGGCACCACCACCAGCGCCTCGGCGCGCGCGAACGGCCGGCCCGGCTTGGGCTCGCAGGCCACGATCAGCCCCTGCGCGGCTTTCACGGTGGCTTCGTCGGCCCCGGTGGCGGTGGCCAGCTTGCGCATGTCGCGCCGCGCCAGCAGCTCGAGGTGGGCGTCGCAGATGGCGATCGCCACCTGGCGCGCCTCGCAGGCCGGGCCCTGGCGCAGCTGCAGCGCCAGGCACTCGCCCAGGCAGGTTGCGCCGACGCCGGGCGGCTCCATGCTCTGCAGCCACTTCAGGCCGCAGCGCAGCTGGTCGTACAGGTGCTCGCGTGCCTCGGCGCCGTGCAAGCCGAGGCTGTCGGCGACGCGCTCGGCGATGTCCTCCAGCGTGCCGTCGAGGTAGCCGTCGTCGGTCAGCGACTCGATCAGCACATGCACCGCGGCGGCGTCCTGCTCGGGCAGGCGCATGCCGGCGAGCTGGCCGCGCAGATGGTCTTGCAGCGACGGCGCCTGGGCGCTGCGGTCCTGCGGCTCGAAGTCGTCGTCGCCGCCGCTGCCGGTGCCGCTGGTGGCGGAGGACGGCATCTCGCGGATGCCGTCGAAGTCCTCGCGCTCGGTGCCGTTCTCCCAGTC
>DATHWJ010000446.1:0-1648 GCA_035460745.1 Ideonella sp. | reverse complement strand
ACCTTCAAGGCCACGCAGCCGCTGCTTGTCGCTGCCGAGCCACATACGACGAACGAGCTCGATGATGCTATCGCGCGCGTGGGGCAGATCCTTGCAGCACACAAGTGCGCCCGCACACAGCCCGGGTTCAAGGGGTCGTCGCAACGCTTGCCGGCGTCGATCGTAGCACCTCGTCAAAGGCTTCGGCGGGCGTTCTCCAGCCAAGGGTCTTTCGCGGTCTGGCATTGAGCGTCGCGGCCACGGCTGCGAGCGCGTCCGCGCTGTGTGTGCTCAGGTCGGTGCCTTTGGGGAAGTACTGCCGCAGCAGCCCGTTGGTGTTCTCGTTCGTGCCGCGCTGCCATGGACTGTGCGGATCGCAGAAGTAGACCTGCACGCCAGTGTCGATCCGTAGCCGGGCGTGCTGGCTCATCTCCGCCCCTTGATCCCAGGTCAGCGACCGTCGGAGCTGCTCCGGCAGGGTGGTGATCATGCCCGCGATGGCGTCGCGCACCGCCTCCGCACCATGCCCGGCGAGTGCGGGCCCGTTCTTCTCGCGGGCGTCGCCATGCCCCACCATGCGCGGCAGGTGAAGCAGCATCGTGAAGCGCGTCGCGCGCTCCACCAGGGTGCCGATGGCCGAGCTGCCCAGCCCCAGGATGAGGTCCCCCTCCCAGTGGCCCGGCACCGCCCGATCGGCCGCCTCCGCCGGGCGTTGGCTGATCATGATCTCCGGAGCGATGAACGACTTGCCCCGGCCGCAGCTGCGGGCCCGCGGCACACGCAGCGCTCGCCCCGTTCGCAGGCAGGCGGTCAGCTCGCGCCGCAGCGCCCCTCGGCCCTGCACGTAAAGCGCCTGGTAGATGGCCTCGTGGCTGATGCGCATGGTCTCGTCGCCCGGGAAGTCGCGCCGCAGCCGCTGGGCGATCTGCTGCGGGCTCCACGCCCTGGCCCAGCGCCGATCCTGCCGACGCCCATGCCGGCGGCCCTTCCAGGGCACGACCGGCCCGGCGACCGCGGTCCCGCCCGGGGTGGCGACCGCGCCGGCCAGCCGGTCCTGCACGTAGGTCCGCAGCGCTGCATTGAGAGCAAGCCTCGCCGGCTTCGGACGGCGCGCCGCCCGCTCGGCATGCCACTGCGCGGTGCTGGCCCGATACGCCAGGTCGCCACCGCGCGTGGCCGCGTTGCGCCGCAGCTCGCGGGAGATCGTCGATCCGGCCCGCCCCAGCCGGCGGGCGATCTCGCGCACTCCGTGGCCTTGCACCCGCCACAGCGCGATCTCCTCCCGTTCCGCCAGCGACAAATACCGCCCCGACAACGGCTTTGACGACGGCGCAAGCGTCGATGGCGGCATCCCGCCTGCCTCCCGGAACCAGCGTGCCCCCACCGCTGGTGACACCCCTACACCGGCCGCGGCCTTCTCACTTGCCAGACCCAGCGTAATCGCCGCCCAGAACCGACGCCGATCCTCGCGGCGCGCCACCCCTGGCCGGCCCGGCGACCGCAACACCCCTCGCAATGCCCGGCCCGAGCGCCGCTTCCGAGCCTTCATCGCAACCCCTCCGCCATGGTGTTGCAACGACCATTTGATTCCACCCAGCGCGTACCGATCGTGCGCAACCAGCCCGGTCGCGAGCTGAAAATCGTGCGCCAGGGCGAGGGCAGGGGCCGC
>DATHWJ010000445.1:0-4513 GCA_035460745.1 Ideonella sp. | reverse complement strand
GCCGGTGCCGGTGCCGGCGTGGGCGCTGCGGTGGGTGCCGGCGCGGATGCGGCCGAAGCTGCCGGGGCGGCCGGTGCCGCGACGGGCGCAGACGCGGCCGGCGCCGCGGCCTTCTCGCTCAGATTGCCAGCCCCCTCCACCTCGATGCGTATCACCTCCGATCCCACCGCCATCACCTGGCCGACCGCGCCGCCCAGCGCGATCACCTTGCCGTGCACCGGCGACGGGATCTCGACGGTGGCCTTGTCGGTCATCACGTCGGCCAGGATCTGGTCCTCGGCCACCATCTCGCCGGGCTGCACGCGCCAGGCAACGAGCTCGACCTCCGCGATGCCTTCGCCGATGTCGGGCATCTTGATGACATGGATGCCCATTACGCCTCCCGCCGGGCCGCCCCAAGGGGGGCGTGCGCCCCCTCGGGGGGCAGTGAAGCGGCGAAGCCGCGAACGTGGGGGTTGACCATTTACTTCTCCACGGCACGTTTGAAGGCGTCGGCGACGCGGCCAGGGCCCGGGAAGTAGGCCCACTCCTGCGCATGCGGATACGGCGTGTCCCAGCCGGTCACCCGCTCTATGGGCGCTTCGAGGTGGTAGAAACAATGCTCCTGCACCAGCGCCACCAGCTCGGCGCCGAAGCCGCTGGTGCGGGTGGCCTCGTGCACCACCACGCAGCGGCCGGTCTTCTGCACCGAGGCGACGATGGTGTCCAGGTCCAGCGGCCAGATGCTGCGCAGGTCGATGATCTCGGCGTCGATGCCGGCCTCGGCGGCGGCGGCTTCGGAGACGAAGACCATGGTGCCGTAGGTCAGCACGGTCAGCGCGCTGCCGGGCCTGAAGACGGCGGCCGACTCCAGCGGCACCGTGTAGTAGCCCTCGGGCACGTCGCCCATGGGGTGCTTGGACCACGGCACCACCGGCCGGTCGTGGTGGCCGTCGAAGGGGCCGTTGTAGAGCCGCTTGGGCTCCAGGAAGATGACGGGGTCGTCGTTCTCTATCGAGGCGATCAGCAGGCCCTTGGCGTCGTAGGGGTTGGAGGGCATCACGGTGCGCAGCCCGCTGACGTGGGTGAACAAGGCCTCGGGGCTCTGGCTGTGGGTCTGGCCGCCGTAGATGCCGCCGCCGCAGGGCATGCGGATGGTCATCGGCGCGATGAACTCGCCGGCCGAGCGGTAGCGCAGCCGCGCTGCCTCGGAGACGATCTGGTCGGAGGCCGGGTAGAAGTAGTCGGCGAACTGGATCTCGGCCACCGGCCTGAGGCCGTAGGCACCCATGCCCACGGCCACGCCGACGATGCCGCCCTCGGAGATCGGCGCGTCGAACACGCGCGAGCTGCCGTACTTGGCCTGCAGCCCCTCGGTGCAGCGGAACACGCCGCCGAAGTAGCCCACGTCCTGGCCGAACACCACCACGTTGGGGTCGCGCGCCAGCATCACGTCCATCGCCGAGCGCAGCGCCTGGATCATCGTCATCTTGGCGGTGGCGGCACCGCGCTGCTGCGGGTCCTGCGTCACCAGCCGTTCTTCGATCTCTTGTGCCATCGCCTCACACTCCCAGTTGCTGACGCTGCCGGCGCAGGTGGGCCGGCATGTCCTTGTAGACGTCCTCGAACATCGACGCGGCGCTGGGCGCCCGGCCGTCGGCCAGCGAGCCGTAGCTCTCGGCCTCCTTCTGCGCCGCGGCGACCTCGCGCTCCAGCTCCTTTTGCGTCGCTTCGTGCTCCTCGTCGGACCACAGGCCCAGCCCGGCCAGGTGCTGCCGGAAGCGCGCGATCGGGTCGCCGAGCGGGAAGCGCTGCGCGTCGTTGGCGGGCCGGTACTTGGAGGGGTCGTCGGAGGTGGAGTGCGGCCCGGCGCGGTAGGTGACCCACTCGATCAGCGTCGGCCCGAGGTTGCTGCGGGCGCGCTCGGCGGCCAACTGCGACGCGGCATAGACCGCGAGGAAGTCGTTGCCGTCGACCCGCAGCGAAGCGATGCCGCAGCCCACGCCGCGGCCGGCAAAGGTGGTGCCCTCGCCGCCCGCGATGGCCTGGAAGGTGGAGATCGCCCACTGGTTGTTGACGACGTTGAGGATGACCGGCGCGCGGTACACGTGGGCAAAGGTCAGCGCGGTGTGGAAGTCGGCCTCGGCGGTCGCGCCGTCGCCTATCCAGGCCGACGAGATCTTGGTGTCGCCCTTGATCGCCGAGGCCATCGCCCAGCCCACCGCCTGGATGAACTGCGTCGCGAGGTTGCCCGAGATCGTGAAGAAGCCGGCCTCGCGCACCGAGTACATGATGGGCAGCTGCCGGCCCTTCAGCGGGTCGCGCTCGTTGGAGAGCAGCTGGCAGATCAGGTCCACCAGCGGCACGTCGCGCGCCATCAGCAGCCCCTGCTGGCGGTAGGTGGGAAAGCACATGTCGCCGGGGCTCAACGCCAGCGCCTGGGCCGTGGCGATGGCCTCCTCGCCCAGGCATTGCATGTAGAAGGACATCTTCTTCTGCCGCTGCGCGATCAGCATGCGGGCGTCGAAGACACGCGTCTTCATCATCGTGCGCAGGCCGCGCCGCAGCAGCTCGGGGCTGAGCGCCGGCGCCCAGGGGCCGACGGCGTTGCCGTCATCGTCGAGCACGCGCACCAGGCTGTAGGCCAGGTCGCTGGTGTCTATGGGCTGCACGTCGATGGCCGGGCGGCGAACCTCGCCGGCGCGGGACAGGTGCAGGTAGGAAAAGTCGGTATCGCAGCCGGGCCGCCCGGTGGGCTCCGGCACGTGGAGACGCAATGCGTCGTGCGGGGTCATACGCTTGTCACTCCTCTGGCCCGCGATCGTGTCGCGGGCCGGTTCGCCGATCCCGGCGTGCGGCCTGCAGCGGGTGGCCGCGGCCGTGCATGGTTGCGGCGCTGCGAGGGGGTGCTGCGCAGCGCTGCCGCGGCCAAGCGTAATCGCTTAAAGCGGCCGGATCGCCCCGGCCCGGGCCCTCAGCGGGTAAATCCCGATGAGCTCAGGCGTGGCGCTGCAGCCAGGCGCCGGCGGCGGCGCGCGAGGGCAGGTCGAGCTTGTCGAGGATGTTGGCGACGTGGCGCTTGACCGTGTGCGGGCTGATGTCGAGCGCGCGGGCGATCAGCTTGTTGCTGTCGCCGGCGGCCATCAGTTGCAGCACCTCGCGTTCGCGGGCAGAGAGCAGCGTGTCGGCGGCGTTGCGAGGCGCCTCGGCCGCGTCGCCGCCGGCGTCCACGGCCCCCGCCGAAGACGGCGACGCGGCGCGCAGCCGCTCCGCCCAACCGGCCAGCTCGCCCAGCTCGGCCCGCAGCGAGGGCGGCAGCAGCGCGCCCCAGGCCGCGTCCGCGAGCTGCCGGAGCACGGCGCTGCCGCACATCAACGCGTGCCCACGCTCACCCTCTTCCCGCAGGCGCTCCAGCGCCGGCACCACGGCCTGCGCGGCCGCCTGCGCACGGCCGCACTGCAGCATCGCGTGGCCGGCGCGCAGCTGCAGCTCGATGGCCTGCCCCATCGTGTCCATGCGCCCGACGTGCGGCAACACGCTGCCGAAGAGCGCCGCCGCCTCGTCCCAGCGTCCCTGCGCCGCGGCGTAGCGCGCCCGCACGGCATTGGCCCGCGGCGAATCGGCGTTGCTGCCGGGCGAGAGCGGCTGCTCGTTGAGGTAGGCGGCCCAGTGCAGCAAGGCCTCGGCACCGCTGCCCAGCGCCTCGGAGAAGCGCACGCCGTAGACGCCGACCTGGTGCTGCCAGAGGCGCCGGCGCTGCAGGTCGGGGTTGGTGTCTTCGCGCACGATCAGGCCGGCCAGGGTCTGCGCCAGCCGCTCGGCGCGGCCGTGGGCGGCGTCGAGCAGCATGTGCACGATGCGCGCGGTGACCTCGGTATCGGCCGAGCAGGCCAGCCACTTCATGTCGCTCTCTGCGGCCGCCACCTGCGCCATCGCGCGCTCGATCTCGCCGCCCCACAGCGACGCCAGCGCCTGGTGCACCTGCACCTCCACCCGCATCGGCAGCGCGCGCTCGCCCAGCCGCGCCAGCGCGCCGGCGAAATAGCGCTGCAGCACCGGCCGGATGCCGCGCAGCGTGCTCCAGCTCGCCGCCGGCGCGCACTCCCACCAGGTGAAGAGCGAGCCATGCCGCTCCAGCCCGGCCACCAGTTCGGCATACAGCGCCGGCACCTGGTCGTGCTCGCCGCGGCGGAAGTGCTGCGTGCACTCGCCCAGCAGCACCACCACGCGCGCATGCGGCCCGACCGGCAGCCCGCGCAAGCGCTCCAGGCAGGCCTCGCTCTCGTCGTTGCGACCCAGCGGGTAGCAGGCCAGCGAGAGGTAGGCCAGCGCCAGGTGCAGCTCATCGGCGTCGTTCGCCGCGGCCGCCGCCCGCTCGGCCGCCGCCATGCGCTGCGCCATCTCGCCCCATTGCCAGCGCAGGCAATGCGCCAGCCCGCTCAGCCGCAGCAGGCGCGCCGAGGCCGCCAGCCACGCGGGCGGAAACTGCCCGACCAACCGCTGCACCTCGCCCGCCGCCCCTTGCAGGAAGAGC
>DATHWJ010000444.1:0-2996 GCA_035460745.1 Ideonella sp. | reverse complement strand
ATGAAGACCATCCTGCTCAAGCTGCACGCCAGGGACCGCGCCCATGCGGTGACCCTGGCGCTGAAGCGCGGCCTCATCGACGCTTGACGACTCGCCCGTTGCCGGGCCTCAGGAGACTCGCCAGAGCCGGCGCAGCAGATCCCAGTGGCCCGGCGACGCAGCGCCATCGGGCGCGTACGCCTGCGCGGCGGGCAGGCTGAGCCTGACCTCGGTGCCGCGCCCGGGCGCGCTGGCGATCTCCAGCGGCGCGCCGATCGCGTCCGCACGCTCACGCATGCCGACCAGCCCCCAGTGCCCCGGCTTGCGCTGGGCCGAGAGGATGGCCGCATCCATGCCGCGGCCGTCGTCGCGCACGCCCAGGCGGAAAGCGTCGTCGCCGTAGGCCACGCTGACGTCGATGCGCGCCGCGTCGGCATGCTGGATGGCGTTGCACAGGGCTTCGCGGCCTATGCGCAGCGCCTCTTCCCAGACCTCGGGGCGCAGCGGCTTGACGGGGCCGTGCAGGGCGGTGTGCACCATGGAGCGGCTGGCCTGGGCCAGCTCGGTGACCGAGGCCACGATGGCGGCGGAGAGCTCCAGCGAGGGGTCGTGGCCGCGCAGGTCCATGACCCGGTTGCGGCCCTCGATCAGCACCTTGTCGGCGCGCTGCAGCGCCGCCTCCATCGACTGCCGGGCGGCATGCCCCTCAGGCAGGTCCTCGGCGGCGGCCTGCACGTGCATGATCAGGCCCACCGTGCTCTGCAGCAGCGTGTCGTGCAGCTCCCGGGCGATGCGCTCGCGCTCGGCCACGCGCGCCTCGGCTTGCGCGCGCAGGCCGCGCGAGACGCGCCGCAGGCGCAGCCGCCAGCCCCAGGCGAGCAGCCCGGCCGCCAGCAGGGCGCACAGCAGCCTGAAAAACCCGGTCTGGTGGAAGGCCGGCGGCACCTCGAAGGCCACCGAGCTCTCGGTCTCGCTCCACACGCCGCGCGGGCTGGCGGCGCGCACGCGGAAGCGGTAGTGGCCGGGCTGCAGGCTGGTGTAGGTGGCTTCGCGGCGGCTGCCGGCGGCCTGCCACTCGCTCTCCACGCCATCGAGCCGGTAGCGGAACTGCACCCGCTCAGGCAGCGACAGGCTGGGCGCGGTGTAGCGGATGCGGACCTGCGAGCTGCCCTCGGGCAGGCGCAGCCCGTCGGCCGCCGGATAGGTGGCGGCGGCCGTGCTGATCGAGGCGATATCGACCGTGGGCGGTGGCGGGTCGGGGTAGCGGCGCTGGGGGTCCAGCCAGTGCACGCCGGCATCGGTGGTGAACCAGAGCCGGCCGTCGCCGGCCTCGATCGCCGAGGGCACCGGCCGTATCTGCGGCGCACTGCCCAGCACGCCGTCCAGCGCATCGAAGCGCTCCGCCTGCAGGCCGTGCGACGTGTCGCGCAGGGCCGCCGCCACCTCGGCGCCGGGGATGTGCACGAAGCCGCCGGCCTCGTTCAGCCAGAGGCTGCCGTCGGCCGTCTCGACGATGCCCGAGACCCCGCGCAGCGGCGGGCCGTCGGCCAGGCGCAGGCTGTGGAAGCGCTCGCCCCGCAGCACCTGCAGCCCCAGCTCGCCGCCGGCCCAGACATGCTCGCCGCGGAAGTGCAGCGCATTCACCCGGCCCAGATCCAGGCCGCTGTCGTCCTGGAAGCGGCGGGTGGCGACGCCGCGCTCGATCAGGCTGATGCGGTTGCCCGCGTGGCCCACCCAGACGCGGCCCTGCGGGTCGGTGGCCAGCACCAGCAGCTCCTTGGCGAAGGGCCCGTCCAGCACGCTGCCGGCATCGTGCCAGCGGCCACCCTGCAGCCGCAGCAAGCCCGCGCGCCGCAGGTAGACCCAGAGCGCCCCGTCGCCATCCATCGTGATGGTCTGTATGGCGCTGTTGGGCTGCACCTGGGCGGGCAGCGGCACCGCCTCGAAACCGGCACCCGCCTGGCGCCAGAGCTGGCTGATGCCGCCCAGCCACACGACACCCTGCGGATCGCGGTAGGCGCAGCTGATGATGTTGCCCAGCCCCGGTATGGCGGTCACGCGGCCGGCGGCGTCGAGCCGCGCCGCCGGCTGGTTGATGCCGCCCGTCCAGACCTCGCCGCCGCCGGCCGGCGCCAGCACGCCGGTGGCCGGGCCGTGCTCGAAAGGGGTGAGCACCACCGGGCTGTCGCGAAAGCGGTCCAGCCCGCCGCTGGTGCCGAACCAGAGGTTGCCCTCGCGGTCCTCGAAGGCGGACATCACGTGGTCGCTGGTCAGCCCGTTCGCACGGGTGAAGCTCTCTATGGGCCGGCGCAGCCGCGGGTCGGCCTGCTGCGGCGCGGCGATGCGCCGCAGGCCGCGGCCATAGGTGTTGAGCCAGAGGCCGCCCGAGCGTTCGAACAGCAGGGAGCCGAAGTTGAAGTCGGGCCGCCAGGGTGGTGCCGCAGCGCCGGCGCCCGGCCCCGCCACCGCGGAGATCGCACCGGCGCCGCTCCAGCGCCAGAGCGTGCCGTCCGGCGCCAGGGCCAGGTCCTGCGTGGCGGGGAAGCGCGGCTCGGCGTCGAACTGGCGTGCGCCGCCGGCCAGCACCGACCAGCTCGTGCCGTTGTTGACCCAGAGCTGGCCGCGGGCGTCGATCAGCATCAGCCCCGCAAAAGTGCTCGGGTAGCGCCACGCCGCACCCACCGCCTCCCAGCGGGTCCCCTCCAGCCGGAACAGACCGCCGACGGTTGCCGCCCAGGTGCCGCCCTGGGCGTCAATGGCAACCTGGTAGACCGTGACCGGCGGCAGGCCGGTGTCCAGGTGGCTCAGGGCGCCTTCCTTCAGCCGGCTGATGCCGCCGAAGCGGTACCCTATCCACAGGCTGCCGTCCGGCGTGGTGGACAGGGCCGAGATGTCTCTCGAGCGGCGCTGGCCGGGCGACGAAAGCTCGTAGCGCTCGAAGCGCAAGCCGTCGAAGCGGTACAGGCCGCTGTTCGAGGCCAGCCAGAGATAGCCGTCGGCCGTCTGCGCGATCGCGA
>DATHWJ010000443.1:0-3865 GCA_035460745.1 Ideonella sp. | reverse complement strand
AGCGCTGGCGCCAGCAGCCCGTTGTGGCCAGCCTCCACCAGGTCGACGTTGCCGCCGACCGCCGTCGCCACCACCGGCAGCCCGCAGGCCTGCGCCTCGATGATGGCGTTGGACAGCCCCTCGGAGCTGGAGGCCAGCACGAACAGGTCGAAGGCCGGCAGCAGGCGCTCCATGTCAGCGCGTGCCCCCAGCAGGCGCACCGCGGGCGCGAGGCCCAGCGCGGCGATCTGCGCACTCAGCTCGGCGCGCAGCGGCCCTTCGCCCACCAGCAGCAGGCGGGCCTCCGGCCGTACCGCGGCCAGGCGGGCAAACGCATCGACCAGGTCGACATGGCGCTTGATGGGCGACAGGCTGGCGACGCAGCCGATCACGAGCTCTCCGGGCGCGCAGCCCAGCTCGGCGCGCACCGCGGCGCGCGCGGCCTCGCCGGCCGGCGCGAAGCGTTCGGTATCGACGCCATTGGGGATGCAGGCCAGCCGGCCGGCGTCGGCGTTTTCGTCGCGCTGCAGGCCCTGCAGGATGGCGGGCGTGGGCGCCAGGATGTGGTCGAAGCGCGCATTCAGCCGCCGAAAGGCGCTGCGCACCCGCGCCGTCTTCTGGAAGCCCATGTCGCGCCGGCAGGAGATGCGCACGGTGCCGGCCGGCCCGCGCGGCAGCAAGGCGTTGATGAAGTCCGACTTCTCGTGCTGCGACTGCACGAGGTCGAACTCGCCCGCCGCGACGCGCTGGCGCAGCGCCCACCAGGCCGCCCAGCCCGCGGCACCGTAGACCGGCCCCACGGGCCGGCTGGCCACGCTGAGACCGGGCTGGTCCAGCGGCGGCGCCACGCGGGCCTCG
This sequence comes from Ideonella sp., assembly GCA_035460745.1. GTDB lineage: Bacteria > Pseudomonadota > Gammaproteobacteria > Burkholderiales > Burkholderiaceae_C > Ideonella. The sequence goes on along the minus strand of DATHWJ010000443.1, from coordinate 3,028 downwards.
GCCGGCAGCTCGGCCGAGAGCTGCAGCAGCTGCACCCGGTAGCCGCGCTCGGGCAGGCGGCTCACCAGGTTGCGCAAGAATCGCTCGCTGCCGCCAGGCCCGAGGATGGCGGTGTCGGTGAGCATCAGCAACGAAACGGGACGCGAAGACAGCTTTGACATCGATCACGACACCCGGTGGCGCCAGCGGCGCGCCGGCCCTGCAGCCGCTGGCCCACGGGCTGGGCCCCCGCTTGCAGCTCTGGCTGGTGGACCTGGACGACTACGCGGCGCAGTACGGCCTGGCCGGCCTGCCGCCGGACGAGCAGCAGCGCGCCGCCCGCATGGCCTTTGCGCACCTGGCCCGCCGCAGCCTGGCCAGCCGGCATGCGCTGCGCCGGGTGCTGGCCGCCACGCTGGCGCGCTCACCGCAAGACCTCCAGATCGTGGCCGACCGCTTCGGCAAGCCGCACCTGGCCGACGCCAGTGGCCTGCACTTCAGCCTCAGCCACCGCGACCGGACCGCGCTGATCGGCGTGCACAGCGAGTGCCCGCTCGGCGTGGACGTGGAGATCCCGGGCACCCTCGCCGACCTCGAGGCGTTGGCCGAGGCCTGCTTCAGCCCCGGCGAACAGGCCGCCTGGGCGCGCCTTGAGGGAGCAGCGCGGCAGCGCTTTTTCTTCACCTGCTGGACCCGCAAGGAGGCCTGCGTGAAGGCGCTGGGTGTAGGCCTCTCGGCGCCCTTGCCGGCCATCGACGTGGGCGGCGAGCCCGGCCCGCGCTCCACCCGGCTGGCGCTGGCACCCGGCGAGGTGGCGGTGGAGGTGCACAGCGTGGCGGCCCCGGCCACGGCGGCGCACCTGGTGCTCGCCTGCGCCTGGACCGATAGCGCCGCTGTGCAGCGTGCCCACGCCGCCTGGGGATGAAGCCCGCACGGCCTCAGCGAGCACTGCCGCTGCCGCTGACCGCGGCGCCGCCATACCAGCGCGCCGCTTCGGCCAGGCCTTCGCGCACCCGGTGGGTGGGCTGGTAGCCCAGCAGGCGCGCGGCCTTGCCGATGTCGGCCAGCGAATGCTGCACGTCGCCAGCGCGGAACGGGCCCATGCGCGGCGCCGCGATCTGCAGCCCGGGGCGCAGCGAGGCGACGGCCTCGGCGATGGCCTCGTGCAGCTGCAACAGCGTGGTCACGTCGCCCACCGCCACGTTGTAGACCTGGTTGATCGCCTCGGGCTGCTCGACCAGCGCGGCGCGCAGGTTGGCCTGCACGGCGTTGGCCACGAAGCAGAAGTCGCGCGAGGTGCTGCCGTCGCCGTTGATGTCGCAGGGCGCGGCGTCCAGCATCGCGGCGAACCAGCGAGGAATCACCGCGGCGTAGGCGCCGTTGGGGTCTTGCCGCGCGCCGAACACATTGAAGTAGCGCAAGCCTATGGTCGGCAGGCCGTAGCAGCGCGCGAAGACGTCGGCGTACAGCTCGTTCAGGTACTTCGTCAAGGCATACGGCGAGAGCGGGCGGCCGATCTGGTCTTCCACCTTGGGCAGCTTGGGCGAATCGCCATAGGTGGAGCTGGAGGCGGCGTAGACGAAGCGGCGCGCACCGGCGTCTCGCGCCGCCACCAGCATGTTCAGGAAGCCGGTGGCGTTGGCGCGGTGCGTGGCCTGCGGGTCCAGCATCGAGCGCGGCACCGAGCCCAGCGCGGCCTGGTGCAGCACCACGTCGGCGCCTTCGCAGGCCCGCGCGCAATCGGACGGCTCGGCGATGTCGCCCCGGATGAAACGGTGGTTCGCCCAGGCGGCCTCACCGACGCGCTGGCGCACTTCGTCGAGATTGGCCTGGTGGCCGGTTTCGAAGTTGTCCAGCGTGGTGACCTGCTGGCCCGCGCCCAGCAGCGTCTCCAGCAGGTGCGAGCCTATGAAGCCGGCACTGCCCGTCACCAGCCAGCGCCGCGGCGGCTGGCCGGCGCGCTGCAGCAACTCGCCCACCAGGGCGACGTTGGGCGCCGTCATAGCCGCCACACGCTGTGGCCGCGCGCCTGCAGGGCGGCGGCGTCGGCGGTGCACTTGACGTCGATGTAGGCGCCGCCCGGCAGCAGCTTGGCGAGCAGCTCGTCCAGCGGCTTCGCCACCAGCGACTCGTGCGCCACCGCGGCGACGATGGCGCTGGCGCGCGGCAGCGCGGCCCAGTCCACCAGATCGACACCGTACTCATGGCGCGCCGCCGGCGCCGAAGCCACCGGGTCGTGCACATGCACGGTGATGCCGAAGCTCTGCAGCTCGTGGATCACGTCGATCACCTTGGAGTTGCGCAGATCCGGGCAGTTCTCCTTGAAGGTGATGCCCAGCACGATGACCTCGGCACCCTTGACCGGCTGGCCGGCCTGGATCATGGTCTTCACGGTCTGCTCGGCGATGAACTTGCCCATGCCGTCGTTGATGCGGCGCCCGGCGAGGATGACCTGCGGGTGGTAGCCCAGCTCGTCGGCCTTGTAGGTGAGGTAGTAGGGATCGACGCCTATGCAATGCCCGCCGACCAGCCCCGGGCGGAAGGGCAGGAAGTTCCACTTGGTGCCGGCGGCCTCCAGCACCTCGGTGGTGTCTATGCCCAGGCGGTGGAAGATCAGCGAGAACTCGTTGACCAGCGCGATGTTGAGGTCGCGCTGGGTGTTCTCTATCACCTTGGCGGCCTCGGCGACCTTGATGCTGGAGGCCTTGTGCACGCCCGCGGCGATGATGCTGCCGTAGGTCTCGGCCAGCCGCTCCAGCGTCTCGGGCGTGTCGCCTGCCACCACCTTGGTGATGGTGGTCAGTGTGTGCAGCTTGTCGCCCGGGTTGATGCGCTCGGGCGAGTAGCCGAGCTTGAAGTCGACGCCCTGCTTGAGGCCCGAGAGCTTCGCGAGAATGGGACCGCAGACGTCTTCGGTCACCCCGGGATAGACGGTGGACTCGTACACCACCACGTCGCCCTTCTTGAGCGCACGGGCGACGGTCTCGCTCGCCTTCACCACGGGCGTGAGATCGGGGCGGTTGTTGGTGTCGACGGGCGTAGGCACCGC
>DATHWJ010000442.1:0-1802 GCA_035460745.1 Ideonella sp. | reverse complement strand
CGGCCCTGCGCTGTGCGGCGGCTGGGTTCGGCGGTCGGCGCTGCGCGCCGACTGCTCTCGGTGCTCGGTGGGCTGGCCGCGTCGCCGAACTCGCTGCGTGCGCTGCGCGCACTGCGCTCAAACAGTGGCGCCGGGTTTGATGTTGAAGCGCGCTGCGCGCGCCGGCCAGCCCACCTGTGCGCCTCGACGCCTCTCACAGCCGCCGCACAGCGCAGGGCCGGCTCAGCTGGATGCTGTGGAGGGCTGGCGAGGGGGGTTGGGGACGGCCGGAAGTTGCTGGGCGCGAGGCCGGCTCGGTGATACTGCTGGCTGCTGCCGCGGGTTGTCACATGCGGTCGGCGAGACGCCGGGGAAGTTGCCATGGACGCCTTCAGATTCGCGATCACCAAGATCCAGCCGCCGCGCGCGCGCGGGCATCGGGTCGAGCGCCCGGCCTTGCAATCGGCCTTGCTGAGTGCCACGCAAGAGCGCCGCATCGTGCTGCTGCAAGCCCCTGCCGGCTTCGGCAAGACCTCGGCGATGGCGGCGTTGATCACCGGCTTGCCGGCCGATACCGCGCTGGCCTGGCTCTCGCTCGATGAAGACGACGACGCGCAGCGCCTGTTCGCCTGCCTGGCCGCTGCGCTGGAGCCGCACGACCTGCCGTGGCGCACGTCGCCGGACGCGCTGGCGACGCTGATCGGCGACGAAGGCGCGGGCCAGCGGCGTGCGGTGGCCGAGCTGCTCAATGCGCTGGCCGGCGCGGCGGCGCCGCGTGGCCTGATCGTGTTCGACGATCTGCACCGCGTCACCGAGCCGTCGGCCCGCACGCTGCTGGAGGCGCTGATCGAGCGCCTGCCCGCGGCGTGGGCTGTGGTGCTGTGCAGCCGCACCGAGCCGGCGCTGCCGCTGGCCCGCTGGCGGGTGGCGGGCGAGCTGGCGGAGTTTGCGCAGGACGACCTTCGCTTCAGTGCCGGCGAGGCCCGGGCGCTGGCCGCGGCCGAGGGCGAGCCGCAGGGCACGGCGCGCATCGCCGAGCTCTTCGAGCGCACGCAGGGCTGGCCGGCCGGGCTCAGGCTGTGCCTGGCGGCCTTGCGCGCCCGGCCCGGCAACGCCAGCGCCGCGCTGGACAGGCCGGCGGCCGGCCAGGCGGTGCGCCACCACGCGCCGGTCGATCGCTACCTCTTCGACTATCTGGCCAGCGAGGTGCTGGACGAGATGCCGGTGCCGCTGCACGACTTCTTGATGCGCTGCGCCGTGCTGCCCACCTTGACGGCGCCCCGCTGCGCGGCGGTCAGCGCCGACGCGCGGGCCGCCGAGCGGCTGGAGGACATCGAGCGGCGCGGCCTCTTCGTGACGGCGCTGGACGCGGCCGAGCGCACGCTGGTGCTGCACGATCTCTTCCGCGACGCGCTGCAGGAGCGGCTGCGCCGGCGCTGGCCCGAGGAGCTGCCGGCGCTGCTGCAGCGCGCCGCGGCCAGCGAGCCCGACCCGCTGCGCCGCGTCGGCTACCTGATGCAGGCGGCCGACTGGCCGGCCGCCGAGCAGGTGCTGGCGCAGGCCTCGCAGGAGCTGTTCCTGCAGGGCGCGGCCGGCGAGGTGCAGCGGCTGGTCGGGCAGTTTCCCGCGGCGTGGACGACGGCGTCGGCGCGCCTGCTGCGGCTGAGCGGGCTGGCGCACTGCCTGCGCTGGCAATGGGCCGAGATGGCGCAGCGCATGGCCGCGGCCGAGCGCGCGGCGACGGCCGCTGGCGACGCCGACGAGTTGCACCTCGCGCTGGCCTACGAGTCGCTGGCCTGCTACCCGCTGGGTCGCAACGAAGA
>DATHWJ010000441.1:0-3507 GCA_035460745.1 Ideonella sp. | reverse complement strand
GTCCATGATGTCTTGCGTGGTGGCGCCCCAGTGCAGGTAGCGGCCGGCCTCGCCGCACATCGCCACCAGCTGGTGCACCAGCGGCAGGATGGGGTAGCCGACGATGTCGGTCTCGTGGCGCATGTGGTCGAAGTCGATGCGTGCCAGCTGCGACTCCCGCCCGATCGCTTCGGCCGCCTCGGCCGGGATCACGCCGCAGCGCGCTTCGGCCCGCGCCAGCGCCACCTCGACCTCGATGTAGCGCCCGACCAGCGCGCTGTCGGAGAAGATCTCTCGCATGCGCGGCGTGCCGAAGGCGTCGCGGAAGAGGATGGAGTCGACCACGGTGCTGGCCATGGGGAGCGAAGAAGGCGACATGCGGGGGTCCTCGATAAGTTGATTAAAATCGAACATATTTATATGTTCGTACATATAGGAGGACTTTAGTATGTTCGGACATATCCAACATGAGGGCTTACGCGTAGGCGGGGCCGCGCACGGGCGGGCGGAGCGCGCGTCATGAGCAAGCTGCGCTATGGGCACATCGCCCGCGAGCTGACCGAGGGCATTGCGGCCGGCCGCTTCCCGGTCGGCTCGCTGCTGCCCACCGAGCTCGAGCTCTGCGAGCAGTACGGCACCAGCCGCCACACCGTGCGGGCGGCGCTGCACGAGCTGCAGGAGCTGGGGCTGGTCTCGCGGCGCAAGAACGTCGGCACGCGGGTCGAGGCCGCCAAGCCCAGCGGCGCCTACCGCCAGTCGCTGGCCTCGGTCGAAGACCTGGCGCAGTTCGGCGAGGCGCATGTGCGCACCGTGCGCTCGGTGGAAGAGATCGTGGCCGACCTGGTGCTGGCCAAGGAGCTCGGCTGCCCGGGCGGCACGCGCTGGCTGCGCATCTCCAGCCTGCGCATGGTCGACGGCGCGGCCGGCCTGCCGATGGGCTGGACGGACATCTACATCCCGCCCACCTACGCCGAGATCGGCGAGCTGGTGCGCGACTCGCCCGAGAAGCTGGTCAGCACGCTGATCGAGGCGCGCTACGGCCGGCGCATCGCGCAGATCCGGCAAGACATCCAGGCCGTCTCGGTACCGGCCGCGCTGGCCGGCGAGCTGCAGGTGGCGGCCGGCTCGGCGGCGCTGAAGATCGTGCGGCGCTACTTCGACACGTCGCGCGAAGCTTTCGAGATCACGGTGACGCTGCACCCGGCCGAGCGCTTCACCTACTCGGTGCAGTTGCACCGGGCCCGCGAGGCGGGCGATTGAGCGCGCCGGCGGGGCCGGGGCCCTGCTTCAGTTCGTCAGTCCCCAACCCCCACTCAGCCCGCCAGCAAGGTCGCAGCCAGTTGCCCCAGCGTCTTGAAGGCCGCCTCGACCCGCTTGTCCGCCGCGTGGCCGTAGTTCAGCCGCAGGCAGTGGCCGAAGCGCCGGTCGGATGAAAACAGGTGGCCCGGCGCCACGCTGATGTTGTGCGAGAGCGCCAGCCGGTGCAGCCGCAGGCTGTCGAGCGCGGCCGGCAGCTCGGCCCAGACGAAGTAGCCGCCCTCCGGCCGCGTGACCCGCGTGCCCTTGGGGAAGTGCTTCTCCAGCGCCCGCAGCGCCACCGCCTGCTGGGCCGCCAGGCGGCTGCGCAGCCCGCGCAGGTGGCGGTCGTAGCTGCCGTGCTGCAGGTAGTGCGAGAGGGCCTCCTGCGAAGGCACCGAGGCCGAGAGCGAGGTCATCAGCTTGAGCCGCTCGATGCGCGGCGCGAAGCGGCCGCCCGCCACCCAGCCGACCCGGTAGCCCGGCGCCAGGCATTTGGAAAACGAGCTGCAGTGCATCACCAGCCCCTGCCGGTCGAAGGCCTTGGCCGGCAGCGGCCGGCTCGCGCCGAAGTAGAGCTCGCCGTAGACGTCATCCTCGACCAGCGGGATCTGGCGCGCCGCGAGCAGCTCGACCAGCGCGCGCTTGTGCTCGTCGGGCATCAGGCTGCCGAGCGGGTTCTGGAAGTTGGGCATCAGCCAGCAGGCCTTCACCGCGTGCCGGTCCAGCGCCTGCGCCAGCGCGGCCAGGTCGATGCCGGTGCGCGGGTGGGTGGCCACCTCCACCGCCTTGAGCTGCAGCCGCTCCAGCGCTTGCAGCGCGGCGTAGAAGGTGGGCGACTCGACGGCCACCACGTCGCCCGGCTGGGTCACCGCCTGCAGGCTGAGGTTCAGCGCTTCCATCGCGCCGTTGGTGATGACGATCTCGTCGGTATCGACATCGATGCCCTCGGTGATGCAGCGCAGGCCGATCTGGCGCCGCAGCGCCGGGCTGCCCGGCGTCAGGTCCTCGGCGATGCGCCAGGGGTCCAGCCGGCGCATGCCGGCCGAGAGGCTGCGCGCCAGCCGGTCCAGCGGAAAGAGCTCGGGGCTGGGGAAGGCCGAGCCCAGCGGCACCACCTCGCGCTGGCGCACCGAGCCCAGCACCTCGAACACCAGCTCGCTGATCGCCACGTGGGTGGACCCGGCCGGCGGCTGCGAGGTGGCCGGCTCGGGCTGCCCCACGCGGCGCGCCGCGCTCACGTAGTAGCCCGAGCGCGGCCGCGCCTGTATCAGCCCGCGCGACTCCAGCAGGTAATAGGCCTGGAAGACGGTCGACGGGCTGATCTTGCGGCTCGCGCTGGCCTGGCGCACCGAGGGCAGCCGATCGCCCGGCCGCAGCGACTGCTTGCGGATCAGCTCGGCGATCTCGTCGGCGTACTGCTGGTAGCGGTTCATGGCGCGGCGCGCTCAACTGATACGGTCATGGGCTGCATCCGCTCGACTGTACTGATACGCCCACTCCACGAGGGAAAAGACCTGCCGCCGCGCATCTGATCCGGTCGATTCGGCGAGAACTGAGCCTTCACGGCCGGCACGGCGGCGGGCACAGTGGCGCTCACCAACCCAGAGGTCACGCCATGAACACGCTGCGCTACATCCGCATGGTCTTGTGGAGCTTTTTCGGCATCCGCCGGCGCGCCGGCGCCGACGCCGAGCTGGCCCGCGTCAAGCCGGTGCCGCTGCTGCTGACGATGGTGCTGGCAGCAGCGGTCTTCGTCGTGCTGCTGATCGCGCTGGCGCGCCTGGCCGTCGGCCAACTGGCTTGAGCCGCGCCATGCGAGCTCGCCTGTCTCGCCTGTGCGCCGTGGCCGCGCTCGCGGGCGCCGCCGCCGGCTCGCTGGCCGCCCCGGCCCAGGCACTCGCCCCCGCCCACACCGTGCCCGACACCCTCGCGCAGCGCCTGCAGGCCTGCACCGCCTGCCATGGCAAGCAGGGGCGCGCGACCCAGCAAGGCTACTTTCCCCGCATTGCCGGCAAGCCGGCGGGCTACCTCTACCAGCAGTTGCTCAACTTCCGCGACGGCCGGCGCAGCAACCCGGCGATGAGCGTGTGGGTGGAGCAGCTCTCCGACGCCTACCTGCGCGAGATCGCCGAGCACTTCGCCGCGCTGGCGCTGCCCTACCCGCCGCCGCAGGCCGCGCCGGCCACCGCGGCGGCCCGGGCGCACGGCGAGCGCCTGGTGCTGCACGGC
>DATHWJ010000440.1:0-7144 GCA_035460745.1 Ideonella sp. | reverse complement strand
GCCCCTCTCGGGGGAAATCATATGCAATGCGTGTGCCAGGGTTTTTGCCGCTTCCGCCGGCCCTGTGCGCGTCCCGAAAGCGCTTTCAGGCACCAAGCCGGCGCCAAGCGCGCTGTTTGCGCGCCTCAAGACAGCGCAGCCGCACCGCCGTGGATCGCTGCCGCACCCACCGCCCGGCCTGGCAACTCAGATCGCCGTGCCCACCAGCTTGCCGATGCCGGCGGTGACGGCCATCGCCAGCGCGCCCCACACCGCCACCCGCGCCGTGCCCCGCCAGATCGGCGCGCCGCCGGCCTGTGCGGACAGCGCACCCAGCCCGGCCAGGAAGACCAGCGAGCTCGCGGCCACCCACGGGATCATCGCGGCGGCCGGTGCGCTGGCGGCGACCGCCAGTGGCAGTGCAGCCCCGGCCGCGAAGCTCGCGGCCGAGGCCATCGCGGCCTGCAGCGGCCGGGCGGCCGTGGTGGCCGAGATACCCAGCTCGTCCCGCGCGTGGGCGCCGAGTGCGTCGTGCACCGTCAACTGGCGCGCGACCTGTCGGGCCAGCTCGCGGTCCAGCCCGCGCTGCACATAGATGCCGGTCAGCTCGCGCTCTTCGGCGGCGGCGTCGGTCTCTATCTCGGCCCGCTCACGCGCCAGATCGGCGGCCTCGGTGTCGGCCTGGGTGTGCACCGAGACGTACTCGCCGGCTGCCATCGACATGGCGCCTGCCACCAGGCCGGCGCCGCCTGCCAGCAGCACGGCTCCGGTGTCCGTCTGCGCGGCGGCCACGCCCAGCACCAGGCTGGCGGTGGAGACGATGCCGTCGTTGGCGCCGAGCACCGCAGCGCGCAGCCAGCCTATGCGCTCGCCGCGGTGTCGTTCGTGGTGGTGGCGTCCGGGCAAGGTGTTCTCCTGTCTGCAGGTCTTTCGGGTGTTGGAGCGGGATCGGGGCAGCAGCGTGGCTGTTGACGGTTGAACAGCCTGAGCGCTGCGAGCGAGGGTGTCGGGTGGCCAGCGCAGCGAGGTAAAGGAGGAGGGCCCGGCACGGCCGCGAATGAGCGCTCGGTAGTACGGCCCGGGGGACATGAGCGGAGCTGGCCGCCCGGCGACCTCGCCCCCCAAACGCTCCGCAAGCGACGCCGCCCCGTGTACAAACCTCAACCCGCTGCAACAGCCGCCGGCCCCTGCACCGCACGATACAGCGCCCGCACGAAGTCCGACTGCGTGATGATGCCCACCAGCCGGCCGCCCGGCGCGACGATGGGGATGTGGTGGTGGCCGCCTTCGGAGAAGAGGGCGACCAGCTCGCTGAGGTGGCGATCCATGCTGGCCACGCGGACCTGGCGCGTCATGATCTGGCCGACCACCTCGGGCTTGTCGGAGTGGCTGCGGCCCGAAGGGGCGATGAAGGCGCGCAGCCGCTCGCCCAGGCCCTGCGGGCTGTGCAGGTCGGCGTGGCGCAGGAAGTCGGCCCGCGTGACGATGCCCACCACGCGGCCGACCCGGTCGACCACCGGCAGCGCCTTGACCTGGCGCTGCTGCAGCAGCGCCCAGGCCTCGTGCAGCGCGCTGCCGTACTCCACCGTGACGGGGTCGTGCGACATGATGTCGGCGCAGCGCAGCCGGCCGAGCTCGCCGAGATGGCGGTGGTAGGCCGCGGCTTCGGCGTGCGCCAGCAGGTCGGCCAGGTCGTCGCGGCTGACGTCCAGCACCTGGTTGTAGTGGGCCAGCGCGGCGTCGAGGTCGGCGTCGCTGAAGCGCGCGGCGTCGGTCTTGGGCTCGGCGGGGCGGGGCACGTGCGGGTAGCTGCGGCCGGTGAACGAGTTGTAGGCCATGCCGGCGGCCACCAGCAGCAGCGAGTTGAAGGCCGCAGGGAACAGCGCGAAGCCCCAGTGCGTGGTGTGCGTGAGCACCACCAGCAAGGCCATCGCGCCGCCGGGCGGGTGCAGGCAGCGCAGCGCGAACATCGCGGCGATGGCCAGCGAGACCGCGGCGGCCGAGGCCAGCGCGGGATCGCCGATGCTCATCGCGCAGGCGAGGCCGACCAGCGCCGAGACCGTGTTGCCGCCGATGACCGACCAGGGCTGGGCCAGCGGGCTGGCCGGCACGCCGAAGACCAGCACCGCGCTGGCGCCCAGCGGCGCCACCAGCCAGGGCATCGCCGGGCTCGCCCCGGCCAGCCAGCGGCTGAGCAGCGCGGTCAGCACGATGCCGATCGCGGCGCCCAGCACCACGCGGGCCCGCTCCTTGGCATCGACGAACACCGGTGCCGGCCACAGCGCCCGCAGCGTGGCGATCCCGCGGGAAGACAGTGTCTGCGCCAGAGGAGGGGGCGGGGCCTGCGCGGTCCGGTGGGGCATGGGACGTCTCGCTGAAAAGGTGCGGCGGGGCAATGGCTGCACCATTATCGGCACCCCCTCCGCTGCACCCTGGTGCGGGAAAGCGCGCATCAAAATTGCTTGACTCCTAAATCATTCCGTTCTAACGTACTTGGGCGTCTTCGTGATGTACCCGTGCGTTCGGTCCCTGCCGCCAGCCCTGAAAGGCCCGCCCTCTGATGAGCACCTCCGCGTACACCGCCCATCTCGACCTCTTCGCCCGCGACCACCTGCCGCCGCGCGAGCAATGGCCGGAGTTCTTGTGGGGGCTGCCCGAGCTGGCCTACCCGGCGCGCATCAATTGCGCGGTCGAGCTGCTGGACAAGCAGGTCGAGGCGGGGCATGGCGACAGGCCCTGCGTGAGCGGTGGCGGCGTGAGCTGGAGCTACGCCGAGCTGCTCGCCCAGGCCAACCGCATCGCCCACGTGCTGGTCGAAGACATGGGCCTGGTGCCCGGCAACCGCGTGCTGCTGCGCGCGGCCAACAACCCGATGATGGTGGCCTGCTGGTTTGCCGTGATCAAGGCCGGCGGCATCGCGGTGGCGACCATGCCGCTGCTGCGTGCGAAGGAGCTCTGCGAGATCGTCGCCAAGGCGCAGGTCGCGCATGCGCTGTGCGACGCGCGGCTGGCCCAGGAGCTGCAGAACGCCCTGCCCACCTGCGCCACGCTGGGCGAGGTGCGCTTCTTCAACGACCCGTCGGCGCGTGGCCTGGAGGCCGCGATGGCGGCCAAGCCCGCCACCTTCGACAACGTCGACACCGCCGCCGACGACACCTGCCTGATCGCCTTCACCTCCGGCACCACCGGCAAGCCCAAGGGCACGATGCACTTCCACCGCGACGTGCTGGCGATCTGCGACTGCTGGCCGCGCTCGACGCTGCGCGCGAATGCCGACGACGTCTTCATCGGCAGCCCGCCGCTGGCCTTCACCTTCGGGCTGGGCGGGCTGGTGCTGTTCCCGATGCGCGTCGGTGCCAGCGCGGTGCTGCTGGAGAAGGCCTCGCCCGACCTGCTGCTGGCCGCGATCGCCGAGCAGCGCGCCACCGTCTGCTTCACCGCGCCCACCTCCTACCGGGCCATGGCGGCCCAGGCCGGCAGCGTGGATCTCTCGTCGCTGCGCAAGTGCGTCTCCGCCGGCGAGGCCCTGCCGGCCGCCACCCGCCAGCTCTGGCGGGAGCGCACCGGCATCGAGCTGATCGACGGCATAGGCGCGACCGAGCTGCTGCACATCTTCATCTCGGCCGACGAGCAGCATGCCCGCGGCGGCGCCACCGGCAAGCCCATCCCCGGCTACATCGCCTGCGTGATGGACGACGAGGGCAGGCCGCTGCCGCCCAACACCATAGGCAAGCTGGCGGTCAAGGGGCCCACCGGCTGCCGCTACCTGGACGACGAGCGCCAGCTCAACTACGTGAAAGACGGCTGGAACTACACCGGCGACGCCTACCTGATCGACGACGACGGCTACTTCGTCTACCAGTCGCGCACCGACGACATGATCATCACGGCGGGCTACAACGTCGGCGCGCCGGAGGTCGAGGACGCGCTGCTGAAGCACGCCGACGTGGCGGAGTGCGCGGTGATCGGCGTGCCGGATGCGGAGCGCGGGCAGATCGTCAAGGCCTTTGTCGTGCCGCGGGCGGGCGTCGAGCGCACGCCGCAGTTCGTCGAGGCGCTGCAGAACTTCGTCAAGCAGAGCATCGCGCCCTACAAGTACCCGCGTGCGGTCGAGCTCTGCGACGCATTGCCGCGCACCGAGTCGGGCAAGCTGCAGCGCTTCGTGCTGAGGGCGGCGAGCCAAGGGCCGAAGCAGTGAGCGGCAGCGTCGACCTGTTCTTCGACGGCCGCGAGCGGCGCGACTTCGAGTACAACGCGAGGAACACGGTGCCTGACTTCACTGTCTTCACGCGGCAGTACACCGCGCTGACGGCCGCCGCGAAGGGCAAGCTGGGCGGGCATTTCGACCTGGCCTACGACGCCGCATCGAGGCAGACGCTGGACCTGGTCACCGGCCCGGCGGGCGATCATCCCAAGCCCGTCCTGGTCTTCATCCACGGCGGCTACTGGCGCGGCCTGTCCAAGCACGAAGCGGCGCCCATGGCCGAGGCCTTCGTGAAGGCCGGTGTCGCGGTGGCCGCCGTCGACTACGGCCTGGCCCCCGCGACCTCGCTGGCCGAGATCGTGCGGCAAAACCGCGCGGCCGTCGCCTGGCTCTACCACCATGCCGGCGACTACGGCCTGGACCCGCGCCGCATCCACGTCGCCGGCAGCTCGGCGGGCGGCCACCTGGTCGGCATGCTGCTGGCGCCGGGCTGGCATGCCGGGTTCGGTGTGCCGCAGGACGTGATCCGCGGGGCCACCACGCTCAGCGGCCTGTTCGACCTGCAGCCGCTGGTCGCCAGCCACATCAACGAGTGGCTGCGGCTAGGCCTGCCCGAGGCGCGTGCGCTGAGCCCGCTGTGGAACCTGCCGGCCGGCGGCTGCCCGCTGCTGCTGGCGGTCGGCGCGCTGGAGACACAAGGCTTCCAGCGCCAGACGGCTGCCTATGCGCAGGCGTGGCGCGAAGCCGTCGGCCCGGCCGACGTGATGACGGTGCCCGAGCGGCACCACTTCGACATCGTGCTCGACCTGGCCGACGAGAACTCGGCGCTGGCCCGTGCGGTGCTGTCGCAGATCCACGGCACTGCCGTCATGACAAGGACTCCCTCGTGAACATCGTCTGCATCGGCGGCGGCCCGGCCGGCCTCTACTTTGCGCTGCTGATGAAGCAGCAGGACCCGAACCACCGCATCCGCGTGGTCGAGCGCAACAAGCCCTACGACACCTTCGGCTGGGGCGTGGTCTTCTCCGACCAGACCCTGGGCAACCTGCAGGCGGCCGACCCCACCACCGCCGCGCAGATCCTCGACGCCTTCAGCCACTGGGACGACATCGAGGTCAACATCCGCGGCCACCAGGTGGTCTCGGGCGGCCACGGCTTCTGCGGCATCGGCCGCAAGCGCCTGCTCAACATCCTGCAGGCACGCTGCGAGGCGCTGGGCGTGGAGCTGGTCTTCGAGACCGACTCGCCCGGCGACGAGGCCTACCCCGACGCCGACCTGATCATCGCCAGCGACGGCCTGAACAGCCGCATCCGCGCCCGCTACGCCGAGACCTACCGGCCCGACATCGACCTGCGCCTGTGCCGCTTCGTCTGGCTGGGCACGCACAAGCTCTTCGAGGCCTTCACCTTCGCGTTCGAGGAGACGCCGCATGGCTGGTTCCAGGCCCACGCCTACCGCTTCGACGACAACACCTCCACCTTCATCGTCGAGACGCGCGAGGACACCTGGCTGAAAGCCGGGCTGGACACGATGGAGAAGGAGGACGCCATCCGCTTCTGCGAGCAGCTCTTCGCCAAGCAGCTCGACGGCCACCCGCTGATCTCCAATGCCAGCCACCTGCGCGGCTCGGCGCAATGGATACGCTTCCCTCGCGTGGTCTGCGAGCGCTGGGTGCACCACAACGGCAGGGCGCCGGTGGTGCTGATGGGCGACGCGGCCCACACGGCGCACTTCTCCATCGGCTCGGGCACCAAGCTGGCGCTGGAGGACGCGATCGAGCTGGCGCGCAGCATGGGCCAGCACCCGGGCGATCTGCCCGCGGCCCTGCGGCACTACGAGGCGCTGCGCAGCGTCGAGGTGCTGCGCATCCAGAACGCCGCGCGCAATTCCACCGAGTGGTTCGAAAACGTCTCGCGCTATGTCAGCCTGCCCCCCGAGCAGTTCGCCTACTCGCTGCTGACACGCAGCCAGCGCATCAGCCACGAGAACCTGCGGGTGCGCGACCCCGGCTATGTCCAGCACTTCGAGGACTGGCTGGCCGCAGGGGCAGGCCTGCAGGCCCGCGGCGCCGGGCAGGGCGCCACGCCGCCGATGTTCACACCCTTCACCGCGCGCAGCGTGACGCTGAAGAACCGCGTCGTCGTCTCGCCGATGGCGCAGTACTCGTGTGTCGACGGCGAGCCGGCCGACTACCACCTGGTGCACCTGGGCGCACGCGCGATGGGCGGGGCCGGCATGGTGGTGGCCGAGATGACCTGCACCTCGCCGGACGCCCGCATCACGCCCGGCTGCCCCGGCCTGTGGAACACCGCGCAGCGCGATGGCTGGCGCCGCATCGTCGACTTCGTGCATGGCCACAGCGACGCGAAGATCGCGATGCAGCTCGGCCACGCCGGCGCCAAGGGCTCGACGCAGCTGGCCTGGGACGGCATCGACCAGCCGCTGCCCGACGGCAACTGGCCGCTGATGTCGGCCTCGCCGCAGCAGTACCTCGACGGCGTCAGCGACTGGTCGCACGCGATGACCCGCGAGCAGATGGACCGTGTGCGCGACGACTTCGTGCACAGCGCGCGCCTGGCCGCCGAGGCCGGCTTCGACTGGCTGGAGCTGCACTGCGCCCACGGCTACTTGCTCTCCAGCTTCATCTCGCCGCTCACCAACCAGCGCAGCGACGGCTACGGCGGCCCGCTGGCCCACCGGCTGCGCTACCCGCTGGAGGTCTTCGCCGCGGTGCGCGAGACTTGGCCGGCCCACCTGCCGATGAGCGTGCGCATCTCGGCGCACGACTGGGTCGAAGGCGGCATCACGCCCGACGATGCGGTCGAGATCGCCAAGGCCTTCAAGGCCGCGGGTGCCGACCTGATCGACTGCTCGTCGGGCCAGGTCAGCAAGCGGGAGAAGCCGGTCTTCGGCCGCATGTTCCAGACGCCGTTCGCCGACCGGGTGCGCAACGAAGCCGG
>DATHWJ010000439.1:0-5054 GCA_035460745.1 Ideonella sp. | reverse complement strand
CCAGGGCGCGCCGCTTCTATCCAGCCCTTGAGCTGGTTGCTGGTCGGGACGTCGTCCTCGATCACCGCCACCTTGACCATTCGCTGCTCCTGTTTGACGGCGGATTATCCGAGCGGCGGTGGGCCGGGGCTGTGAGTCTTTCTTCCGCCGGCGGAGTGCTTTCGCCGTGGGGCGGGAGGCATCTGGGCGGGCGCCCGCCTTGAGCGCTCCTGGGGCTGGCGCCAAGAATGGATTCACCAACCACCCACCGTTTGGAGCGACCGAGATGAACACCCGTTTGACCACCCTGACCCAGAGCCTGCGCAGTGCCTTCGTGCACACGGCGAGCCGGCTGCGCGGCATCGCCGCCGGCGCCGGGCGCGGCCTGCACAGCCGCCGCGGCGCGCTGCTCGCGGTGGGCCTGGTGGCGGCGGCCGGCTACGGCCTGTGGGCCCACCCGCCCTTGCAGACCATCAGCCGCGGCGAGGTCGGCGTGCGCGAAAACCAGCTCACCGGCAGCGCCGCCGAGTTTGGCGCCGGCAGCGTGCTGGTGCTGCCCGGCCTGCACGAGCTGCGCCGCTTCTCGCTGCGCGACCAGACCTACCGCCCGGCCAGCAGCGGCGCGCCCTTCCAGTCGGTCGAGGGCCTCTCGTTCGGCATCGACCTCAGCGTGCGCTACGCCCTCGACCCCGCCAAGCTGCGGGCGATGTCCAAGGACCTGCCGGACAACATCGGCGGCGACGTGGTGCAGCCGGCGGTGCAGGGCGTGATCTACCGCATCTTCACCCGCTACACCGTGCGAGAGATCTTCTCGTCGCGGCGCGGCGAGATCCAGCAGGCCATCGAGGCCGAGCTGAAGCCGCGGCTGGCGGCCGACGGCGTGCAGCTGCGCAGCGTGCAGATCGGCAAGATCGAGCTGCCGGCCGAGTACCGCCAGGGCATGGACAAGCTGCTGGCCGAGGAGCTGGAGACCGAGAAGATGCGCTACACGCTGGAGCTCAAGGACAAGCAGGTCAAGGAGACCGCGCTGGTCGCCGAGGCCGACAAGGTGCGCCGCGAAAAGGCCGCGGAGGCCTCGGCCAGCGAGCAGATCATCGCCGCCCGTGCGCAGGAGGAAGCGATGAAACACGTGCTGCCCTTCAAGCAGAAGCAGATCGAGCAGCGCCAGCTGGAGGCCGAGGCCGAGAAGCTCGCACGCATCAAGTCGGCCGAAGGCCTGGCGCAGGCGCGCCGGCTGGAGGCCAGCGGCGAGGCCGACTCGCGCCAGAAGCTGGCCGACGCCGAGGTCTACCGGCTGGAGCGTGTCGGCAAGGTCAACAGCGAGCAGATGGCGCGTGAAGGCGCGCTGATCAGCCGCCACCCGCTGCTGATACAGAAGACGCTGGCCGACAAGCTCTCGGACAAGGTGCAGGTCATCATCGCGTCGCCGCCGGCCGATGGCGGCTTCATAGGCGCCGGCCTGGTCGGCTCGCTGAAGGGCAACGCGGCCCTGACGCAGGGCGACGGCAGCGCCTCCGAAGGCAACGGCGCTGAGGTGCAGTGATGCTGGCCACCACCCTCGCCACCACCCTGGCCGCCTCTATGGCCATCGTCACCCAGGACCAGGCCTCGCTGCGCGCCTCGCCGCGCGACAGCGCGCAGCAGCAGGCCGTGCTGTGGCAGGGCGACGTGCTGGAGATCCGCGGCGAGCGCATGGACTACCTGCAGGTCTACGACCACCGCCGCGAGCGCGCCGGCTACGTGCTGGCGGCGCAGGTGCGCACCACCTCGGCGCTGCCCACCGAGGCGCCGGAGCTGCTGTCGGTGCTGCGATTCGTGCGCGACACGCCGGGCGCCGAGGCGCTGGGCATCGCCTATGCCGCGGCCTACCTCAAGGCCGTGCCGGCCGGCGCGATGACGGCCGAGCCCTTCGATGCGCTCGGCACGCTGGCCGACCGCCTGGCACGCCGCGCCTCGAGCCGGCAAGGCAAGGCCAATGACGCGACGCTGGCGGCGCACCTCGAAGGCGTCGCGCCCTACGGCGTCAAGATGTTCAGCTACGAGCGCGATGGCGCGATGCAGATCTGCTACGACGGCGACGCCTTCCGCCGCGTGCTTGCGATGCCCTCGGCGTCGGCCGAACAACGCGCCCGCGCCGCGCTGGGCCTGACGCGCCACGAGTGCATCGACCCCGCGCTGCAGCCGCTGGCGCGTTTCCAGTTCGACCAATGGCGCGCCGAGGTGCTGGACCGCGTCGAGACGGGCACGCTGCCGCAGACGCTGAAGAATCGCCTGCGGCTGCGCCAGGCCGGCGTCTGGGCGGCGCTGGCCTACGCGCAGACCCGCCGGCCAGACGCCAGCGCCGCCGAGGTGCAAGGCGCCGGCGAGCGCGCCGTGCAGGCGCTCGCCGCGATCGACAAGGCCGAGCTCAGCGATGCCGACCTGCTCGATTACAGCCAGGCCGCGATGCGCGCCGGCGCCTCGCGCTGGGCCGCCGAGCCGCCGCTCAAGCCCGCCGGCCGGCTGGCGCTCGTGACCCAGCTCGGCGCGCCCGGCGAGACCTGCGTGCTGCTGACCGACACCCAGCACGGTGCCGCCCGGCCGCTGCTGCGCCGCTGCACCTACGCCACCGTCTGGCCGGCCTCGGCCAGTGTCAGCCCCGACGGCCAGGCGCTGGCGCTCGCGGTGCAGCCGCTGGCCACCTGGCGCGAGCTGTGGATCTTCCGCCGCGACGCGCAGGCCGAGGCCGGCTGGGTGGTCGACGTGCTGCCGCCGGCGGCCAGCGGCCCCGAGCTGGGCTACGCCGAGTTTGCCGGCTGGGTGCCGGGCGGCGAGCGTTTCCTGCTGGTGCGCGAGTCGCGTGTCGAGGGCCGCTCGCAGCGCAGCTTCGAGGTGGTCCGGCGCGACACGCTGGCGACCGAGAAGCAGGCCAGCCGGCCCGAGCTGCTGGTGCTCTTCGGCCGCTGGCAAGACCCGGTGTGGAAGCGGCTGAGCCTGAGCCTGCGCTGAGTCGGCGGCGCTGGAGGGCCACCGCACCGGCCGGTGACTTTCCTCAACAAGGCGGCATGCTGGCGCGCCCACACTCCGGCGATGAAACCCCCGAACCCGTCCCGCTGGTGGCACTGTGCGGTGCTGTGCGTGGTGGGGGCAGGCACTGCGGCCAGCGCGCAGACGCCGCCGCCTGAGCCCGCGCCGGCGTCGGTCTCTTCCACCACGAGCGGCCCGGCTTGCGCGGCGGCTACCGACAAGGCCAATGCAGCCGACCTCAAGGCCTTCGGCGCCCAGGCCGCCAAGGCCGAGCCCTCGCAGGTGCTCACGCTGGTGGACGGGGCTGTCGCCGCCTGGCAGGCGGCGGTGGAGAGCTGCGACGCCCGGGCGCGCGAGCGGGCCCTGCGCAACCTGGCCGACAGCCGCCAGATGCGCGCCAGCCTGGGGGAATCGCCGGCCGAGGCGCAGCAGTGTGAATCGACCCAGCAAGACGCCGGCGCCCTGCAGCGCCTGGCCCGGCAGGCCGTGGACGAACGGCGCTGGCCGGACGCCGCCGCGCTGTTCCGCAAGACCGAGGGGCTGTGGGACCTGGCGGCCGAGCGCTGCAGCGGCAGCCGCCGGCAGGCCGCGGCGAAGCTGCGCGACCAGGCGGCCGTGGATGGCCACAACGCGCCGTCGTGCAGCCCGGCCTTCGAGAAGGCGCGCCAGGCCACGGAGCGCCTGCGCGCCGCGTCGGCGGCGCTGCCGCCGGCCGAGCGCCGCCAACGCTCGCAGGCCACCGAGGCGGTCTGGCGCGAGCTCGCCGGGCAGTGCCAGGGCGGCGCGCGGGACATCGCGCTGGTGCAGGCCGACCTGCTGCTCAACGAGCGCGAACCGCCCTGGGCAGTGGCCGGCGCGGCGGCCGCCCCGCTGCCCACGGTACCAGCCGTCGCCGTGTCGCCGCCCTCACCGGCGCCGGACACGCTTGACGTCACGCTGGCCGACAAGACGCGGCTGCAAGGCCGCTTCACGCGCGACAGCGAGGGCGCCAGCTACTCGGGCGAGGGCCGCATCGAGTGGGCCAACGGCGACGTCTACGAAGGCGAGGTGCGGCACGGCTTGGGCCACGGGCGGGGCGAGTTCACCTGGCCCAGCGGGCAGACCTTCAAGGGCGAGTGGGTCGATGGCCGCGCGCAGGGCTCGGGCGTGATGCGCTTCGCCAACGGCAACCTGTACGAAGGCGCGGTGGCCGACGGCGTGCCCGCGGGGGGCGGCAGCATGGTCTACGCCAACGGAGACCGCTACCAGGGCGCCTTCGCCGCCGGCCTGCCGCACGGCGAGGGGGTCTACACCTGGAAGAACGGCGACCGCTATGCCGGCGGCTGGCGCCAGGGCATCAAGGAGGGCGCGGGCCGCATGCGCTGGGCCGGCGGCGAGCACTTCGAGGGGCAGTTCCGCGCCGGCGTGCAGGTCGATCCACCTCAATAAATGAGCACCCGGTGCCGGCCTGCTCAGCCCAGCGCCGCCTCCAGCGCATCGACGAAGCGCTGGGCCACGTCGAAGCCCATCTGGTCGGTGATCTCCTGGAAGCAGGTCGGGCTGGTGACGTTGATCTCGGTGACACGGTCGCCGATGATGTCCAGCCCGATCAGCAGCAGGCCGCGCGGGGCGAGCCTGGCGCCTATGGCCAGCGCGGTCTGGCGGTCTGCCTCGTTGAGCGGCTGGGCCACGCCCTTGCCGCCGGCCGCCAGGTTGCCGCGCACCTCGCTGCCCTGCGGGATGCGCGCGAGCACGAAGGGCACCGGCTCGCCACCGATGATCAGGATGCGCTTGTCGCCCTCGACGATCTCCGGCAGGTAGCGCTGCACCATCACCGTCTGCGCACCGTCGCGGTTCAGCGTCTCGGTGATGCTGCCAAGGTTGAGGCCGTCTTCCTTCACCCGGAAGATGCCCATGCCGCCCATGCCGTCCAGCGGCTTCAGGATGATGTCGCGCTGCTCGGCGTGGAAGGCGCGGATCTCGGCCGCGCTGCGTGTCACCAGCGTCGGCCCGATGAACTCGGGGAACTCCAGGATCGCGAGCTTCTCGGGGTGGTCGCGCAGCGCGCGCGGCGAGTTGAAGACGCGCGC
>DATHWJ010000438.1:0-4610 GCA_035460745.1 Ideonella sp. | reverse complement strand
GCGACCCGGCGCTGCGCGAGCAGGCCGTGAGCCGCTACGTGGCGCGCGCGGTGCCGGCCGACAAGCCGGAGCTGTCCGAGCAGCTGACGATCTCGTCGCGCCGCGTGCTGTCGCTGTTCGCGGGCGCCGAGGCGCCGCGTGCCGACGGCGGCGCGCGCCGCGGTGGCCTGCAGGCGGTGTCGGACTTCCTGGAGACGGCCGTGCCCGAGGCCGACCGCGGCCGGACCGCCGAGGTGCTGCTGCGCATCTTGAACGGCACGCTGTTCGAGCTGCTGAACCTTGGCCGCGAGCAGGCCAGGCTGGTGCCGCTGCAGCCCACCGAGGCAACGCAGGACTTCATGCGCCAGGCGGTGCTGTCGCTGTCCGATGCCTTCTTCTACCCGGCGCCCTTCCTGCTGGAGCTGGAGGATTTCCAGCAGGTCCAGGAGAGCGTGTTCCAGGTGGCGCGCGCCCCCGGCAAGACCCTGGTCTACGCGGGCTGCCTGTTCCTGATCGTCGGGGTCTTCACGATGCTCTACATTCGTGAACGCCGCCTGTGGATCTGGCTGCAGGACCTGCCGGGCTCGGGCGGCACCCGGCTCACCGCGGCGCTGTCGTCGACGCGCCAGACGCTCGACGTCGACCGCGAGTTCGAACAACTGCGCGCGGCGTTGCTGCCCGACACGCCGTCCACGACGGTCAAGGTCTCCGAATGAACACCACCACGCTCACCCTCGGCGCCCCCGGCTTCATGGCGCGCCGCAGCGCCTTCGACTGGATCTTCGCCGTGCTGGTCGTGGCCGGCGCCGGCTATGCCTTCAGCCGCTACGGCGCCCATATGGACGGCTACGAGCGCGGCATCCTGGCCGGCGCGGTGCCGCTGCTGGTCGGCCTGGGCTGGTTCTGGGCGCCGCTGCGCGCGCTGACCGTGGCGGTGGCGCTGGCGAGCTTCGTCGCGATCGGCCTGTACGCGCGCACCAGCGACGGCTTCGGCGCCGACCTCGACGCCGGCCAGCAGCTGTTCCTGCTCAAGTACCTGTTCGCCAGCCAGAGCGCGATCCTGTGGATGTGCGTGCTGTTCTTCATGAGCACGCTGTTCTACTGGCTCGGCTTCTTCCAGCGCGGCGGCACGGCGGCGGCCACCCGCATCGGCTCGCTGCTCGCCTGGGGCGCGATCTTCATGGCGCTCACCGGCACCATGGTGCGCTGGTACGAGAGCCACCAGATCGGCGCCGACATCGGCCACATCCCGGTCAGCAACCTGTACGAGGTGTTCGTGCTGTTCGCCTGGCTGACGTCGCTGTTCTACCTGTATTTCGAGGCGCACTACCTGCGCCACGCCGGGCCGGCGGCGCCGGCCGGCGGCGGCAGCGTGCGCTCGCTCGGCGCCTTCGTGATGCTGATCGTCAGCGCGGCGGTCGGCTTCCTGCTCTGGTACACGCTGGCGCGCGACGCCCAGCAGATCCAGCCGCTGGTACCGGCGCTGCAGAGCTGGTGGATGAAGCTGCACGTGCCGGCCAACTTCGTGGGCTACGGCACCTTCTCGCTGGCGGCCATGGTGGCCTGGGCCTACCTGCTCAAGACCGCCAGCACGCGCGCGCTGCTGATCGCCTTCGTGGCCGTGCCGGTCGGCCTGCTGGCCGTGCTCGGCGCCTTCATCGCCTTCGGCGGCCTGCCGGCGGAGGCGGCCCAGTCGCTGCGCTCGAGCCTGCGGCTGGTCGGCGGCACCGGCGCCTTCTTCGCGCTGACGCTGGCGCTGCGCCGCCCGATCGTCGCCCGCCTGCCGGCGCTCGAGCTGCTCGACGACGTCATGTACAAGGCGATCGCAGTCGGCTTCGCCTTCTTCACCATCGCCACCGTCCTGGGCGCGCTGTGGGCCGCCGAGGCCTGGGGCGGCTACTGGAGCTGGGATCCGAAGGAGACCTGGGCGCTGATCGTCTGGCTCAACTACGCGGCCTGGCTGCACATGCGGCTGATGAAGGGCCTGCGCGGCACCGTGGCGGCCTGGTGGGGCCTGGTCGGCCTGGTGGTCACTACCTTCGCCTTCCTGGGCGTCAACATGTTCCTGTCCGGCCTGCACTCCTACGGGGAGCTGTAAGGTCCCCGCCCGGGCGGCGACAGATGCTCGAGGGGGCGCGGAACTCGATCCCGAAGCCTTCCTCGAAACCTGACTGCCACCGCCGAGGGCCCCATGCTGATCTCCCGCCGTACCGCGCTCGGTTACGAGCATCCCGTCGCCAGCGAGATCACCCCGCGGGCGGTCTACGAGGGGCGCCGCGACCTGCTGCGGCTCCTGGCCGCGGGCAGCGCCGGCGCCCTGCTGGCCGGCTGGGCGGGGCGCGACGCGCACGCCGAGACGGCGCGCCCGGGCAAGAACCCCGCGCTGGCGGCCACGCGCAGCGCCGTCCCCGGCGCGATCACCATGGAAAAGCTCACGGCCTACGAGGACGTGACCAGCTACAACAACTTCTACGAGTTCGGCACCGGCAAGTCCGACCCGGCCGCGCGCGCCGGCTCGCTGCAGACGCGACCCTGGACGGTGGCGATCGAGGGTGAGGTCCGCAAGCCGCAGACGCTGGGCATCGACGACCTGCTCAAGCTGGCGCCGATGGAGGAGCGCATCTACCGCCTGCGCTGCGTCGAGGGCTGGTCGATGGTGATCCCGTGGGTCGGCTATTCGCTCGCCGAGCTGATCAAGCGCGTCGAGCCGACCGGCAACGCCAAGTACGTCGAGTTCACCACGCTCGCCGACCCCAAGCAGATGCCCGGCGTGCGCTCGGGCGTGCTCGACTGGCCCTACGTCGAGGGACTGCGGCTCGACGAGGCGATGCACCCGCTGACCCTGCTTGCCTTCGGCCAGTACGGCGAGGTGCTGCCCAAGCAGATGGGCGCACCGGTGCGCATCGTGGCGCCGTGGAAGTACGGCTTCAAGAGCGCCAAGTCGATCGTGCGCATCCGCTTCGTCGAGCAGATGCCGCGCACCGCGTGGGTGAAGGCGGCGCAGTCGGAGTACGGCTTCTATTCGAACGTCAACCCGAAGGTCGACCACCCGCGCTGGAGCCAGGCCACCGAGCGCCGCATCGGCGAGGACGGCATCTTCCAGAAGAAGCGCCCGACGCTGATGTTCAACGGCTACGAGGCGCAGGTCGGCTCGCTCTACGCGGGGCTGGACCTGGTCAAGAACTTCTGAGGAAGGGCTTGTCCCGATGAGTGCCGTCTGGACCGGAGCGCGCGCCGCGCGCCCGCGCCGCACCTCCGCGCTGCTGCACCCGGCGGCCAAGCCGCTGCTGTTCCTCGCCGCGCTGGGGCCCTTCGCCTGGCTGCTGTACGGCGCCTTCGCCAACGCGCTGGGGCCCAACCCCGCCGAGGCGCTGATCCGCTCCACCGGCGACTGGACCCTGCGCTTCCTGTGCCTCACCCTGGCCGTCACGCCGCTGCGCCAGTGGACCGGCCAGCCGGCGCTGGCGCGCTTCCGGCGCATGCTGGGACTGTTCACCTTCTACTACGTCGTACTGCACTTCCTCGCCTACGCCTGGCTCGACATGGGCTTCGACCCGCAGTCGATCGCGCGCGACATTCCCAAGCGGCCGTTCGCGCTGGTCGGCTTCACGGCGCTGCTGCTGATGCTGCCGCTGGCCGCCACCTCGTTCAACCGCGCCATCAAGGCGCTCGGCGCGAAGCGCTGGCAGGCGCTGCACCGCGCCGTGTACGCGATCGCCGGCCTCGGCCTGCTGCACTTCTTCTGGATGCGCGCGGCCAAGCACAACTTCGCCGAGGTCGCCGTGTACGCCGCGATCATCGGCCTGCTGCTCGGCTGGCGGCTGTGGCGGCGAGCGGTCGAGGCACGGCGCCCCTCGCCGGCCGCGGCGCGCGCCTGAATCGGGTCGCCGGCCCACGGCCAGCCCCGTGCCGCCCGCGCGCTCAGTCGCGCGGGATCGCCCGCTTGTTCCCCTGGCGGTCGATCGCCACGTAGGTGAGGCTGGCCTCGGTCACCTTCGCCACCACCGGGTCCTCCGGGTTGCGCTCCGCGTAGACCTCCATGTGGACCGTCACCGAGCTGCGGCCGATGCGCTCCACCCGCGCGTAGAAGCTGAGCAGGTCGCCGATCGACACCGGCTGCTTGAAAATGAACTGGTTGACCGCCACCGTGACGATGCGGCCACGTGCGATGCGCGACGCCAGCACCGCACCAGCCAGGTCGACCTGGGCCATGATCCAGCCGCCGAAGATGTCGCCGTTGGCATTGGAGTCGGCCGGCATCGGGATCACGCGCATCACCAGCTCGGCGTCGGGCGAAACGCCGCTCGGCTGCCCGCTGAGCAGCCCGGCGCGGGCGGTCTGGAGGTCGGTCGTCATGGGAGGCGGGAATGTCATTCGAAGAGTGTCACGATTGTGAGTCATGCGACCTGAGAGCCTGAACGCTGCCCATCCCATGCCCCCGGGCGCCGCGGGGGCGGCCGCGGCCGTGCCGCGCCGCACCGACTGGGCGACGCTCGCGCAGCTGCTGCCCTACCTGTGGGCCTACAAGGCCCGGGTGCTGGTCGCGCTCGGCTGCCTGATCGCGGCCAAGGTCGCCAACGTCAGCGTGCCGCTGCTGCTCAAGAGCCTGGTCGACGCGCTGTCGATCCCGC